>NZ_CP039904.1:0-345833 GCF_005221385.1 Agrobacterium tumefaciens | reverse complement strand
GGAGCGGCGAGCAGCCATCGCAGGTTCCGCAGGTGTCCATTCCCTCGCCAGCATGCCTGGCTGGTTCGGGGGCGGCCCAGGGATGCAGATGATCACCGGGAATAAAGCGGAAATTCCGGGCCGAAATTCCGGATGGCGACGAGAACGGAAAGTTTCTGGATGAACAAGGCCATCACAGTCATTGTCTGGTTGCTTGTGTCGCTTTGCGTTCTGGCCATCATCACGATGCCGGTCAGTCTGCAGACGCATCTGGTCGCCACCGCGATCTCGCTCGTTCTTCTGGCGACCATCAAAGGGTTCAACGGGCAGGGGGCCTGGCGTCTGGTGGCGCTGGGTTTCGGCACGGCCATCGTTCTGCGTTACGTCTACTGGCGCACCACCAGCACGCTGCCGCCCGTCAACCAACTCGAGAACTTCATCCCGGGCTTTCTGCTCTATCTCGCGGAAATGTACAGTGTTTTGATGCTGGGCCTCAGCCTGGTCATCGTCTCCATGCCGCTGCCGTCGCGCAAGACGCGGCCCGGCTCGCCGGATTATCGGCCGACGGTCGATGTCTTCGTGCCGAGCTACAATGAGGATGCGGAGCTTCTGGCCAACACGCTGGCGGCGGCCAAGAACATGGATTATCCGGCCGACCGGTTCACCGTCTGGCTGCTGGACGATGGCGGCTCGGTGCAGAAGCGCAATGCCAGCAACATCGTCGAGGCGCAGGCGGCGCAGCGTCGTCACGAGGAGCTGAAGAAGCTTTGTGAGGACCTCGACGTGCGTTATCTGACGCGCGAGCGCAATGTCCACGCCAAAGCCGGAAATCTCAACAACGGTCTTGCCCATTCGACCGGCGAACTGGTGACGGTGTTTGATGCCGACCATGCGCCCGCCCGCGATTTCCTTCTGGAGACGGTTGGTTATTTCGAGGAAGACCCCCGGCTCTTCCTCGTGCAGACACCGCATTTCTTCGTCAATCCCGATCCCATCGAGCGCAACCTGCGCACCTTCGAGACGATGCCGAGCGAAAACGAGATGTTTTACGGCATCATCCAGCGCGGTCTCGACAAGTGGAATGGCGCATTTTTCTGCGGTTCCGCCGCCGTGCTGCGGCGCGAGGCGCTGCAGGATACCGAAGGCTTCAGCGGTGTCAGCATCACCGAGGATTGCGAAACTGCGTTGGCGCTGCATTCGCGCGGCTGGAACAGTATTTATGTCGACAAGCCGCTGATTGCCGGCCTTCAGCCGGCCACGTTTGCAAGCTTTATCGGCCAGCGCAGCCGCTGGGCGCAGGGCATGATGCAGATCCTGATCTTTCGCCAGCCTTTGTTCAAGCGTGGCCTCTCCTTCACACAGCGTCTTTGTTACATGTCGTCGACGCTGTTCTGGCTGTTTCCGTTCCCGCGCACGATCTTCCTGTTCGCGCCGTTGTTCTACCTGTTCTTCGACCTTCAGATTTTCGTGGCTTCGGGTGGCGAATTCCTCGCCTATACGGCGGCCTACATGCTCGTGAACCTGATGATGCAGAACTATCTCTATGGCAGCTTCCGCTGGCCGTGGATTTCGGAACTTTATGAATATGTGCAGACGGTCCACCTTCTGCCTGCGGTTGTGTCCGTGATCTTCAATCCCGGCAAACCGACCTTCAAGGTGACGGCCAAGGACGAATCCATCGCCGAGGCGCGGCTATCGGAAATCAGCCGCCCGTTCTTCGTGATTTTCGCGCTTCTGGTGGTGGCGATGGCCTTTGCCATCTGGCGCATCTACAGCGAGCCCTACAAGGCCGATGTGACGCTCGTTGTCGGCGGCTGGAACCTGCTCAACCTCATCTTCGCAGGCTGTGCGCTCGGCGTCGTTTCCGAACGCGGTGACAAGTCGGCGTCACGACGCATCACCGTCAAACGGCGCTGCGAGGTCAAGCTCGAAGGCAGCGACGCATGGGTGCCGGCCTCCATCGACAACGTGTCTGTGCATGGGCTGCTGATCAATCTGTTCGACAGTGCCACGACCGTCGAAAAGGACACGACAGCGATCGTGAAGGTCAAGCCACACAGCGAAGGCGTGCCGGAAACCATGCCCGTCAAGGTGGTCCGGACGGTTCGCGGCGAAGGACTGGTGTCCATCGGCTGCACCTTCTCACCGCAGCGTGCCGTCGATCACCGCCTGATCGCCGACCTGATCTTTGCCAATTCCGAACAGTGGAGCGAGTTCCAGCGCGTGCGCCGCAGGAACCCCGGCCTCATTCGCGGTACGGCGATCTTTCTGGCCATATCGCTGTTTCAGACGCAGCGCGGTCTTTTTTATCTGGCGAAGGCGCTCCGGCCCGCCGCCAAAAGCGTCAAACCTGCCGGAGCTGTAAAATGACCGGCGGTAAAAAGATCAGGGGTTCTCTGACAGCATTGATGTGGGGTGCCGTCGCAACCGGTGCGATGGCGCAGTCCTCACCCTTTGATATGTCGCCCGAAAGGCCGGCGCAGACTGCCCCCGCACCAGTGCCGCCGCCCGCCATTCCACCAGCGCCCCGCCAGCCGGTCCAGCCTCCGGCCATACCACCGGCGCAGCCGCCCTTCGTGGTTCAACCGGCACCCGTGTCGCAACCGCAGCAGCCTCCCGTCGTTCCGCCGGCATTAACTCCGCCCGTTACCGTTCCTCCGCGTCAGGAGGGAGCAGGATCTGCCACGGTGCAGACCCCCTTATCCGCTGCTGATAGCCGCCGCCGTTACATTTTGCCCTACGAGAAGCTCAGCCTTTCCGGTGAGATGGACCGGCGGCAATGGGGCATCTATCTGACGCCCGAGCAAGCCAATGCCGCCGTTTCACTTAATATCGGTTATCAGAACGCCATCGTGGTCGCGCCTGAAAGCTCGAACTTTCAGGTCAGCCTGAACAATGTTCCACTGGATGTGGCGCGCATTGAAGCGCCTGACGGCGAGGGCAATGTCTCCCTGAAAATCCCGCCCGGCGTGCTGCAGGTCGGCTCAAATGTCGTGACGCTCGGTGTGCAGCAGCGACACAGGACCGATTGCACGATCCAGTCCACCTACGATCTGTGGACCGACGTCAACCCGGCCAACACCTATATCGGCTTTAATGCCGATGTTGCCGGCGCTTTCGCCAATATAGACGACATCCAGGCGACTGGACCTGATGGTAAAGCCACGACCTCGATCGAGATCGTCGCGCCGTCGCTCGGTAATCCGGCATTTGCAGATTCACTCCTGCGCCTCTCGCAGGCGCTGGCGCTCCGAACCCTGATGCCGAACCAGTCGATCCGCTTCGTGACAGCCCCTTCCACCGAGCGCAAGCCCGGAACACTGACGGTTCTGGTGGGCACCGCCCGTGAGATTGCGGGTATCTCCGGCGCGTTACCGTCCGAAGCGTCGGCAGGCGCCTTCGCCGGATTTGGCAGTGCTGCGCCGGGCGGTTTCTCGCCGCTTTTCGTCAGCGGTCCCACTCCGCAGGCGGTGCAGGCGGCGATAGAGACACTGTTTTCTTCGATCTCGCGCGCCCCCGGCGCCCAGAGAACGGCTTTTTCGACCCGCAGCTGGCATGCGCCGGATGTTCCGCTCATCACCTCGGACCGCCGTATCGCGCTTTCCGAACTCGGCCTTGAGAGCAGCGAATTCGGCGGACGCCGTTTCCGCAACGAGTTTTATATCGGCATGCCAGCCGATTTTTATGCGTCAGCCTATGGCGAGGCATCGCTGCTGCTCGACGCCGCTTATTCCTCGCAGGTCTTGCCCGGCAGCCATATCGACATCTACGTTAATAACGAGATCGCTTCGACCGTGCCGATCTCCAACAATGGCGGCGGCATTTTCCGGCATCTGCCCATTAAAGTCACGATGCGCCACCTGAAGCCGGGACCAAACAAGATAACGATCGAGGCGGTGTTGATGACGGCGCAGGATCAGGCCTGCGCGCCGGGTGCGCCGGCCAGCACGACCCCGCGTTTTGCCCTGTTCGACACCACCGAAATCCATATTCCGGATTATGCCCGCATCGGTCGCAAGCCGGATCTCGCGGCGATGGCCGGCACTGGTCAGCCTTACAGGGCTGCTGGAGGCCCGGTCGCGCTTTCCCTCGACCGGTTCGATACCGACACCATGTCTGCGGCGGCAACTCTCGTCAGCCGGCTTGCGAGTGTTGCGGGACATCCGATCGACGTCGAGACCGTTGCCTCGCCTTTGGTCATCGGCGATCGAGACGCGCTGTTTGTCGGAACGATTTCGCAATTCCCGCAAGCGTTGATCAGCCAGTTCAATCTCGTTCCCTCCAGCCAGATATCCTGGAAAGTGGGAACCGGCGTCCAGCCCTCCGCGCAAAACAGCGAAACCCTGTTCAACGACTGGCGGGAGAGGGTCGATGGCGGCGTCTGGGAGGGGCAGGTCTCGTCCTTTGAGGACTGGATGAAGCGGAATTTCGATCTGAGTTCGGATACGCTGCGTTTCCTGCCGGCCGCCGAGCAACCCTATGCCCCGCCTGCCAACGCGTCCTTCATGCTGGCGCAGGGGCTCAGCCCTTCCGGCGAAGGCGTCTGGACGCTAGCCACCGCGCCGACGTCGGCAGAGCTTCTCGACGGCATGTCGGCGATGACGCGCGAGAACCGCTGGGGTGACGTCACCGGACGGGTCGCCGCTTACGACGTGGCTGCGGAAAAGGTTGAGACAGTCGAGGTGGAACGGCCGTATTTCTATATTACCGGGGCGTTTTCGCTCTGGAACTGGAGATTGATCGCTGCCAACTGGCTGTCCTCCAATGTGCTTTCCTATTCGCTGGCATTCATTGGCTTCGTGTCGCTTCTGGGCTTCGCCACGTTCGTGATGCTGCGCCTGATGGGACGACATCGATGATGGGCCGGATTTCGAAACTTGCCCGCATTATCTGCCTGTCCGTGATGGCGTTGGCCGCCAGCATCTCCGCCGGCCGCGCTGCATCGGTGTCGCCGGAGGCGTGGTCCGCGTATAAAAATGCCTTCCTTGATCCCGGCGGGCGCATCATCGATACCGGCAACGGCAATATCAGCCATAGCGAAGGGCAGGGTTACGGCATGTGGCTCGCCGTGCTCTCCGACAACCTTGCCGATTTCGAACTGATCTGGAGTTTTACCCGCACCGAACTGCTGGTGCGCGACGACGGGCTTTCCGCCTGGAAATGGGATCCGCGCACCCGGCCGCACGTCACTGACATCAACAACGCGACCGATGGCGATATCCTGATCGCCTATGCGCTGGCGCTCGCCGCCGGCCAGTGGAACCGGCAGGACTATGCCGAGGCATCCGCAGCCATCGCATCCGCCATCCTCAAAAAGACCGTGGTGCAGCGCGGTGGGCGAACGCTGCTTTTGCCGGCCGCCAGCGGTTTTGGTGAGGATGACCGAGGCGATGGCCCGGTGGTCAACCCCTCCTATCTCATTTTCGAGGCGTTTCCGGTCCTTGATCTGGTTGCGCCATCACCGCTGTGGAAAGCGCTCGCCGATGACGGCGTGGCGCAGGTCGGCGCTTTCGCCTTCAGCGACAGAAAGCTGCCGGCCGACTGGGTATCGGTGAAGACGAAGCCGCAGCCGGCGGCGGGTTTTCCTCCGGAATTCGGTTATAATGCGGTGCGCATACCGCTTTACCTCTCAAGGGCAAAAATGGGAGCGCCGGAACTGCTTGCGCGGCTGAAGGACGGCATGACGGTGGAAAGCGGTGCCGCAGGGACTTTCGACCTGAAGAGCGGAGCGGTCAAGGATGTGCTGTCGGATGCCGGTTATCGGGTCATTCCGGCGCTGGCGGCCTGCGTTGCCGGTGGCCCGGCCATTCCCGCCGAACTTAAAAGCTTCCAGCCAACACTTTATTATCCTTCCACATTGCATCTTCTGGCATTGTCGTTTCTGGCAAGAAATAACGGGGAATGCCGATGAACAAGCCACTGTCGACCTCGGCTCTCATCCTGCTTCTGATTGCGCTTGCCGCCTTCCACTGGCGCGACAGCATTCTTGGACGAGTGTCGGATGTGCACACCTCGGCGGTGGGCGACAACCGCGCGGTACCGCGCGTGTCTCCGGCAGCGGCCAATCCTGCGCAAATCAACGCTTTCGTCAAAAACCGAGAGATGGCGCAGCTGACACAGCCTGCCACACCACCCGTGACCGTGCCGGCGACCGATCCGCCGCCGATGACACAGACCGGTGGGCAGACACCGCAGACACTGACGGCGCAGGCACCCGCATCCCGCGCGGCCCAGCCGGCCTCGGCGGATATGCCTGAAGTCGATCTCAGCGCATTGCGTTATTTCGCAGCTAGGGGCGATACCCAGCGCCTTCAGGCCGAAATTGCCCGGCTGCGCACGCTTTATCCGAACTGGACGCCACCGGCCGATCCTCTCGCCATTCCAGAAAATGGCGATCCGAAACTCGATGCCATGTGGCAGCTTTATACCGATGGCCGCTACGCCGAAGTGAGAAAGGCGATCGCCGACCGCCAGCAAGCGGAACCCGGCTGGCAGCCACCAGACAATCTGACGGGCATGCTTTCCCTTGCCGAGGCCCGCCAGCGGCTCGTCAATGCGTCTGATCTCAAGCAATATGCGACGGTGGTTGATGCGGCGGCAAACAATCCCGGCCTGCTGACCTGCAGCGAAGTCGATGTTTTATGGCGGGTGGCCGATGCATTTGCCAATACCGACCGCATGGGGCGGGCGCGGGACGCCTATCTCTACATTCTCAACAATTGCACGATGCCGAGCGACAGGCTCGCCACGGTGCAGAAGGCATCCGCGCTTTTGCCAGCGGAGATGATGAGCGAGCTGCTGGCCAAGGAAAAGCCCGGCGCCGACGGCCAGCTGGAATTCGAACCGGTCAAGAACGATCTCGCCCGCCAGTTCGTGGCAAAGGCGGGGGAGAAGGAAGGCATTTCCGTTCCTTCCGCTTACCTGATGCGGCTTGAAAGACTTGCCGAGACCGACAAGCTGGCCAGCGACGCCCTGCTGCTCGGCTGGTACAATATTCGCCAGAAGAACATGACAGAGGCGGAAAAATGGTTCCGCAAGGCGCGAGAGGAAGAAGACAGCGCTTCTGCCTCGCAAGGGTTGGCGCTGGCCTTGATCGACCGCAACGAGCCGCGTGAGGCCGAGGACGTCATGTATAAATGGCGCACCTCCTCCGATGACGCGCTCGCCACCTATCTTGCCGCAACGGCCAATCTTCTGGCGCTGGAGCCGCCTGTCGTGCTGCCGCCGGATGTGCTGCAACGCATCGCCGCCGAAACGGTGGCGCGCAAGGATGCGGCGACGGCACAGCAATTCGGCTGGTATTCGCTCGCCTTCCGGCAGACGCCGCTTGCCTTGCAATGGTTCAGTACGGCGCTAGGCTGGAAACCGGATGACGAACCTTCGGCTTATGGTGTGGCGCTCAGCTATCATGACCTGCGCAATCTTGCCGGTCTGCGCGGCATCCAGCAGCAATGGGCAAGCCGCTCGCAGCGCATCGCCGATGTGGGAACCGCGCGCATGGTGGACCAGTCCGGCCAGCCGATGGCGCCGGTAACCGCACCGCCTGTTGCCGCAACATCTCCGATGACGGCACCCGCGCCCTATGCGCCGCAGGCGGAGACGGGAGTGGTCTACAGCCAGGCAGCCGTTCAGCAATCGGCTCCGGAGCCTTCGCGCAAGCAGGCACGCCGCCCGGCGCAGGCGCAGCGGGAAGCCAGCGCCGCATCGCGCTCCCGTTCCTGCGCAGCCTATCCTGATCCGCAGCGACTGCCGCCGCAGCAGGCACTCGATCTCGGCTGGTGCCTGATGGAGACCAACCGACCGGCGGAGGCCCTGAAAGCTTTCGAATCCGCCATCGAAGGTGGCCAGTCGACGGTCAAAAGCGATGCAGCCTATGGCCAGAGTCTTGCCTATCTGCGCATGGGGCTGACGGACCATGCGGCCGTTTCGGCGACGAAATCCCAGATGGAGCGTCCACGGGCGACGGAATTGCAGGTCTCGATCCTGGCGGACAGGGCGGTTTCAGCCTTCCAGTCGAAACGTTATGCGGAAACGCTTCTCCTGCTCGATCAACGGGCGCGGCTTGCCGATGAACGAACCGATTTGATGGTGCTGCGCGGATATTCCTACCTTGCCATGCGCCGCTATGCCGATGCTGCGCAGATTTTCGAAAGCCTGACGTCAATCGGCGATAAGGAAGGCATCAGGGGTCTGGCCGCGGTCCGCTCGGCCAGACCAAGCAATGGGCCGCAGGGCGGCGGCTGACGGCGGCGGCCAAGAGTGGCCGCTGCTTATTCCGCGTCGGTGAGATTGCGGATGATGCGCATGAAGATGCGTGCGCCGATATCGATCAGCCCATCCGGAAAGTCATAGTCGGGATTGTGCAGATTGGGGTAGTCCCTGCCAGCACCCAAAAAGAACATTGCCGATGACGAGACGGCGCGGAAGCGGCCGAAATCCTCCGAAGCCCGCATGGGCAGACCATCCGAGCTGCTTGAAACTTTCTCTTCCAGCAGCGCCTGCAGGATATAGGCGACGGCTTCCGGTGCATTCTCGCAATGCAGGAAAATATCGTCATAGCTGATGTCGAGGGTCAGCTTCTGATCATCCGCGATCTTCTTCGCCAGCAATTCCGCGTCCGCGCAAAGCTTTTCCATTCGGTCGTCGGTCAGCGTCCTGAGCGTCGCCCAGATTTCCGCATCAGCCGGGGAAATGCCGAAGGCGGCTTCTCCCATGGCGGCATGAGTGATCGTCACCATCGAAAAATCGGGCTGTGGTGGAAAACCGAAACCGAGATCGGTCAAAGCCGGCATCAACTGCGATATTGCCCGCATCGGCGAAACACCGTGTTCCGGCGAGGAGGCATGCGCCGTCTTGCCGGAGAAGCGGATTTTAATGCCGCGTGAGGCGCAGTTGACCGGCCCTTTCACGACGCTGACATGGCCGAATGGCAGGCCGGGGAGATTGTGCAGCGAGAAAGAATAATCCGGCTTTATCTCGCCAAAGCGCGGATCGGCGATGACGGCCGCCGCCCCCGCGCCGGTTTCTTCCGCCGGCTGGTAAAGGAGGATGACGCTGCCGGTTTGCGGTCGGTTGCGGGAAAGGCCAAGCGCCAGCGCCGTCAAAATGGTCGAATGTCCGTCATGGCCGCAAAGATGGCCCTTGCCGTCGGTGCCGGAGCGGTATTCGGCCTCGCTTTTTTCGTGAATGGGCAGCGCATCGAGTTCCGAGCGGATCAGGATCGCCGGGCCGTTTTTGCCGCTGTCATAGACGGCTGCAACGCCATGACCACCCAGATCGGCGAGAAGCCGGTCGGGTTTTGCCTGCTCGAGGAAAGCGCGGATGCGCCCCGCCGTTTCCTTTTCTTCGCCGGAGATTTCCGGATGGCGATGCAGATCATGGCGAAGCTCGACGAGATCGAGCATGTCCTTATTGGTCAGAAACATAAAAATCCCTGTAAGTTGCGGTCGGCTTTCCCATACGCAACTTACAGATCATCGCCTTCAATGCAAAACCTTTGGCGGGTGCCAGCGTTTGCCCGTTGTCTTGGGCTTGGCGGCAAGGGTGATGACATCGGCAGGCATAGCGGTCTTTGGTTTGGCCAGTTCCAGCCGTGCAAGGGCCGCGCGTGCTTTCTCGGCATATTCCAGATGCGCGGCGTCGTCCGAATGATAGTGCTGCAGCCTGTCGAGGATTTCAGCACCTTCCATCGCTCTTTCGGCGGCGATGAGGGCGACGGCGCATTTATAGAGCGCCTCGCGGTGGAACGGAGCGCGATTGGTCACCTGTCGGAAGGCCTCGGATGCCTCATGGTAATGTTGTTGCGCCAGCCGCGCCTCACCGATGCGCATCCAGAGCAGAACCGGGTCCTGACCGCTGGCAAGAAGCGCCAGAAAGGCGATTTCCGCCTCCCGAAACTCACCCCGGTCGAAAGTCAGGTTGGCGAGACCAAACTGCGCGCCGGAATGGTCGGGCGCTGCCGCCAATACCTGGGTGAAGGCGATGTTGGCGGCCGGTTTACTGCCGGACTTGTAAAATTTGAGGCCCTGTTCATAGACGAAACGGATACTGCGCGGATGCAGCGTGCCGCCGAGATTGTCGCCCGAGCGGGTGCGGAACAGCGTGCAGCTGAGCTTCTGCTCTTCCGGCCCGAAGAAATATTTATACGGCTCGTTGCCGCGCAGGAAGTCATAGGTTTTGAAACCCTGCTCGATTGCCCTGCGGATGCAGTGCCCGTGCAGCACGAGGCCGGGCGAGGGGGTCTTCCAGTTTTCGTCGCGGCCGGTGATGTAGAACAGCACCGACTTTTTCTGCCGGTCGATGATGTTGGCAAGCGCGCCCAGCGGCTGGTCGCCGAACCACAGGACAGGCACTTCCAGATCGCCACGGATATAGACATCCATCAGCATCTGCCGTGTTGCGCCGATCAGCAGTTCCGTGCGTTCCTTGCCCTTATGCGGCGCCCAGCGGATGCGCCAGAAGTCGAACAGGATGTCCATGTCCCGTTTGATCGTTTCTTTCGTTGCGAAAGTGATGCGATATTCATCGTCGCCCTCCACTTTCCGCAGAAAGCGCCTGAGCTTCTGGCGGGTCTGGCTGCTCATATGGCTGTCGAGATAGCCGTCGAAAGTGTCCGGCAGGCTGACGACCGGGCAGATGCAATTGTTGATGTTATAGGGGTTGGTCGGCATGTTGTCGCGGAACATGACAAGCGGCCCCTGAAGCGCACGGATCATCGCACTGTGCCGTTGCGGCGGGCCGGAGAGGTAATCGAGCTTGAGTTCGGTCCAGTTCTGCTGGCGAATGTAGGAGCAGAAACCGGCGACGGCGTGATTTTCATAATCCGGCAGGGTGATGAAGCCGGTGTAATCCGCCGCCGCATTGCCGGCCATGACGATGCTGTCGTGGAAGCGGCCGGTTTTTTTATCCGGCTCGGTGACAAGGCGCAGCGGGAAAAACGCCACATACGGCGAGCCTTCCGGGCGTTCGCGCAGAGCCAGAATGAACCAGCGCTTGCGGCGCGGCATATAATCCCTGAGCCAGCCCCAGGAGAGGAAATGCCGCGCATGGGGATCGGCCATGAACACCGCTTCCCAGTTTTGCCGGATCGCCTCGAAACCGGCGTCGGTGTCGATGATGTCGATACGCATTCTTGCCCCCTCCCAATACAGATCACACATTCGGGAGGCTTCATTTTATGGGCAAACGGCTGGCTTCAAATATTCCCTTCGGGTGAAAGGCGCCCATCAAATGGGATTAGCCCGTGGGGCGTTTGCCGCTGGTGCGCCGCGACAAAAAAGCCCTTGTCCACCGGTTGTAACTCTCTAACATGCGGGCTGAATGTTCGATCGGCTCAACGGTCCGCATGGTACGGGAGTTCTCATATGGCAGTTCCTTTTATGCTTCTGACCGGCGCCAGCCGTGGAATAGGACACGCCACCGTCAAGTTGTTTCAGGAAAAGGGCTGGAGAATCCTCACGGTATCGCGGCAACCATTCTCGGAGGAATGCCGCTGGCCATCGGCGCGGGAGAGCCATATCCAGGCCGATCTCGAGGATTTATCCGGTATTGAAGATCTGGCGGCCGAGGTGCGTTCGCGCCTGCCGGAGGGAAAGCTCGCGGCTCTCGTCAATAATGCCGGGATTTCGCCGAAAGGCGAAGGCGGCAGCCGACTTGGCGTGGCGGATACCACGGCTGACATCTGGACGCGGGTACTCAACGTCAACCTCGTTTCAACGGCGCTTTTGCCGGAACTGGAGGCCGCGAAAGGCTCCATCGTCAATGTCACCTCGATTGTCGGCTCACGCGTGCATCCTTTCGCCGGTGTGGCCTATGCCACCTCGAAGGCAGCGCTTGCGGCGCTGACGCGGGAACTGGCGCATGAATTCGGCCCGCGCGGCGTGCGCGCCAATGCCATTGCGCCGGGCGAGATCAACACCGCCATCCTCTCCCCCGGAACGGCGGAGTTGGTTGAAGCCCAGGTGCCGCTCGGCCGGCTTGGCACCACGGCGGAGGTGGCGCAGACCATCTATTTCCTCTGCTCGGACCAGTCGAGCTACATTAACGGCGCGGAAATTCACATCAATGGCGGCCAGCACGTCTGACGCTTCAAGCCCATCCAACCGAACGGAGCCTTTATCGATGACCATTCTGCCGAATTCCGTCGAGGCACGCGATATCGCCTATCAGATGCACCCGAACGTCAACCTGCGCAAATTCGAAAAGACCGGCGGTCTGGTGATCGAAAGCGGTGAGGGCATCTATGTCACCGACAGTAGCGGCAAGCGTTACATCGAGGCGATGGCGGGGCTGTGGTCGGTGGCGCTCGGTTTTGGTGAACAGCGGCTGGTGGATGCCGCAACGAAGCAGATGCAGAAGCTGCCCTATTACCACACGTTCTCTTACAAGACGCATGGCCCATCCGTTGATCTCGCCGAATTGCTGATCGAGCTTTCGCCGGTGCCGATGTCGAAGGTGCACTTCACGTCGTCCGGTTCCGAGGCGAATGATCTGGTCGCCAAGATGGTTTGGTATCGCTCGAACGCGCTGGGCAAAAAGGACAAGAAAAAGATCATCGGCCGCATCAAGGGTTATCATGGCGTGACCATCGCGTCCGCTTCGATCACCGGCCTGCCGCGCAACCATGAAAGCTTCGACCTGCCGCTGGACCGTATGCTGCATACCGCTTGCCCCTCCTATGTGCATTTCGGCAAGGATGGCGAAAGCGAGGCGGATTTCACCACGCGTATCCTGAAGGAGCTGGAAGACCTGATCCTTCGCGAAGGCCCCGAAACCGTCGCCGCCTTCTGGGGCGAGCCGGTGATGGGCGCCGGTGGGGTTCTCCTGCCGCCGGAAGGATACTGGGAAGGCGTGCAGGCGATCCTGAAGAAATACGACATTCTGCTTGTCGTTGACGAGGTGATCTGCGGTTTTGGCCGCACCGGCAAGATGTTTGCCTGCGAGACCTATGGCATCAAGCCGGATGTGCTTGTCGTTTCCAAGCAGATCTCGTCGTCCTACATGCCGCTTTCGGCGATCATCATGAATGACAGTTTTTACCAGCCGATTGCCGACGAGTCCGACCGGATCGGCTCCTTCGGCCATGGTTACACCGCCTCCGGTCACCCAGTCGCGACTGCGGTGGGGCTGGAAAACCTGAAGATCATTCAGGAGCGTGATCTGGTCGGCAATGTCGCCCGGCTGGAGGGCAAATTTCTCGATCATCTGAAGGCGCTTGCCGATCACCCGCTCATTCATTCCTCGCGTGGTGTCGGTCTCCTTGGGGCGCTGGAGGTGAAGCCATGGGAAGGCCTGAAGGCCGGGGATACGACGCTCGCCATTGCCGCCGCCATCGAAGAGGAGGGTGTCATCACTCGGCCGATCGGTGAATCCATCTGCTTCTGCCCGCCACTGATCATCACGGCGGAGCAGCTGGATGAGCTGTTCGCTGGCGTGAAACGCGGACTCGACAAGGTCGCGGCCGCCCGCGGCTGACGACTTTATCGATTGTGCTGGCCGAGCGTTCCTGCTCGGCTGGCCTATCCCCTGTAGGCGACGAGCACCGCACCACAGGCGATCAGGACGACGCCGAGCCAATTGGGCAACGACAGCCTTTCCCCCAGAAACAGCACAGCAAAGACGGCGACGAACACGACGCTCAGCTTATCGATGGGGGCGACGCGGGCGGCATCGCCGATTTTCAGTGCCCGGAAATAACATATCCACGATGCGCCGGTCGCCAAACCCGAAAGCACGAGGAACAACCAGGTGCGCCCGGAAATGGTGGAGGGCTGCTGCCAGTTGCCGGTGATGTAAACCATCAGGCCGGCGGCGGCGAGGATGACGATGGTGCGGATGAAGGTGGCGAAATCGGAGTTGACGTTTTCTATGCCGATCTTCGCAAAAATGGCGGTAAGCGCCGCAAAAGCCGCCGAGAGCAGCGCCCAGAATTGCCAGGCCAGAAACAGGTTCTTCATGTGATGCCGACTCCGTTCATCCATTCGGTCCCGTCTGGCTCTACAGCATCTGCCCGGCGATAAGAACTGTTTTCACTGCTGTATCTGAACGTGGAAGGCCGGCGCATCGATCACGATGCGCCGGCCTTCATGTAAGAGCCTGTCCGGACGGAGCCGGGACAGGCCGGACCTTGGGAGGTCGTATTATTCGGCGGGCTGAACCGATGCCGGCAGTGCCGTATCCACATCCGCGATACCGGAGATTTCTTCCTGACCGCTGAGCACGCGGGCAAGCTGCTCCTGATCCAGTTCGCCTTCCCAGCGAGCGACGACGATGGTGGCGACGGCGTTGCCAACGAAGTTGGTGAGCGCGCGGCATTCCGACATGAAGCGGTCGATGCCGAGGATCAGCGCCATGCCGGCAACCGGAACGGAAGGCACGACCGAGAGCGTTGCGGCGAGCGTGATGAAGCCAGCGCCGGTGATGCCGGCCGCACCCTTGGAGGAGAGCATGGCGACGAGCAGCAGCAGGATCTGTTCACCGAAGGACAGGTGGATACCGGTTGCCTGCGCGATGAAGAGCGCCGCCAGCGTCATGTAGATGTTGGTGCCGTCAAGGTTGAAGGAGTAACCGGTGGGAATGACGAGGCCGACGACGGAGCGCTTGCAGCCAGCTTTTTCCATCTTGCTCATCAGGCCCGGCAAAGCGGCTTCCGAAGACGAGGTGCCGAGAACCAGCAGCAGTTCTTCCTTGATGTAGCGGATGAGCGCGACGATTGAGAAGCCGTTGTAGCGGCAGACGGCACCGAGGACCACGAACACGAACAAGGCCGATGTGATGTAGAAGGTGCCGATCAGCATTGCGAGGTTGGTGACGGACGAGATGCCGTATTTGCCGATGGTGAATGCCATGGCGCCGAAAGCGCCGATGGGGGCGGCCTTCATCAGGATCGCGACCAGCTTGAAGATCGGATACATCATGGCATGCATGAAATCGGTGACGGGCTTGCCCTTTTCGCCGACGATGCCGAGCGCGATGCCGAACAGAACCGAGAAGAACAGCACCTGCAGAATGTCACCGCTGGCAAATGCGCCGACGATGGTCGTCGGGATGATGTTCATCAGGAAGCCGGTGATGGTCTGCTCATGGGCCTTGTCGGCATAGGTCGCGACGGCCTTGGCATCCAGCGTGGAAGGATCGATGTTCATGCCGGCGCCCGGCTGCACGGTATTGGCGACGATGAGGCCGACAACGAGCGCGAGGGTGGAGAACACCAGGAAGTAGATCATGGCCTTGCCGGCCACGCGCCCAACCTTCTTCATGTCGTTCATGCCGGCGATGCCGGTTGCGACGGTGAGGAAGATGACGGGAGCGATGATCATCTTGACGAGGCGGATGAAGCCGTCGCCGAGCGGCTTCAGCTGCTCACCGAAGGTCGGATAGAAATGGCCAAGCGCGATACCGGCGATGATGGCGACCAGAACCTGGAAATACAGGTGCTTGTAAAATGGCTGCTTGGCGTGGCCTGCGGCCACGGCTGTGCTATCGATCATGTTTTTTCCTCCTCGGCCTCACCCTGCCTTTATTGGCCTCCCGGGATCGCCGTGTCGTTGACGGCTTCGCGCCGATTGCGGAGTCATGTGCAATACGCATGCCAGACTTGCTTATTTGATGTAACTGACTGATTTAAAAAGTACTTTTTATTGACGCTTTGCCGGCTCACAGGCATTTGTGCGGAATTCCGGACAAATTCTCTTGCGATCTGTGTGTAAAACCGCACAATTAGCGCATGACCTATCAGGATCAGGCACCTCATTCTCAGGCGAAACGTCGCGCGCAATGGCTGGCGCTGGCTGGCCTGTGGCTGCTCGTCAGTCTTGGTGCCCTGCTGGTGGCCGATGAATTCGCCCGTCACCAGGCAATGCGAACGGCGGGTTTCGAGGCTTCAACCGATGCCGAACTGAAGATTGCGTTGCTGAATGTCGCGCTGGAGCGGCCGCGGGCCATTCCACTGGTTCTGTCAGGCGATCCCGACCTTTCTACCGCGCTGGATGGCGGTGACGACGTCGCCGTCGACCGGCTGAACCGCAAGCTGGAGGGGCTGATCGAAGGCACGCAGTCGTCGGTCATCTATGTGACCGGGCCGACCGGTCTGACCATCGCCTCCAGCAACTGGCGGGAGGAGGACAGCTTCGTCGGTTCCAACTACGCGTTCCGCGAATATTTTCAGGCAGCGATGAAGACCGGCATGTCCGAACATTATGCGCTCGGCAATGTCAGCCGCCGGCCCGGTCTTTATATCTCCCGCCGTATCGATGCGGCGGACGGAAGGCCGCTCGGCGTTGTCATCGCCAAGGTGGAATTCAACCGTCTGGAATCGGACTGGAACATTGGCGGCAAGCCGGTCTATGTGGTCGACAGAAACGGCGTCGTGCTGATGACGAGCGTGCCGGAATGGCGCTTCAAGACCGTTGCTCCAATTGACGAGGTGCGGCGAAAGGTCATTTCCGAAAGCCTGCAATTCGGCAATGAGGCGCTGGCGATCCTGCCGTTCCGGGCAGCCCGCTCATCGGGCGATGATGTTCCGCTTATCCATGTCGATGAACCGGGGCGGGAGCGCGGTGATTATCTGCAGCTGGAAATGCCGGTGCCGACCACCTCCTGGACCCTGCATTACCTGCAACCCGTAGCCCCTGCGTTGAACGCCGCCATCCGCGAGGGCCGGGTTGTGGCGCTGGCGACGCTGATGCCGCTGATGGGTCTTTCGGCCCTGTGGCTGTGGCGCAGACACAAGGCGCTGAAGGAAAAGGAAGAGGAGCAGCGCGCCCGCACCGAGCTGGAAATGAAGGTGCAGGAGCGGACCCGCGACCTGACGAAGACCCGCGACCATCTGCAGGCTGAAATCGCCCTGCATGAAAAGACAACAGGCGAGTTGCGCAATGTGCAGCATGAGTTGGTGCAGGCTAACCGCCTTTCCATTCTGGGGCAGGTTGCGGCGGGCGTGGCGCATGAGATCAACCAGCCCGTGGCGACCATCCGCGCCTTTGCCGACAATGCCCGCACCCTGCTGAAACGCGACCGCATGTCCGAGGCGACCGAGAATCTCGAAAACATCGCCGCCCTGACAGAGCGCATCGGCACGATTACCGGTGACCTGAAAATATTGGCCCGCAAGGGCCGCACCGCCGCCGAGCCGGTCAGCCTCAAGCTGGTCATCGAAGGCGCGGTCATGCTGTTGCGCAGTCGTTTTTCCGGGCAGATGGACGCGCTGGATATCGTCGTGCCGGATCAGGATTTGAAAGTGCTCGGCAGCCGCATCCGGCTGGAGCAAATCCTCATCAACCTTCTGCAAAATGCGCTGGAAGCCACGGAAGAGATTGGCGAAGCCCGCGTTGAGGTGCGTGTGCGGGAGGAGGGCGGCATGGTGGTACTTTCCGTCAGCGACAATGGCGGGGGTATTCCGCAAGACATCCGCGCCCAGCTTTTTTCACCCTTCAATACCTCCAAGGAAAGCGGCCTCGGCCTCGGTCTCGTCATCTCCAACGACATCGCCTCGGACTATGGCGGACGTATCGAAGTAACGAGCAGCGAAGCGGGCACGTCTTTTTCCGTATATCTGAAGCGAGCATGACATGACGGTGGATGGAACCATATTCCTGGTGGACGACGATTCCCAGCTGCGCAAGGCGATGGTGCAGACGCTGGAACTCGACGGATTGCCGGTCACCTCATTTTCCCGTGCCGAGCAGGCGCTTGCGGCATTGAACGAGGATTTCGACGGGGTCGTCATCACCGATGTGCGTATGCCCGGCATGACCGGACTCGAATTTTTCGACCATGTCCGCAAGATCGATGCGGATCTGCCGGTTATCCTCATTACCGGCCACGGCGATGTGCCGATGGCGGTCGATGCGCTGCACAACGGCGCCTATGATTTCATCGCCAAGCCCTTTCCGGCCGAACGCATGGTGGAAAGTGCCCGCCGGGCGCTGGAAAAGCGCCGGTTGGTATTGGAAAACCGTGCGCTTCGTCGGGCCGCTGGGCAGGCGGAGGACGATCTGCCGCTGATCGGCCAGACGCCGGCCATGGAGCGCCTGCGCACCACGCTCAGGCACATTGCCGATACGGATGTGGACGTGCTGGTGGCAGGCGAGACGGGTAGCGGCAAGGAGGTGGTGGCAACGGCGCTTCACCGCTGGAGTAAAAAGCGCTCCAGGGGTAATTTCGTGGCTCTTAATTGCGGCGCATTACCGGAAACGGTGATCGAAAGCGAGCTTTTCGGCCACGAGCCGGGCGCTTTTACCGGCGCTCAGAAGAAGCGCGTCGGCCGCATCGAACATTCGAGCGGCGGCACGCTGTTTCTGGACGAGATCGAAAGCATGCCGCTTGCCGTGCAGGTGAAGATGCTGCGCGTGCTGGAAATGCGCGAGGTCTCGCCACTGGGTTCAAACGAGGAACGGCCGGTCGATATCCGCGTGGTAGCGGCGGCCAAGGTCGATCTCGGTGATCCGACTGAGCGCGGTACTTTTCGCGAGGATCTTTATTATCGGCTGAATGTGGTGACGCTGTCGATCCCGCCGTTACGGGAGCGCAAGGCGGATATTCCGCTGCTGTTTTCCCACTTCGTCACCAAGGCCGCCAACCGTTTCAACATGGCCGTGCCGCAGATCAGCGCCGGCATTTCCCGCCGGCTTCAGGAGCATGACTGGCCGGGCAATGTACGCGAACTCGGGCATTTCGCCGAAAGAGTGGTTCTGGGGCTGGAAACGGAAGCGGCCGCCGCACCTGTTGCGCAGACTGCCATTCCCGCGTCCGGCACCTTGCCCGAGCGTATGGATGCGATCGAGGCGCGGATCATTCGCGAAACGCTGGTGCAGTCGAATGGGGATGTGGCGGAGACAATCGCGACGCTCGGCATTGCCCGCAAAACCTTTTACGACAAGCTGCAACGCCACGGTATCAACCGGGCGGATTATGTGAAGAACTGAAGGGGGCGTGAAAGAGCCGCAACGCTTTGGGTGGCTTTCCCACCCTCGGTGTCATCCTCGACCTTGAGGCGAGGATCCATTGGCGCTCGAAAGTGTGGATCCTCGCCTCAAGGGCGAGGATGACGGAGGAGACGTTGGCGCGCATCGCCAGTATCAGGCTCAGCCTCTCTGCTGTCGCTTCTGCTGGAAGCCGCTGTCGCGATTAGCCCGCGACGCAGAAATGACGCTGGCCGTCATAATCCGTGTAGGTGCCGGTGCGTGTGTTGAAGCTCCGGTAGCGCTGCGAGCAATAGTCGTACCAGGCGTTGGTCCACGGCTCGATGGTGCGATAGGTGGCGCGCTGGCCATAGACCGGGCGGCTGTCATAAACCGGCTGCGGGCGATAGACCGGTGCCGGACGATAGACGGGTGCGGGGCGGTAGACCGGCTGCGGCCGGTATTCCTGGTAATCCGGCTCATCATAGACATAGCTCGGCTCATAACGGCGCGGCGGGTCGATGTAGACGCGCTCATCATCCACCGGTGCCGGGCGGGAAAGGGCGGAGCCGACGGCGACACCGGCGGCAAGGCCAAGTACGCCACCCAGAATGGCGGCGTCGCGGCGGTCACGGCGGCCCCAGTCGTCGGCAGACGCGGTGTTGAAAGGAACGATGGTCGCGGCGGCAACGGCGACGGCCAGAACGGTTTTAGCTGCAAAGGACGACATGGTCTTTTTCCATCCAGAACGGCAGGGGCGCTGCCAGTTGCAAATTCGATGGTTAAAGAAATATAGCGCCGCTGCTGAACGGGTGCTGAATGAATTGTGGCGTGTTGACGGCCGAAATTCGAGCGCGTCCCGATTTTCGAAAGCCGCGCCGCCGGGTGGCGGCGCGGCAAGCATTGATCATGCGGCGTAACGGCTGATCGCCAGATCGTGCGTGTCGATCTGCGGCTTGGTCCCGCTGATGAGATCGGCCAGCACGCGGGCGGAACCACAGGACATGGTCCAGCCAAGCGTGCCATGGCCGGTGTTGAGGTAAAGATTGCTGTAGCGGGTGGCGCCGATGACAGGCGTGCCGTCAGGCGTCATCGGGCGCAGGCCGCACCAGAATTTCGCCTGGGTCTGATCTCCCGCGCCACCGAACAGGTCTTCGACCGAATGGGTCAGCGTTCCCTGCCGTGCGGCCGGCAAATCCTTGCTGAAACCGGCGATCTCCGCCATGCCGCCGACGCGGATACGCGAACCCAGCCGGGTGATCGCCACCTTGTAGGCCTCGTCCATCACGGTGGAGACGGGCGCGCGCTCCTCCTTCACGACCGGAATGGTGATGGAATAACCCTTGACCGGGTAGACCGGCAGATCAAGACCGAGCTGGCGCACGAATTGCGGGGAATAGCTGCCCAGCGCAGCAACGAAAATATCGGCTTCCATAAGACCCTTGGTGGTCTCCACGGCCTTGATGCGGCCGGCTTCCACGATCGGGCGCATGATGCCGGTATCGTAAATGAAGGTGACGCCGGCCTCTTCCGCCATGCGGGCAAGCTCGGTGGTGAACATGAAGCAGTCACCGGTCTCGTCGCCGGGCAGGCGTAGGCCCCCGACAATCTTTTCTCTGGAAGGAGAAAGACCGGGTTCGATGGCAGCGCAGCCGTCGCGGTCGAGAATTTCGAAGGGCACGCCGCCGGCCGTCAGCACGTCGACATCCTTGCCGATGGCGTCGAACTGCTTCTGGGTACGAAAGACCTCCAGCGTGCCCTGCATGCGCTGGTCATATTGAATGCCGGTTTCGTCGCGCAGCGCCATCAGGCAATCGCGGCTATATTCGGCGATGCGCACCATGCGGCTTTTGTTGATGGCATAACGTGCCGAGGTGCAGTTGCGCAGCATCTGGCTCATCCAGCGCCAGGCCGCCGGATCGGCCGTCGGGCGAATGATCAGCGGCGCATGTTTCATGAACAGCCATTTCATCGCCTTCATCGGAATGCCGGGGGCCGCCCATGGCGAGGAATAACCGGGCGAAACTTCACCGGCATTGGCGAAGCTGGTTTCGAGCGCTGCGGCCGGCTGGCGGTCGATCACCGTCACCTTGTGTCCGGCTTTGGCCAGATACCAGGCAGAGGTCACGCCGACGACGCCGGCTCCGAGGATAGTGACGTTCATGATCGTCTCACTTGTGATTGACTGATGTTGAAGCGGTCGCCGGGGTTTCTCCCGGCTGGATATAGCTGCGGCGGTAACGGCGTCCGAGGCCGGTCAGGATTTCATAGGCAATCGTGCCCGCGTCGTTTGCAATGTCTTCCAAAGTCTGGTCAGGCCCGATCATCTGAACGAGGCTGCCCTGGGTTAATGTTCCCTCAGGCAGGGCCGATATGTCGAGAATGATGCTGTCCATCGAAACGCGCCCGGCAATCGGCAGGCGAATGCCATTATACCACGCCGCCCCACGATTGCTGAGTGAGCGGGGCAGACCATCGGCATAACCGGCGGCGATTGTCGCAAGACGTGTAGGGCTTGCGGCTTCGAAAGAACCGCCATAACCGACCAGCGAACCGGCGGGCACGGTGCGGGTCTGGATGACGGCGAGATCGAGACGCACGACCGGTTTCATCGGGTTGGGGCGGGCAACGGACGGCGCGCCGCCATAAAGCGCGATGCCGGGGCGCAGCAGATGATTGTGGTAATCATTGCCCAGAAAGATGCCGCCGGAATTGGAAAAGCACAGGGGCGCATCGGGGAAAGCGGTGGCGACCTTTCGCATCACCGCAAGCTGCGCGGCATTGGAGAGGTGTTCCGGCTCGTCGGCGCAGGCGAGGTGGCTCATCACGAAGGCGATGTCGAGACCTTCGAGCAATTGCGGCTGGGAGGCGAGGACTTCCAGCTCTGCGGGGGAGAGACCGAGACGGCACATGCCGGTATCGATCTGCACTGCTGCCGGCAGCGTCTTGCCGAGATGGCGCGCATGGGTCGACCATTGTGCAATCTGCTCCAGCGAGTTCAGAACCGGGGTGACGGCCATGGCGGCGCAGGAGGTCTCATTGCCGGGCTGAAGACCGTTGAGCACGAAAATCCGTGCCTGCGCCGACAGACGAAGCCGGAGCGCCAGTGCTTCATCGATATGGGCGACGAAGAAATTGCGACATCCCGCCTCGAACAGGGTTTGCGAGACGATATCTGCGCCGAGGCCATAAGCGTCTGCCTTGACGACCGCTGCCGTTTGCGAGGCCGGGGCCATCGCCGCAAGCGTCAGATAATTGTCGCGCAATGCACCAAGATCGATAGTCAGATGGCCGCTTGCACCACCGGCTGCCTGCTGGCGGCTGATCTGCATGTCCATGGTCGTTCACCCTCATTTTTATCCCATGAGAGTATTGCAACGATTATCGAATTTCTTGGCGATTGTTCGAAGAAAATGCGATATAATTCAAAATCGCGCAATTTTCTTTGTCGGATTGGAATTTTCTATGTCGTCACTTGATGCGACCGACCGTCACATCATTCGCCTGCTTCGGCTCAACGCCCGCATCAGCAATGCAAAACTGGCAGCGGAAGTCGGGCTTTCGGCCTCGGCCTGCCTGCGCCGGGTCGATATCCTCGAACGGGAAGGCATTATTCGCGGATATACGGCGCTGACCAGCGGCCTTGCGGGTGGTGAGGTCATCTCGGTCATCGTGCAGATCACGCTCGACCGCCAGACGGAAGATTTTCTCAACCGTTTCGAAAATGCGGTGCGGCGGTATCCGGAAATCCGCGAATGTTACCTGATGACGGGCGGCTCGGATTATTTCCTGCGCTGCGAGGCGGAAAGTGCGGGGGATTTCGAGCGGATTCATAAGGAGATTTTGTCGAAATTGCCGGGGGTTTCGCGGATTCATTCGAGTTTTGCGATCCGGAATGTGTTGGCGACGCCGAAGGCGAAATAGCGTCGAGTGTGGGGCTTACCCCCTCTGTCCTGCCGGACATCTCCCCCTCAAGGGGGAGATTGGGTGCGGCAGTCGCTCGGTCCCATGCGACCGTCTCACTAATGATCCCG
This sequence comes from Agrobacterium tumefaciens, assembly GCF_005221385.1. Taxonomy (NCBI): domain Bacteria; kingdom Pseudomonadati; phylum Pseudomonadota; class Alphaproteobacteria; order Hyphomicrobiales; family Rhizobiaceae; genus Agrobacterium; species Agrobacterium tumefaciens. Next base: position 322,921 of record NZ_CP039904.1, on the reverse strand, counting down.
TGGCTTACGGAATGTGGTGAGCAAGCCGCTTGTCGATCTCCCCCCTTGAGGGGGAGGTGTCCGGCAGGACAGACGGGGTAAGCCGCATGCTCCACCCTCGCTTTGTTACCCCCACCACCGATAAAAATGATGCACCGGCCCCCGCCCATTCCCAACGGCAAGTCCCCGCCCAGCCTCAAGCGCCCCGTTCAGATACTCCTTCGCCAGCCCTACCGCCTCTCGCAGCTCACAACCCTTGGCAAGATGAGCCGTAATCGCCGCCGCCAATGTGCAGCCGGTGCCGTGGTCGTTCTTCGTATCCACCCGCGGTGCGGCAAGCGCCAACATGGTGCCATCAGCAAACAGATAATCCGTGCTCTCGGGCCCATCGCCATGCCCACCCTTGATGAGCACGGCTTTTGCACCGGCCTTGAGGATCGTCTCGGCCTGGCGGTTGATGTCCGTCTGTGCCTCCGCCATCGGCGTGCCGGTCAGCAGCGCCGCTTCGGGCAGGTTCGGCGTGACGATGGCGGCCAGCGGCAAAAGCTCCCGCCGCAATGTCTCGATGGCGTCCTCATGCAGCAGCCGGTCGCCCGATGTCGCCACCATGACAGGATCAAGCACCACCGGTTGCGATTGCCGCCGAAGCCGCTCCGCAATGGCGGCGATTGTCTCTATCCGCGATACCATGCCGATCTTCACCGCATTGACGGCAAGATCGGAAAAGACCGCATCCATCTGCGCAACGATGGTGGTGACCGAAATATCCTCCACCGCCGTCACGCCCCTCGTGTTCTGGGCGGTGATGGCGGTGATGACGCTGGCTGCATAGGCTCCGAGCGCGGAAAAGGTCTTGATGTCGGCCTGAATGCCTGCGCCGCCACCGCTGTCGGAGCCGGCAATGGTCAATGCAATTGGTGTCATGGTTGTCTCGCTTTCAGCGCCGCGTCAATTGCAGAGCGGAAGCCCTTGGTTGCGCTGGCAATATCACCTGCCCGGAAGATGGCGGAAATAACTGCGACACCATCCGCGCCGGCCTCGATGACAGATGGCACGCGGGCAAGGTCGATACCGGCAATGGCGCCAACAGGCATATCAGGCCGCCATTCCTTCAAAAGGGCGCGAAGCGTCGCAAAACCATCGATACCGACCGGCTTGTCGGGGTTCACCTTGGAGACCGTCTCGAAAACGCCGCCGATGCAGGCGTAATCGGCGGGCATGGAGGCCGCCCGTTCGGCATCGGCGCGGTTCTTGACGGTGAGGCCGATGATCGCCTTTTCGCCGAGAATACGCCTTGCGGTCTTTGCATCCATGTCATCGGCGCCGAGATGCACGCCATCCGCGCCGGAGGCGAGCGCCACATCGATGCGGTCATTGATAACAAGCGGCACGCCGGTGCCGGCGATGGCTTCATGAATGGCGCGGGCGTTGTCGATCATTTCGCGCGTCGAGCCGTGCTTGTCGCGATACTGCAGAATGGTCGCGCCGTTGAGTGCGGCGGCCAAAGCAAGCTCGGCCAAGGGCGCGACATCGGCAAGGCTGGCATCGACCAATGCGTTGAGGCGGTAATCAACCTTGTTCATGCTCTATCCTCGCGTGATTGATGATGTCTTCCCCCGAGATTTCGGAAAGCGCATCCAGAAATGCCGGTTCGAAGGTGCCGGGGCCCCTGGCCTGTTTTGCAGCCAATTCGGCGGAAACGCCTGTGACAGCAAGGGCTGCGGCCGCTGCCGTCAGCGCATCCTTCTCCACGGCCATGAAAGCGGCGATGATGCCGCCCGAGAGGCAACCTGTGCCGGTCACCTTCGCCATCCATGGATGACCGTTGACGATCCTGACGCCACGGGTCGTGTCGCGGAGATGATCGACCGGTCCGGTTTCGATCCGCACCGCGTCAGGCACATTGCCGATCAGGCTCATCTCGGCGCGGTTACCGCGCACGATGGTGGGGGAGAGGGCGATGAGTTCGCGGGCAAATTCCAGACGGGACGGCGAGTAGTCGCAATGCACCGGGTCGACGATCCACGGCTTGCCGGATGCATTGGCGATCTCGATTGCCAGCCGGATGACCTTGCGCCGCTCGGCATCCAGCGTGCCGAGATTGACGGTCAGTGCATCAGCCTTGGTGACGAAGCTCTCTATTTCTTCCAGGGAAGTGGTCATCGACGGAATGCCACCGATGACGGTGATGCCGTCGGCGGTGAATTTTTGCACCACGGTGTTCATCAGGCAATGCACGCGCGGGCGCGTCTTGCGCACCCGCTCCAGAATGTCGGCGGCTTTTGCCGCTGTTGGAAAAGTGCCAGTCATGGCTGTTGCAGCTCCACGGCGATATCGTCTGCCTTCGGTGCCTGTTTGATCAGTTGCATATCCCGCATGAACTCACCGAAACGGACATAGCGGCTGCGGTCGAGTGCGGCGGGACGCTTGGCGAAACGCGGCAACGTGTCGAAGAAAGCCTGCTTGTTCAGCGCATCGTCAAGGTTCGGATAGGCCTTGATGAAAAGCTGCCAGGATTCCTGCGGGTGGTTGGTGATGAAGATCGCGGCCTGCTCCACGGCGGAGAGGAAACGCGGCAGGCGGCTGTCTTTTGCGAGATCGCGATGGGTGACGAAGATCAGCTCGTCATAGGCCGGCACGCCATGCTCCTCCGGGAAGAACGAGCGGCCTTCATGGCCTTCGAGCTTCATCTGCGTCAGTTCGAAATTACGGAAACCACCGAGCGTTGCATCCACTTTGCCGGCGATAAGCGATGGTGAGAGCGAGAAATTGACGTTGATGAGTTCGACATCATCCTTCGTCAGCCCGTCCTTTTCCAGCATGCGCTTCAGCATAGCATCTTCAAAACCGGAAACGGAAAAACCGACCTTCTTGCCCTTCAGGTCTTTCAGGCTTTTGATCGGCCCGTCGGCCAGAACCGTGACGGTGTTGAGCGGGGTTTCGACCAGCGTGCCGAAACGCACGAGCGGCAGACCGGCATCGTGATCGAGATAGAGGTTCGGCTGGTAATGCACGCCGATATCGGCCTGTTTCGCCGAGACGAGGCGCGGCACGGCGGAAGGGTCGGCCGGCGGCACCAGTTCCACGTCCAGTCCGGCATCGGCAAACAGACCGCGTTCCCTGGCGATCACCATCGGCGCATGATCGGGGTTCACGAACCATTCGAGCAACACGGTAAGCTTGTCGGCGGCCTGCGATTGCATGGGGGCAAGCGCGGTTGTTGCGGCGATGACGAGGGAAAGAAGCGTTCGTTTCATGGTGCCGAAAGTCTCCGTAAATATCTGAGAGGAATGGTGTGTTCTGTTTCCTTGGCCCAGGGGGCCAGATTGGCGGTCGCCCGGTCGACGATGAGCCGCAGCAGCACCGCCATGACGGCGAGAATGGCCATGGCGGCAAACATCGTGTCGGTCTGCATGCGGGCATTGGACTGGATCATGACGAAACCGAGCCCGGCTGATGCGCCCACCCACTCGCCAATGACGGCGCCAAGCGGGGCGAGTGGGGCGGCCACCCTCAGCCCGGAAATGAGCGACGGCAACGCCAGCGGCACGCGCAGCCGCGTGAGGATCTGCCAGTGGCTCGCCTCCGTCAGCGAGGCGGCATCGAGAATGGCGCGATCCGTGCGGTTCAGGCCATCGGTGAAGGAGGAGGCGACCGGAAAGAAGATGATGATCGCGGTCATCACCACTTTCGAGGCCATGCCGAAACCGAACCAGAGCACGAGGATGGGGGCGAGTACGAAAACCGGAAACGCCTGCAGCACGAGAACCATGGGCCAGACGAGGCGGCCAAGACGCGGGATGGCGGCGACTGTAAAGGCAACGAGGATGCCGGCGGCGATGCCTGCCGCAAGCCCGAACGCCATTTCGCCTGATGTCACCATGGCCTGCCCGAACAGGAAGCCGGGCTGGCGCCAGAAGGCGGCGGCGACATCGGCTGGCGACGGCAGGATATAGCGCGGCGGCGCAAACAGCCACGTGCCTGCCTGCCAGAGAAGCAGCAGAAGGCCGATACCGTTCAATGCATGGGTGGCACGCATGAGCCGGACCTCAGACGCAAACGCACCATGTGCGAAGGACAGAAGGTTTCAGCATCATCATTCGGTCTCCAGATGTGACAATCACGGAGATCATGGCCAAGCGGAGAAGAGAAAGGGCAGCGCCTGAAGGGTGCGACAGTTTCCGTTCCTACGCCGGCATGACCCGGATCAGGTATATAAGGGTTCGGCGCAATGCCGTCTCAGTGCCGCAGCACACCCCTCGGAAGAGGTTGATTTCTTAGGAGAATTCAAAACTCATGTCAAATGTTCTTCTTCTAATGTTCCTTTTTGCGCCGCCGCATCGGCAAATTGCCAATGAAATTGCTAATAAGTCTGCCGGAGCGGTTAAATCAAAAACAAAATACCAGGCGATTTCTAAGTTGTTTTCAAAATATATTTCTATATCTGACTTGCTTTCAAAACGAATTGAAAGTAAAAAATTCAGCATTAGCAAATTTATAGTTGACGAATATTCGTGATCCCGGGTATAGAATTCACAATCGAAGGAGGTTTCTTCCAGTTGCATTGATGAGGTTTTAGTTCCATGATTACGCAAAATTACATTCATAAACGGCAGAACGGTTATTATTACTTCTGCGTCAACATCCCAACGCGATTGCTCTCGTCAACGACGAGACGGCAAATTCTTCGCTCTTTGAGGACCAGAGATTTAGCGACGGCGAAGAAGCGGGTGGCGACGCATGTCGCTCAAATCCTGCCGCTCTTCGATGAAAACCGTCTGCCCGATGAAGCTCATATTGACTACAAGCGGGTTAAGGCAACCGCCGAGAAACTGACCGGAAAGTACGAACCGCATAAGGCAGTTTCCGAACAAACCGTCGATCAGTTGATAGAGCGTATCAATGAAATCGTTGATGTCCGCGCCGTGATGCCGAATCCAAATGTTGTGCAGACCGCTGCTTTAGTCGGCGCAATAGAGACGCCGTCGCTCTCTTGGGTAGAGGCATTCGAAAAATTTAAAGCTCTCTCTTCGGAGAAGGTGAAGGGTAAGAACGAGCTTCAGACAAAACGTTTCTGGCGGCGCTACGAAGTTAAGACCGAAGATTACATCGCTGCGATGGGGGATACTGATGTGCTGAAGATCACCAAGACCGATGTAAAAAAATACCGTAAAGTTTTGAAGGAAAAGATCGATAACGGCGAGTTTCTAAGCAACGAAGCTAATAAGAAGATTAGTTGGCTTGGGGTCATATTGGAAACCGTCTTCGATGAGGAATACGAAGGCAGGGAAAATCCCTTCGCAGGCATCAGGATTTCTGGCTACGAAGACGATGGCAAACGAGCACCGTTCACGGCTACCGAGATATCAGCCGTTACCGAAGGCTTGAAAACGTCAGGCGCACGACCTGAAATCAAAGCTCTTATCCGCATTGGCATGTGTACAGGTGCGAACGCGAAGGAAATCGCGCTACTCACGCCGACCGATATACATCTCGATGCGCCTGATCCGTACATTTCCATTCGCCCCAATGAACTTCGCGGCAAGGTGAAGCGGGGAGGGGCGCGTCACAGAGATGTGCCGCTAGTTGGCGATGCGCTCGCCGCCATGCGTGAATTTCCAATCGGCTTCACTATTTTCCATACGAATGAAGGACCAACTCAGGTCAACTGCGCGATGTCGGACTTTTTCAGGAGGGTCACGCCGGGCAAGGGGAAGGGCTTCGGAAGCTTCCGTCACAACATGGCGGATTGGCTTCGCCGGAGCGGTGCGAATGACACCCTGAAGGATTCAATTCTCGGGCACACAAACACCAAATCCCATTCGATGCACTACGGCGATGGATACGATATCGAGAACAAAAAGGAGGCGCTGGAAAAAGCTATCCAATACGCAAAGCTACCAATCTAAAAAGCCGAATATCAACTCAATATGCTGAAACGTGAAATGAATTTATATTATGAATACCGGCATATTCCTATCATGGAATATGAAAATTGCAGAAATTCACATTTGAAAAGCTCGTTAAGAGCGAGAAATTACGAAACGAATTCTTCGATCACTATGATTGGCTAATTCGTATCGCCAAAGAAAAAGGCTTTATCGACGCGGCTCTCGCACTCGCTAAGGCGAAAAAACGGGTTCAAGATGAACTCAATCTAATCATCTACTACTAAGGGAGAAAGATACAGCAGTGAGTGCGTTGCTGGTGTTTCTCGTATCTTACTGACATCGATAGCTTTTGCATTCGTGTTTTCTCGGCAACGTTAAAGTCGTTGAAGGAGCGGCGGAATGCTTGACGGAATCAGCAACCTACTTGAAGATTCCAGCGTAAGTTGGTTTTAGGTAGGCAAAATTGATGTCGGAAACTAATATAGCTCAGCGATACAATGCGGATGCCGTCTGGTACGAAGAGAAAATTCCAATTCGCGGCAATCACTTCAAGCTTTCCGATGTTAAGTTTTCCTACCGCGAACTTCAGCAACTCAACGCGCGTGAAGGGGCGTCGATCATCGGTAAACTCGTCAAGCTTGAAAACGAAAGTGATGAAGCCTTCGTAAGCCGAAAGGACTTTCTTCTTAAAGATGCATTCAGAGTTACTGTCTCTATAATTGGTTTTGAGGGACAGACTGTGTACGGCGAAACGCAAGACGTATTCGACGCTGACGATGTACCGTTCCCAATTAAAGCGGTTTATTTTACGAACCTTACTGCGTTTAAACGGAACGCCAACGGCAACAAGCCTTCCAATTTTTTCTCAGTCACGCTGACTTTCGACAAACCGCCCTTGTTCGATCCAAACCCGCTTGTTTCAGACCCCACTCCGAACGAAAGCGAAGCCGTTCTTGAATGCCAAGACGTGACCTTCTTCAGGGCTGCACAGACAATTGTGCGCCAACGCCTCAATTCGAAGAGGAGATGGTACTCGTTCATCCACGCAAAATTCACCTATGACATCGGGCTATGGCTTTGCGCTTTTCCTTACGCACTATACTGGATCGCAGTTTACGCCGAATATTTCTTCCCCGAAGATCGTCCAAACTGGTCCTACCGCATAGCGTTCTTCATTTATAGCATCGGCATTTCATTGTTCGCGTACCGCGCTCTCTTTGGATATGTGAAATGGGCATTCCCCGTGAACCGTCTCGAAGAGAACAAAGATGCCGCGACCGCGAACCGTATTGTTCTTGGGGCGATTTTTTCAAGTTTGTTCCTCACCGCTCTCGCGTCGGTTTTGGGAATCTCATGACGCCAGTCGGCTATTGCGCGCCCCCGTTTTCCATCGGCAGGTAATATTAGCTGCTGTGGATAGAATAATGTTGCAACAATATCATTGACGAATCTTCGCTGGTTCTCACTATGCGAAGCAGCGGCAGCGCCTTCATTTGTTTTCTAAATGAAAACGTGCGCCCAATGCCCAAAATCACCATAAAATTCCTGGGACTCGAAGTTACCGCGCAAGGTGTGCTGTCAGTTGTGCTGGCGTCGGTCATCGCCCTAACTGCATTAGCAGTAATCTGGGCATATCTCGAAAAGCGCGACCTTCCTCGTAAAAATAGTATTGCAAGCCAAACTCAACGCATGATTTAGTTTGCATAGGGGTAGATTACAAATCAGGCGGCTGACGTGTCATACTGGACTAGAAACCAAGACAAGCTTGGGCGGGCTGAAGAGTCGGCATACATCATCAAGTTTCTTCAGCAGCGTGTGCTTGAACGAATTGAACGCGGCAAGATCGGCTCATATGTCCTGAACATTGATGCGACATGGGGTGAAGGCAAAACCTTTTTTATGAAAGGGCTATGTGCCGACCTGAAAGAAGCTGGACATCCAGTGATTATGATCGATGCATGGCGGGATGACTTCTCAGACGATCCTTTGACCGCTGTCGTTGCCGAATTCGATCAATTCCTTACCAAATTCAAATCTTCCGACCGGTCCCTGAAGACAAAGGTCAAAGCTGCGGGTAAAGAATTCAGGCGGAACGTTGGGAGGCTGTCGCTGTTAACAGCAAAGGGCATTGCAAAGCGAGCGACAACATATGTCGTGGGTGAAGCCGCAGGAGAAATTGCCGAAACCGCAAAAAACATCGTTTCCGGAAAAGTCGAATTTGAAAATATCTTTGATGACGCTACCGGCGAAGTGATTAAAATTGCCGAAGCCAATATCGATAAATTCGCGGAACGGAAGCTGGCGCAATTCAACGAAGCAAAGCTCAGTCTTGATAGTTTCCAGACAAGCTTAGGTAAAGCAGTGGGGGTTCTCACGGCTAAAACCTACAGCCCTCCTTTTTTTATTCTCATTGACGAGTTGGATCGCTGTCGCCCAACTTACGCAATCGAAATGCTGGAGCGTATCAAGCACCTATTTGAAGTCGAAAACGTTGTGTTCGTTCTTGGCACTGACACCACCCAACTGGCGAATTCGATCAAAGCAGTTTACGGAAGCAAATTCGATAGTCGGCACTATTTGGCAAGGTTTTTTGATCGCTCGTACATGCTCGCAGCGCCAGAACGCTTAGAGATGGTGAAACATCTCATTAGCACGTCAACAATGGAAGAAGACAAGAGGCGAATTTCGATTGGCATTGACGAAGCCACCTACATTTCCGCAATTTGCAAGCGATTCGATTTAGAGATTCGCCAGATCGAAAAAGCTATCGATCTGCTATCAGTAATTTGCTCAACATGGGATGAAGTGGTCCCGATAGAAACGACACTAATATTCCCTATGATCGTCGCGTTTCTCAAGGGAAATCCCTTGAATACTAAAGAAGAAATAGACGAAGTTTTTCTTATAAAAAACCGAAACAATTCTTATTATGACCTTTCAATAGACAACAAAAGTATCAACGAATTATATTTAACTATAAGTAAATATTCACATCAGACTTTATTTCAAGCCCACAAAGACAAAGTCGCACTACATGACAATGCCCAATGGCATGCCCAGAGCTTTGTTTTTCAAATTGGTTACGAGATACTTGAAGCTGAATATGACTTTATGCAACGGAAAAGCCGACGACCGATTTTTGCATCCTATGCAAATCGTATCAAAATGGCGGGTCGATTTATCCAGTCAGATATAACTCTTTAAACGGATAATTGGTGAGTAGATGAAGAGCGTTTGGAACCGGATAAATTGGCTTATCGTCGCTTTAGTTTCCACAACTGCATACATCACATTCATTGTATGGAAGGTCGAATTTTATAAAATATGGGTCTTTTTATCTTCACCAGACCTGAACGAAGTTGGTGATTTTCTCGCGGGTGTCTTTTCACCATTAGCATTTATTTGGCTAGTGGCGGCAGTTCTTACTCAAAGGCAGGAATTGGTTGAGACACGAACTCAATTCAAGGAAAATCAAGAAGTTGTTGATGCGCAATTGAGAACAATCAACAAACAATCTGAATTGCTACAACAGCAGCACACGTTGGCTGAAGAGACCGCAAAAAAGACCTACCGATTAAGCTTGTTTGGTGAGAGATATAATATTTACAGCGACTTCGTGAAGTTCGGAAAAAAATTTCCAAATATGCATGATTTGGACGCTGCCTATTTGGAATTGAACGACCTAATACAACGCGCCCGCTTTGTTTTCGGTGATGATATATGTGATTGGTTCGAAGAAATTTCGGACGGCATTTACGATCTAATTCAGCTTCGTCAATGCCCGAAAGTCCCATCAGTCGGCTCCTATGGAGAAACGATCATGAAGTTCGATGATGAAACAAGAGTTTTGATAAATGAACGTCGAAGCTGGCTCACAGATCAGTTTCGGTTGCCTACGGAACGAGATCGATTTTACAACTCTATGCGAATTAATGACAACTGATTAGCTTTACCGGCTGTTCAAATAAAAGAGCAAACCATGAACTCCAAACCGCAAAAGCCGAATACTGAAGAAACTGCCCAACAGAAAGCCTTGCCCATCTGCGGTATCATCATGCCCATTGCTGACATGGCAGGGTATGAACCCGGTCATTGGGGTCGTGTTCGAATTGCATTAGACGAAGCTATTAAAGAAGCTGGCTATTTTCCACGAATAGTGAGTGAAAGCGAAGAAACTGGCGTTATTCACGGGAGGATCGTCCAAAATCTTTACGACGATCCGATTGTTGTTTGCGACGTGTCGGGAAGAAATCCCAACGTCATGTTCGAATTGGGAATGCGACTGGCTTTCGACAAACCAACTATCATCATCAAAGATCATAAAACGGAATATTCGTTCGATACATCGACGATCAAACACATCAATTATCGTGCCGATCTGCGTTTTGACGACGTGCGCGAATTTCAAGAAATAGTCGCTGCGGCTATTATCGCGAGTGTCAAACTGAAGGATGCTGATCCAGACTACTCACCATTTCTGAAACATTTCCATCGCGTGAAAGTCACTGAACTACAAACCCAGGAAGTTGGTTCTCAACAATTCATTATCGACCAATTGCAGGGGGTTCAAAAAGAGATCGCACGTTTATCTAGTCGGCTCACGGAGATTAATGAACCGAAGAGGCAGACGTTATCTCCGACCGATAGGTGGAAAATGAAACCTACTCAGGCTGACCTTCTGGCATCAGGGCAGATAATCTCGATGCCGGAAATAGTAATCGTAGGTGACGACTTTAACTCTGATGTCGCGGATAAAGAGTGACGTTGACCACAAATTCAGCCAGTGCCGGTCAAACCTCCAGCTTTCTACCAGCATTTCCGCCATATTCCACTATTATAGAACAATCACATACCCCATCTCTGCAATGCGGTTTCAGCCGCTGCCGGGTCTGCTTTAATGCGGAGAATGGTCTGTCGTGTAAGTCCTGTCACTTTGGAAATGGCTGATGCGCCTGCATCGTTTGCCAGCATGTCCATGACATCACTAAAGCCTTTCCTGTCGAAGCTTGGCTTCTTCCCTCGATACAGTTCGCGATCACCCTTCTTCGCTTCAATACCGGCTCTCTGAGCGGCTTTCGTCGCTTCTGCCTGTGCTTGGGCGGTTGCTGCCATGAAGCCAATCAGGGCGTCTCTGACTGCCTTCTCAATTGGCTCGTCAGTCGATCCATCGAAAGTCATTTTGTTGATGACGGTTCGGACGATTACACCCATTTTCATGAAGTGTCGAATGGTCTCGGTCACATCCTCGTAGTTCCTGCCAAGACGGTCTACCCAACGAACAACAAGTACATCACCTTTGCGCAGCTTGTCGAACAGTCGCCTTCCTTCTGGTCTTTCGGAAAGCTTTGTGCTGACACCTGAGACCCCATGATCGGCAATTACCTCATCTATTTCGAAACCGGCTTCCCGCGCATGGGTTTCCTGATGTGAAAGGTCTTGTTCGAGGGTTGATACGCGGGCGTAAAGGATGGTGGTCATAGCGGCTCCAAGTGTCCGAATAGGTCTTGACCGATTAAATGCATGTACGTTGACTGGAGTCAATCCTATCGGACACCAATTAGATTGGGGTTTTGGATGTACGCAGAGCTATACCTTATCGGACACACTAGCCCCTTGCGTTGCACGATTGGCAGACGCTGGATCGATTATCTTGAAAATTGCGATCTTCCGTACAATGATGACATCGCTGGAACTCGAATGTGTATCGCGACAAGGAAATTATGTAATTTATCAATAATTTAGTTGATGAAACTACATTAATTTGATACAGTATAACAGTCGCAAAAGAACTCATCCTTGGAGTTCAACGCGGTAAAAATCCCTCAACTAAATAAGAAGCAACCGATTTTCGGTAATCAGGGGTCCGCTCACTAGAGCGATCTTGGTTTTCTTTATTAATTTTTCACATGTGCCATTTCACGAATGGCGCAATTAGATTTATATTGCCTATTACAGAGAAAGATGACAATCAATAAAACAAAAGAATGGGTTTTAGATACTATTATCCAGAAAGCAGAATTCGATATAATAAATTCAGACAATGCAAATATGCGAAGAGCGCCAAATTACATTAGAAAAAATTCTTTTATTATTACATTGCAATTACAAACTTATGGTAGTTATCAAAACATTATCGAGGCACAGCGCAAAGTTGAAAAAGCTTTCGGACGCTATCACGCCTCTGTTCTCAGACCTCAATGCTTTAACACTGGTAAAGTGTAAGCCCACGGTGAGGGCCGTCTTGCGAGCTTGATGCGAACATCGGAAGTCCTAGTGCAAACACTAGGAGTAGTCCTATGACGAAGCATCCGATTGAAGTGATCACGTCTGTCGAGCGCCGTCGGCGCTGGTCTCGCGAGGACAAAGAGCGGCTAGTTGCAGCCTGCCTTGAGCCTGGTGCGGTTCTTTCCGAGATTGCCCGTGCGGCCGGCATCCACGTGAGCCAGCTCTTTCGGTGGCGCAAGGAACTCTGCCGAATCGAGGAACCGAGGCCTGATACGGCGAGCACGTTGGTGCCCGTGATCGTGTCGGAGGCCTCGCCGGCAGTCCAGCCCGCCGCCACGGAAACGCCAGTCGCGCCGCAACCCCGTCGGAAGCGTAGCGATGTGACGATTGAGCTGGGCCGCGGTCGCCGTGTCCGTGTGGACAGCGACATCGACACGGAGGCGCTCGGTCGCATTCTCGACTGTGTGCTGGGTCGGCGATGATCCCGGTCCCCGCTGGTGTGAAGGTCTGGCTGGCGACAGGCCATACAGACATGCGCAAGGGTTTCCCTGGTCTGTCACTGATGGTGCAAGAGACGCTGAAGCGCGATCCGATGTGCGGACACCTGTTCGTCTTCCGCGGTCGTGGCGGTGGCCTGATCAAGGTCATCTGGCATGATGGCCAAGGAGCCTGCCTGTTCACGAAGAAGCTGGAACGTGGACGCTTCATATGGCCATCGTCGGCCGATGGGACGGTCGTGATTACCCCTGGGCAACTCGGTTATTTGCTGGAAGGGATCGACTGGCGGATGCCGCAAAAAACCTGGCGACCGACGTCGGCCGGATAAGCAAAAACGCTGGAATCGCTGGATGGAATATGATTCCATCAGGTCATGGACGATGCGGCTGAACAGCTTCCCGACGACCTTGCCGGCGCACTTGCGGCCCTGGCGGCGGAGCGTGCTCTGCGGATTGCGGCCGAGGCAGAGGCCGCGACCGCCAAGGCAGAGGCCGCCAGCGCGAAGGCGCTCGTATCGCATTCCGAGGCGCTAATCGCGCGGTTGAAGCTGGAGATCGAGAAGGTCCGCCGCGAGCTCTACGGCAGCCGCTCCGAGCGCAAAGCGCGGCTTCTCGAACAGATGGAACTGCAGCTCGAGGAGCTGGAGGCTGATGCTGGCGAAGATGAACTGGCGGCGGAGATCGCAGCCAATGCCTCGACCGTCAGGGCCTTCGAGCGCAAGCGACCATCACGGAAACCGTTCCCCGAACATCTGCCGCGCGAGCGCGTCGTCATCGCTGCCCCGACGAGTTGCCCCTGCTGCGGCTCGGCCAAGCTGTCGAAGCTCGGTGAGGACATCACGGAGACCCTGGAGGTCATCCCGCGTCAGTGGAAGGTCATTCAGACCGTGCGGGAGAAGTTCTCCTGCCGCGAATGCGAGAAGATCTCGCAGCCGCCAGCACCCTTCCATGTGACGCCGCGCGGCTTTGCCGGCCCGAACCTTCTGGCGATGATCCTGTTCGAGAAGTTCGCCCAGCATCAGCCGCTCAATCGCCAGAGCGAGCGCTATGCCCGCGAGGGGATCGACCTCAGCATGTCGACGCTGGCCGATCAGGTCGGCGCTTGTGCAGCGGCCCTGAAGCCAATCCATTCGTTAATCGAGGCCCATGTCCTGGCGGCCGAGCGACTGCATGGCGACGACACGACCGTGCCGATCCTGGCGAAGGGAAAGACCGATACGGGCCGCATCTGGACCTATGTCCGGGATGACCGGCCGTTTGGCGGGCTGTCACCGCCTGCGGCTTTGTTCTACGCATCGCGAGACCGGCGACAGGAGCATCCCGAACGCCACCTGAAGACCTTCTCCGGCATTCTGCAGGCGGATGCCTATGGCGGCTACAATCCGCTGTTCAAGGTAGATCGCGATCCCGCGCCTCTGCGCCAAGCACTTTGCTGGGCACATTCACGCCGCAAGTTCTTCGTGCTGGCCGACATCGCCGCGAACGCCAAACGTGGCAGCAAAGCTGCGCCGATCTCGCCAATGGCATTGGAGGCCGTCAAACGGATCGATGCCCTGTTCTATGTCGAACGGGAGATCAACGGTCTTGCCGCCGAGCAGCGTCTGGAGCGCCGCCGCAAAGACAGCCAGCCACTCGCCGAAGAGCTGCATGATTGGCTCCAAACCGAGCGGGCAAAATTGTCGCGCAGTTCTCCCGTCGCCGAGGTGATAGATTACATGCTCAAGCGATGGGATGGCTTCACGTCATTCCTGGAAGACGGCCGGATTTGCCTGACGAACAATGCTGCCGAACGAGCGCTCAGAGGCTTTGCGCTCGGCAGGAAGTCATGGCTGTTTGCCGGATCGGATCGTGGTGCTGAACGTGCGGCGTTCATGGCGACACTGATCATGAGCGCCAAGTTCAATGACATCGACCCGCAGGCCTGGCTTGCCGACGTCCTCGCCAACATTGCGGACACGCCGATCAGCAGGCTCGAGCAATTGCTGCCGTGGAACTGGACACCCAAGACGCTGAGTGCTCAGGCGGCCTGACCTGCGGCCTTCGCCGGATGCTTACGGTAAAGTGTCACGGCGGAACAAAAAACTACAGCCCATGGCTTTCACAGCTTTTGATATTGAAGGAAGTCGCGAAAACGGCTTTCAAGTAAATTCGCTTTATCCGCATGCTCATGGAGCCATTTTGTTTCATGAAAGAACACTTGAAAATTTCCGGCATAATAATCGTAGGTTTTTGACTCCGGAGGGCGGATATAAGATAACTAACCCAACAGCCGATATTTCATTGATAGACTTTAAGCCGGTAGATAGCTTGTGCGACCTCGACCAATTTCTGGGCTACTCGCTGAAATTTGAACGGCACTTGAGAGATAATCGAACAAATTATGCTCCGTTCAATTTCTACCCAGCGCCGTCCATCGATTTTCCATTTTGGAGCCGCTTTGGTGACCAAACGTGATCGGTAATTGAGCCCTACAGTTTATCTCACTATTAGGACGACGAATGAAATCAAATGGGTTTGGAAGTTTCAAACAACAGATCGTCGTTCATGTAGATCAAGGTCTCGCCTCGCTATTCGAAAACCATAGTAGCTTTGCTAAGAAAGGTACGATTGATGGACGCCATACGTTCGTTTGGTCGAGACTTTCAACCCGAAAAGGAGATGATGAGGGGGCGACTTCGCATCTCTCAGCCGTATTAAAAAACATTCCTGAAAACGCTTGGAGCATCGACTGGGGCAATTCACTGTATTGATCTCGGAAGCAAGCGAATTTTCATCCTGTCGCCTCCGGCAAGAACGTGCAATTTCCCCGCGATTTCATTCTGAAAAGCTCATCTGAAGCGAGGGTCTTGAGGGACGATGAGTCCACCAGTCTTATTTCTCTGTCCAATAACTTCGCGCTTTTTCAATCTCGCGTTTTCGATACCGGGTGGAAAAAACGATGCCAGTTTTTGGCATGCCTTCCAGTGTTGATAATTCATATCTTTCATCCCCGTTAGAACGACAGCCATTGTAAACAACTTGTTCAACTCGTGCGCTTTTCGAGACACGGCTTGCTTATCGATCCTTGGGTCACGCTTTAAAATTTCCGCCTCATCCCTCCGGAAGTGCGCTTCCGCTTTTTCCATCTCTTGTCGTGACAGATAAGGCGGGAACTGATTTTCTCTGGCTTTGAAGCAAGCGCGGATAGAGTCGTAGCCTTCATAAAGGTCCAGCAACGCCGCGACATTGATGTTGTCGTATTCGGTCATCCCCGCGTCCGGTGCGACGCTGGCGGGCTGTTCCTGATTCATCGGCGTTTTAAGGTGACCAGTGTTGGCGCTTTTATTTCCTGAAGCGAGAGCTGCGTTTGCCCCGCTAATGTCCCGTCTGTTTTTGAATGCGCTGATATTGTCATCAATGTCTTCATAGCAGGCGTCTGAATCGCCAATTGGATGCTTCGCCAACGAGTCCCAGGTTCCGGCATTGAAGATCATTGACTCAAGTACACATTGATCGCCATCGCGCCACGTTGCGATCAGGAGCCGGCTGCCCGCAATGTGCTTTAGCGTCATAGGTCCGGCTTCCTCACCGCCATGCGGAAAGCGAAACTGCTGACCCGTCTTGAGATCACTTACGAAGGCTATCGAACAACTCGATCCGCAGCCGATTTGCGTAATCGCGTACTGTCCGGAGAAATTCACCCCTGCCTTCATGCCGTTGGAGATGCGTGTGCGAAAAGTGGCGAAGTCGCGATCCCTACCTTTGAAATCGGGGAGTCTGATCGGAGCTGAGTAGATGCCGGATACAGGAAATCTGTCCATAGACAGGAATGGCAGATCGGCATCCGAGACTACTTCAATGTCGTCGCCTTCATCCATTCCTTCGTTGTCGAGAGCTTCTGCTTGAGCAATGGCGCGTTCATCCCAAAGCGCAGCCATAAGATCGTATTTTCGATCCAACTCATCAGCGCTCAGGACTTTGATAGTCGTGATACAGCGGTTTTGACGAACGACCTCGACAAAGCGTGCGCTGCCTTTTTGTCGATAGATGGAAACGACGCTGCCATCCTTTCGTCCGATATCTTCCGAATGGGATTTTAAATCCGCATTGTGGCGTTGAATATCTGCTTCCTTCAGGCAAGCAGAATTGGCGACTGTTGCCGATACGACAACCGCAAGAAACGAAATGCCAGAGAGTTTCGCAAGCATCAGCAATCCATCAGTTGCATTAAAATCTACAGGGCACGCGGGCGAATATTTCGCCTCTGATCTCCAAATTAGACGACCTTCGGTCTGGTGAAGAGTACGAACATCCCAAGGACGATTGCGCCTAATACCCACACGGTCAGCACCATCGCCATACCAATACCTGTCCCGATTGCCGCTCCGGCTTGTTCCGCACCCGTAAGAGTCCCCATATCTTTCGTGGCAGCATTGAAGCCTGCAACAGCCCATAGCAGCATCAGCGCGTTGAATCCGATGAAGGACCATTTGAACAGTTTCCCGAAGAAACCGCGCTTTGGCTTACGAAGCTGTGTACCGCAAGATGGGCATTTGAATGCCGCGTCGCTGACGTTGTTGTTGCATTCCGGGCAGCTGATAAGCGCCATGGTCAATTCTCCTATTTGGAAATGTCAGTGAATTTGAAAAGGAATTCTGGAGCGGTCATTGCGCCGCGAATGGTAATGCTTTGTTCGAACAAGCCGTCCGCTTCAGCGCGGATGAAGTTGCCGGAAACCTTTACCTTGTCGCCAACCGACATATTTACGAGGGCAGCGTAAATCGGAGTTCCCTTTTCGATCAGGGTCGAATGCAGGATATCGGACATCGCGTTATTCCATGTCGCCAGATCAATATTCGGCGCGACACGAACGATGACTATCGCGTTGCCGTCACTGTTGGTTTCCAGCTTGCGAAGTGTCCCTAGCCATCCTTCAGCGCGAAGCTGTCCATCCACCGCTTTCAAGATCGCCATACGGCGTTCGTCTCGCAAAACACTTTGCTGAAGTTCGTTTCCAGAAGATTCAAAACGGGTTTTGTAGTCGCTGATTGCTGCGATGAAGCTTGCCTGCTGTTCTGGCAAAAGCGAGGCGGCAGATTTTACGGCTGACGCAGGAACAGCGTTGGTACCGTTGCCAGCAGCAGCGCCTTTCTCTGACTCACCCGAACCAAAAATTGCAGTGGCAATCATCAGCACGACGAAACCGCCGCCAAACCACTTCAATTTCGTAAAACGCCTGCCGCCCTTACCGCACTGCGGACACGACTTCGCCTTCACCGGAAACTGCTTTCCGCAGTCTTCGCATGTTTTCCATAAACTGTCTGATTTCACTTAGCCCTCTTTTAGTCCCTTAAATTCAACCAGTCGTAGGCGTGTTAGCTCGCGTTTTCCCACCACGAGATCACTCTTTAATATGGAATTTTTCCATATCGGATTTTTCCATATACTTAAAGAGCCCTTTCAACCAAAGAGGGCTTTTTCTTGCAAAAAACGATCTGGTCTAAAGGTCATCGCGCTCTCATTGACCTCATTATCGATAAGCGGAAAGCGGCAGGGCTAAAGCAAGAAGACGTAGCTAAAGCGCTCGGGCAGACACAGCCTTGGGTAGCGCATCTCGAAAGCTACGAACGGCGTGTTGATGTGATTGAGTATGTGAGGATTGCTCGGGTCATTGGCTTTGATCCCAGCGCAGAGTTAGAAGCGCTTGCACCGGTCATTTTGGGTGAGCAACCGTAGCCCTAAATTGTCCCGGAGAAGAGAGATAAAGACGCGATTACCGCGTAAATTGCTAATGGAATTGCTAATAAGTGTGTCCCAAAAAACGCTGAAAAATCAACAAAAACAGTTGTGAGCGTCACCCGGATCAGGTTCAAGGGTCCGGCTCATCGCCATCTCAGCACCGTCAGGTGCTCCCCTCGGAATGGGTCGGAAACTGTCGCTTTTTTAGCTGGCTGTCAACGGCTCAGATGCTGCGAAGCTGTTCAAACAAGGAGACGTGACCGCTCTCGGCACGATAGAACACAGCCGGCTGGCCGAGTGGCGCTTCGATGGTGATCTCACGCCCGCCGGAATGACGTGCGCCGCTCCACAGGTGCACCCATTCTCCGTTGCCGGGAAGATAGAGCGTGCGTTGCGTTTCGCCGGCTTTCCAGACCGGTGCGACCAGCATGTCGGCTCCATAGAGATAGCAGTCCTGAATGGCGTAGGTCTGCCGGTCATCCTCGTAATGCAGGAAAAGCGGCCGCTGCACCGGCAGGCCGGTCTGGGCGGCTTCAGCGGAAAGCGATTTCAGATAGGGGGCGAGCGCGACATAGATCGCCGTCATGCGGGCAAAATGGCCGAGCACCGTTTCGTCCTGGTCGATCTGGAGATTGTCGCGCGGGCGGTTGCCCTCATGGGTGCGCATGACGGGGGTGAAGGCGGCCATCTCCGTCCAGCGCATGATGAGTTCCGCCGTCCTCACATTACCGAACAGGCTGGTGTATCCGCCAATATCGGAATGGTGATAGGCGTTGCCCATGAGGCCCGAGGAGAGCGCGCCGCAGATGACGGTGACAAGCCCGTCGTGGCGGGAGAAATCCACCGACTGATCGCCGCCCCAGATGAGCGGGCAATGGGCCTGCACACCGGTGAAGCCTGCGCGCATGAAAAACAGCGCCTCACCCGTCTTGCCCCGGCTTTCGACGGCCTTCGCGTTAACCTCGGCCCAGAGGGTGGGCCAGGCATTGTGCATCAGCTTGGCATCGACGCCGTTGGAGAGGTTGATGTCGATCGGCAGATATTCGCCGAAATCGGCCATCCAGCCGGAGAGGCCGAAATCCAGCATGTTCCTGCCGATGATCTCTTCGGCAAACCACTCGGCGGCGGCGGGATTGGTGAAATCGACCACGCCGCAGTCGAATTCGCCGAAATCCACCAGCGCCGTCTTGCCGTCCGCACCGGTGGCGAAATAACCGGCCTCTTCCGCGACAGGGAAAAGCGGTCCATCGACGCAGAGGTAAGGGTTCACATAACCGAGAAAGCGAATGTTGTGATCGGCAAGCTCGGCGATCTTCTGGCGCAGATGCGGGTAGCGGGTCTCATTGGCCTGCCAGTCCCAGAAGAGGCGCGCGCCGAAGGATGTCTGGCGAAGTCCAACCCAGTCCTCGCACCAGAGGCCGGAAACCTTCGTGCCGGCTGCGCGAATTTTCTCCAATCGGGCAAAGGAGTTGACGCCGTCCTTTAATCCGATGATCGCGCCATTATAGACCCATTCCGGCAATTCCGGCTGGCGTCCGAACCGCAGCGAAAGGGCGGAAACGATCTCGGCGAAACTCTCGCCGCTGAAGAACTCGATCTTTTCGGGGATCGCCCAGATCTCGATTTCGTGGAAATCGCCATTGCGGAAATCGAAGACTGAATAGGCGCTGGTTTCAATATGCAACGCATATCTGCGCGATGACAGATAGGTGGGCTGCGGATAGTTGGTGTTGTAATAATCGCCGCCCGCCTTGCCGCTGACGTCGGATTTGAAGGTGATTTCGCTGGTCTTGTCGCGGCCGACCCCGGGTTCTGACGTCCAGAGCGGGAAACGCCGTCCGCGCATGTCGAAATAGGACATCTGCTCGCCGCCGCCCCAGATGTGCTCATCCATTTCCGCGACAATGCGCAGCCAGAGGCGGTTGACGCTTTCATCCAGCGCCGTCAGCCGGATAGCGTTGCCGTCCAGCGTCAGGCGAAGGCGCGGTGCCTGTCCGGGTGCGGAGGAGAGCGTGACGCCGTCGCCGCTGAACTCGGCGTGGCGCAGGGCGGTTCGCTCGATGACATAGTCCTCGATATCGAAATTGCCGCGATACATATCCATCCGCTCCTTGCCAAAACCGGCGAAGACGGCCGGGTTTTCGGGCGAATGGGACAGGATGGTGCGGCCGTCGATTGCGAGCGTGAAGCCGTCTTTGGTCTTTTCGAAATGCATGACTGTACCTGTTTAGCCCTTGAGACCGCCGGCGGTGAGGCCGGAGACAACCCGTTCCTGAAAGATGACGATCAGGATCGCGACCGGCACGATGCCGACTACCAGCGCAGCCGAAATGACCGGCCAGGGGAAGGCGAATTCACCCTGGTAAAGCTGGATGCCGACGGGCAGGGTGCGGAGCGCCGGGTTGGAATTGAAGGAAAGCGCCAGCAGGAATTCATCCCAGGCATTAACGAAGGCGAGAATGCCGGCGGTGAAAACGCCCGGTGCGCAGAGCGGCACCACCACCTTGAACAGCGCCCCGATGCGGGTGCAGCCATCGATCATGGCGGCGTTTTCGAGATCGCGCGGGATGCTTTCGAAGAAGGAGACCAGCATCAGGGTGCAGACCGGCAGCGACAGCACGGTGTAGGGCAGGATCAACGCCGTCCAGCTGTTGAGCAGGTTGAGCGCCCGCATGATCTCGAACAGCGGCACCAGCAGCGTCACCAGCGGAAAGGTGGAAACGGCGATGATCAGCGAGAGGATCAGCGCCCGGTATTTGAGGTTAAGCCGCGCCAGCGCGTAAGCCGCCAGCACCGAAATCAGAATGGTGAGCGCGGTCGAAAGCAGCGCCACCATGAAGCTGTTGAACAGGAAGAGATGCAGCGGCTGGTCGGAAAAGGCCTGCATGTAGTTGGCCAGCGTCGGCGCGTGCGGAAACCAGGTGATTGGTTTCGCCGTCAGTTCCGCTTCCGTCTTCAGCGAGGTGAAGAGGATCCAGATTGCCGGAAACAGCCCGTTGACCAGAAGGATGGAGGCCGCGATGAAGCGCAGCGGCTTGCCGGAAAAGAAGGAGGACAGGCCGGAATTTGCAACGGTGCTCATGGCTTTAGTCCTTCGTCCTGATGATGCGGAGGTAAACGGCGGTGACGCACATGGAAAGCGCAAACATCATGACCGCCAAGGCCGAACCGTAACCGAGGTCGAGGAAGGAAACGGTGTTCTGGTGGATATACATGGCAAGGGTTGTGGTGGATGTGCCCGGCCCGCCGCCGGTCATCATGTAAGGAATATCAAAGGTCTGCAGCGCCGTGATCGTGCGGAAGATGAGCGCGACGACGATCGAGGGCTTCAGGAGCGGCAGAGTGATTTCGAAGAATTGCCGGATTTTGCCGGCGCCATCCACATCTGCCGCCTCATAAAGCGAGCGCGGAATGGTCTGCAGGCCGGCAAGGATCATCAGCGCCATGAAGGAGGATGTCTTCCAGATGATCGTCAGGCAGATGGCCGCAAAGGCCCAGTTCGGGGAATTGAACCAGATGACGCCTTCAAAGCCCAGCCGGTTCAGCACATCATTGACCACGCCATATTCGTAGTGGAAAAACCACGCAAAGATCAGGCCGGCAAAGGAGAGCGGCAGCGCCCACGGGATGAGCAGCGACAGGCGCATCGGCCATTGCATGGAAAAGGGCAAGTTGGCGAGCAGCGCGAGGCCGAGGCCCATGAACAGGGCGCCGGGCACGGTAATCAGCGTTATCAGCACCGTGTTCCAGGTCGTTTCCCAGAAGATCGGATCATCGAACATCGCCGTATAGTTTTCAAAGCCGATAAATTCGGCCGGCAGGCCCGATGTCAGCGACAGGCTGAAAAACGAGGTATAGACGAGCCGCGCCACCGGATAGACGATGATCAGCGACAGAAGAATGGCGGCAGGCGCCAGCAGAAGCACGGCAAGCGACCGGTCGCCGAGATCGAGCCACCGCGTCCAGCGCGGCAGCTGCTTTTCGTCCACCCGGACCATGGTTCTTTCCGACATTGTCACACCTGCCACTCCCGCAACTGGATTCACGTCATCGTCTCCCGATCGGACCGGTTCATATCCGGCCCGTCTATCGCGCCGCCCGGGCGCGTTTATTCTTATTCAGTCGAAGCAGCCGGAAAGGGCATGAAACCATGCCGCTTTCCGGCCTTGAAGCTTAGCGCAGAACGCGCCGCAGACGGCTTTCCATCTGCTTTGCGCCGTCTTCCGGCGTCATGACGCCTGCAAGCACGCCGTTGACGGTGGTGCGGATCGTCTCGCTGACCTCGTTGTAACGCGGCGTCACGGGGCGGGCCTTGGCGGTTTCAACCACGGGCAGCGCATCGGCGAACCACGGGATTGCCTTCGTCACGTCGGCATCCTTGTAAAGCGCAGCATAGGTCGGCAGCAGCGTGGCGTTGATGGCCATGAACTTCGACACATCCTGACCGGACAGATATTCCACCAGCTTCTTGGCTTCTTCCTGCTGCTTGGAATAGGCGGAAACGCCGAATTCCCAGCCGCCGAGGCAGGTCGTCTGCTCACCGCCCTTGACGGCCGGCAGGCGGGCGACGCCGACCTTGTCGTTCACCTGCGATTCCTTGCCCTGGAAATGGGTCCAGGCATAGGACCAGTTGACGGCGAAAAGAACCTTGCCGGCCTGGAATTCCTTGCGGGTGTCGTCGGTCGCGACTTCGGAAATGTTCTTCTTGGAAATGCCTTCATCGACGAAGCTCTTCCAGAGCTTCAGCGAATCCATTGCCGCCTTGTTGTCGAAATTCAGCTTGCCGTTTTCAACCAGTGACTTGCCTTCGCTCCAATAGGGCAGCAGGAAGGTGCAGACCGCGCCTTCGATCGCCTTGCCCTGGAAGGACAGGCCCTGAAGCTCGAGGTTCTTTTCACCCTCCATCACCTTCTTGGAGGCTTCTTTCAGCTCGTCCCAGGTGGTCGGCGGCTGGATGCCGTATTTGTCGAGCAGGTCCTTGCGGTAATAGAGGAACATGGAGTCGGCAAAGGCCGGCAGCGCCACGATCTTGCCGTCCACGGTGTTGGCTTCGGCATAGGTCGGCAGATAGGCGGACATGTCCTTGCCGGAGAAATCGCTGGTCCAGCCGGCGGTGGCGAATTGCGCGGGGCGGATGACGTCGAGCATCAGCACGTCGAGGCTGGAATCCTTGGCCGACATCACCGTATTGAGATATTGCGCCTGCATTTCCGAGGTGTTGCCGCCGGTCTCGATGACGACTTTCACGCCCGGCGTCTTCGCCTCATATTGATCGAGCGCCTTGCGCCAGACATCCGGCTGGTGCTGGCTGGAAACGAAGATCTTCAGTTCGGCATCGGCAAACGCCTGTCCCGAAAAAGTGAGCATGGTCGCGCAGAGCGCTGCCCCGGTTATGGCTTTGAATTTCATGTGTTCCTCCCGTTATTAAACCCGTTGGCCGCAGCGTTTCCACGCCCGGCAATCAGTGGATTGAGCGTTCCGTCGCGGCGTCGAAAAGATGAACCTTGGACGGATCGAGCCCGATCCTAAGCTCCTCGTTCGGTGCCGGGCGAAGCTGCGGCGGCATCCTTGCGGTCAGCGCCGCATCTCCGAGGCTGAAATGGACGAGTGTGTCTGAACCCAGCGGCTCCACCACCTGCACCTTGACCGCAAGCTGCGTATCGAAGCCCTCGGCGGGGCCGAAATGTTCGGGGCGAATGCCGACGATGACTTCGCGGCCTTCGAGGCCCGTTTCGCGCGCTGGCCGGATGGCCCCCATCGGCAGGGAATTGCCGTCGGAAAATGTCAGCCGGTCGCCGTTCACCCTGGCGCGGGCGAAATTCATGGCGGGTGCACCGACAAAACCGCCGACGAAGACGCTTTCCGGACGGTTATAGACCTCGTCCGGCGTGCCGACCTGCTCGATATCGCCGCCGCGCAGGATAACGATGCGGTCGGCCAGCGTCATGGCCTCAACCTGATCATGGGTGACATAGATGATTGTCGTGCCGAGCTGCTGGTGCAGGCGCTTGATTTCCGTGCGAACCTGCCCGCGCAGCTTGGCGTCGAGGTTGGAAAGCGGCTCGTCGAACAAAAAGACCTGGGGACGGCGCACGATGGCACGGCCCATGGCCACACGCTGGCGCTGGCCGCCGGAAAGCTGGCCGGGGCGACGGTCAAGCAGATGCTCGATGCCGAGCATCTTCGCCGCCTCATCGATGCTGGCATTGGCCTGCGAGGCGCTCACACCGCGCACTTTCAGGCTGAACCCCATGTTTTCGCGCACGGTCTTGTGCGGATAAAGCGCATAGTCCTGAAACACCATGGCGATGTCACGTTCACGCGGCGGCAGCCGGTTGACGACGCGATCGCCGATCATGACCTCACCGCCGCTGATGCTCTCAAGCCCCGCGACCATGCGCAGCGTCGTGGATTTGCCGCAGCCGGAAGGCCCGACGAAAACCACGAATTCGCCATCGTTGATTTCAAGGTCGATGCCCTTGACGATGCGCAGGGCACCGTAACTCTTGTCCAGCTTGCGCAGGCTGACTGAAGCCATATTTTCCTCCTCACAACCGGCGCGTCCAAAATCCGGATGGACGCAAAAGCCGGTATCAACCTTCAAGTTCCACGCATCGCTCTGTCGAAAATCTGTTCCGATTATCCGGCGATAACGTGGGATGGCGAAACGCCTGTCTCCCTAATTCCGTGATATTACCTTTCACAAAAAGGAAATCAATAGTGTATCAATTTTATTTCTGACAGAAATCAAAAACTATTAAGTTGTTGATTTAAAGAAATATAGTGGCGAAACTCGCCGCAAGGCAGGTTGTCGCTTCCTTGCCTCCCGTCAAATTCTTGCCTCCATGTGGATCACGCGAATATGCGGTGATCTCAACGTATGCGAGAAACGTAGCGGGCAACCGTATGGTCGAACCAGGTCCATGAAACTTCAGCCACCGCGCCATCCTGCGCCTGGCTGAGACGCAGCACGCGCGGCACCGGCGCGCCCGGCTTCTGACCGAAGGCCTCGGGCGCCCATTCGGGTACATCGCCCAGGTCGATGCGGTCTTCCGCCTTCGATATCCAGAGATTGAGACGGGTGCGGTAATAGAGATAGAGGGATTCCGACATGTGCTCGATGGCGATCGTGTCGACATAAGAGCCATCAAGCCAGATTTCCTCGATTGCCGCCGGTTTTCCGGCAATGCGCCGGAGGCGGCGGATGCGATGTCCTTCCGCTGAGGTGCCGAAAGCGGGCAGGGCGGCGGGCTTGGCAAGCCGCGCCACATCCAGAACCTCAGCCGTCGGCAGGCCGCCGCCCTCGATCATCTCAAGACGGAAGAAGGCGTAAACGCTTTGCGGATCGCTGACGGCACGGATGTAATTGCCCGAACCCTGCACGCGTTCCAGCAACCCGCGCTCCTGCAGTTCTGCGAGCGACTTGCGAAGCGTGCCGACGGCGATGCCGAGATCGGCAGCCATATCCCGTTCCGGCGCCAGCTTTTCGCCGTCGATCAGCCGGCCCGCGGCCACCTCGCGCACCAGCATTTCAGCGATCTGCAGATACATGGGCAGGCTGCCGCCAGTGTGTTTCATGATGCCGTTTCCTCCCCGAAACAAAAATTGATACATCATTGATTTACATATTTCTTGATGTTATGCAAGAAAAACAAGAGCGGCCCTGAGGAGGAATTGCATGACCGTCGTACCCGTTACATCCGCTGATCTCGATGCTGCCGAGGTCTCCTGGTTTTCCGCTTTGTGCTCCGATGATTACGCCTATCTGGGCGTGCCTGACGGTAGCCTGCGCTCCAGTTTTGAGCATTGTTCCGATATCGTCAAAAAGGCCGAGGAACTCGGTTTCCGCAACATCCTCTGCCCCTCATCCTATCAGGTCGGGCAGGATACGCTGAGCTTCGTCGCCGGCTGCGCGCCGATCAGCGACCGTATCAATTTCCTCGCGGCGATACGCTGCGGCGAGATGCAGCCGATCATGCTCGCACGCACGGTGGCCACGCTCGACCACATGCTGAAAGGCCGCCTGACGCTCAACGTCATCAGTTCCGACTTTCCCGGTGAAGTGGCCGACAGCGCGTTTCGTTACAAGCGCAGCCATGAGGTCGTTGAGATACTGCGTCAGGCATGGACACGTGACACCATCGACCATGACGGCGAGATCTACCAGTTCAAGGGCGTCTCCACCGAGCCGGCACGACCCTACCAGCAGAATGGCGGACCGCTGCTTTATTTCGGCGGATATTCGCCGGATGCGCTCGAACTTTGCGGCGCGCAATGCGACGTCTATCTGATGTGGCCGGAGACGAAGGACCAGCTGGCGGACCGCATGCGCGCCGCCAACGAACGCGCTGCCGCCCATGGCCGCACGCTGGATTACGGCCTGCGTGTCCATATGGTGGTGCGCGATACCGAACAGGAAGCCCGCGAATATGCAGAGCATCTCGTCTCGAAGCTGGATGACGAATATGGCCAGCTGATCCGCAACCGCGCCCATGACAGCGGCTCGCTCGGCGTGTCGCACCAGGCGCGTGCCCGCGAACTGGCTGACAAGTTCGGTTATGTTGAACCCAATCTGTGGACCGGCATCGGCCGGGCGCGCTCCGGCTGTGGTGCGGCCCTTGTCGGTTCGACGGATCAGGTTCTGTCGACGCTGGAAGAATACCAGAAGATGGGCATTCGCGCCTTCATTCTTTCCGGCTATCCGCATATTGACGAGGCGGAACACTTCGGCAGCAAGGTTCTGCCGCAGATGAAAACCTGCTCCCTGCCGCATGCTTACGGCCGGGTGCCTTCTGAAACGCCTGCCACGCCGCTCGGCAACGGGGAACGCCACTGATGGAACGCATCGCTCTTTCTGAAACATTGGAACTCAGCCGCATCGTTTACGGCATGTGGCGCATCGGTGACGATAAGGACACGTCGCCCGCCCATGTGCAGGCCAAGATCGAAGCCTGCCTGGTGCAGGGAATCACTACCATGGATCAGGCCGATATTTACGGCGGATACACGGCGGAAGCCATTCTGGGTGGAGGCCTGAAGGCTGCTCCGGGACTGCGTGACAAGATCGAGATCGTCACCAAATGCGGCATCGTCGCGCCGGCCGGCCGGCACTCCGCCGCCCGCGTCAAGCATTACGATACGACGGCTGGCCATATCAATGCGTCGGTCGAGGCATCCCTGCGCGACATGGGAACCGACTATGTCGATCTCCTGCTCATTCATCGACCTGATCCGCTGATCGATGCGGAGGAAACCGGCAAGGCGCTCGACGCACTGGTGGCGTCGGGCAAGGTGAAGGCCGTTGGCGTCTCCAACTTCCGCCCATGGGATTTCTCGCTGCTGCAATCTGCCATGAAAAACCGGCTGGTGACGAACCAGATCGAAATGAGCCTGCTTGCCACGGATAGTTTCACCAATGGCGATCTCGCCTTCCTGCAGGAAAAGCGGGTTTCGCCGATGGCCTGGTCGCCGCTTGGCGGCGGTTCGCTGTTTTCCGGGGCCCATGGTGGAACAATGGCGGCGCTGCAGCGCATCGGCAAGGAGCAGGGCGTGGATGCCACCGCTGTCGCCATCGCCTGGCTTTTGCGCCATCCGTCGAAGATCGTGCCGGTGCTCGGCACTAACAATATCGAACGCATCAAAACGGCGGCTGACGCCCTGCGTGTCACAATCGACCGCCAGACATGGTTTGAGCTTTATACACTCGCAATCGGAAACGAGGTGCCGTGATGACAGTGGCAATGGCAGAGGCGATCAAAATGCCCAATGAGCATGTATTCGTTCCCGGCGGCGAAAACAGCCGCAGTTTTCGCAACGCGCTTGGCGCCTTCACGACGGGGGTCACGGTGGTGACGGCCACAACACCGGAAGGCCCGATCGGCATGACGGTCAACAGCTTTGCGTCCGTGTCGCTCGATCCGCCGCTGGTGCTGTGGTCGCCTGCCAAAAATTCGTCGCGTTATCCGGCCTTCAGCGGCGCCACCCATTTCGCCATTCATGTGCTGAGCGCCGATCAGGATGTGCTGAGCGCCCGCTTCACCCGCAACGGCCGTGCCTTTGACGATCTGGACTGGGAAATGAACGATGAGGGTGTGCCGGTCATTCCCGGAACACTCGCCCGGTTTGAATGCCGGCAGGCCGCCGCCCATGATGCGGGAGATCACACGATCATCGTCGGCGAAGTGCTGCGTGCAGCCCACCGCGATGGTGATCCCCTGTGCTTTTCAGGCGGCGCCTTCGGCCGGTTCTCCAGACAGTAGGAAAAACTTGGCGGTGCTGCTGCCGCCCGGTTAATTTTTCACGGAGTGCGCCCGCCGCACTCCGTATTTATCCACGACTGCAGACGGCAGGTTTTTCCGAGGCGCTGAAGCGCCTCGGAAAAAGAGGTTAGGCAGCAACGGAATCGGGCTGACCTTCGCTTTCCGGTTTTTGCGGCTCGGCATGTTTTCCGGCTGGTTTTTTCCGGGAAAACAGGCCAGTGAGGAAATGGCCGAAGCGGTCCATCTCCACGAAGATGACAGGCGTGATGAACAGCGTCAGCAATTGCGAGACGATGAGGCCGCCAACCACGGCGACGCCGAGCGGCTGGCGCAGCTCCGAACTTGCACCTGAGCCGAGTGCGATGGGAAGCGCCCCAAGCAGCGCGCAGAAGGTCGTCATCATGATAGGCCGGAACCGGCGAACGCAGGCTTCGTGGATGGCGGTGACGGGCGGTTCCGCCTTTTCGCGCATTAGTTCTACCGCAACGTCTATCATCATGATCGCGTTTTTCTTGACGATACCGATCAGCATCAAAAGGCCGATAAGCGCGATGATCGAAAAATCCATGCCCATCACCTTCAATGCCACCAGAGCGCCGAAGGCGGCCGCCGGCAGGCCGGACAAGATGGTCAGCGGATGGATGAAGCTTTCGTAGAGAACGCCGAGAACCACATAAATGGTCAGCACCGCCGCCAGAATGAGGATGCCGGTATTGCCCTGGCTCTGCTGGAAGATCGCCGCCGTGCCGCCATAGCTGGTGAAAACGTCCTGTGGCAGACCGATCGTGCTCTTGAGCTGATCGATCTGGCTGGTGGCATCGGAAAGCGCCACCCCATCCGGCAAGTTGAAGGAAATCGTGGTGGAGACGAGCTGGCCGGTCTGGTTGATGGTGACCGGTGCTTGGGTGCGGGTCAGGCTGGCGAAGTTGGACAGCGGAACAAGAACGCCAGATTTGGCGGAGAGAATGTTGATATCGCTGAGGAAATCGTCATTCCACTGTTTCGAGCTGTCGAATTCGATAATCACGTCGTAACTATCGCCGGTCGACTGGATTTGCGCCGCCGTATAACCGCCAAAGGACATTTCCAGCGTCTTGCGCAGTTGGTCGTTGGTGATGCCGAAGGCGGCCGCCTTTTCCGGGTCGACGGAAATCGTTGCGGCGATCGCGCCGTTCTGGGCATCTGAGGTGACTGACGTGAAGGTGTGGTCGCGGCGCATCGCTTCCATCAGCTTGTTCGACCAGTCATTGGTGGTGTCGGCGTTCAGGCCCTGAACGACGAGCTGGTACTGGCTGGCGGAGCTGCGCCCGCCAAAACGCAGGCTCTGCTGCGGATTGATATAGGTGCGGATGCCGGCGACTTTCGATGTGGCCTGCCCCAGTTCCGTGAGTACCTGGCTGAGCGGCGCGCGTTGTTCCTTGGGCTTCAGTTCCACGAACATCGAACCGTTGTTCAGCGGATTGCGGGAATTGCCACCGACGATGGACGTGACATGCACAACGGCCGGATTTTTGCGGATCTGGTCCGCGACCTGAGCCTGAAGGTCACGCATCGCAGTATAGGAAATGTCTTCGCGTGCCTGCGTCGACACGGAAAGGCGGCCAATATCCTCCTGCGGGAAGAAGCTGGAGGGCAGGGTCTCGAACAGAAAGAGCGAGGCGGCGATCGAGGCCAGAAACGAAGCCAGAACCACACGGCGGTGGGAAAGGCACCAGCCGACGGCACGACCATAACCACGCAGCGTGCGCTCGAAACCGGCATCGAACCAGCGGACAATGGCTGGCGGTCTCGACGAATTGCCGGAAAGGCGCGAGGCGAGCATCGGCGTTACCGTGAGCGATACCAGCGCCGATGCCATGATCGCGAGCGTGACGACCATGCCGAATTCGTTGAATAACCTGCCGATCACCCCACCCATCAACAGGATGGGAATGAACACGGCAACCAGCGAGATGGACATGGACAGGATGGTGTTGCTGACTTCCGCCGCCCCCTGAAGCGCCGCCTCCCGCATGGTCAGCCCTTTTTCATGCAGGCGCAGGATGTTTTCCAGCATGACGATGGCGTCGTCAACCACAAGCCCCACGGACAATGTCAGGCCAAGCAGTGAGATATTGTCGATGCTGTAACCCAGCACATACATCGCACCAAAGGCGGTGATCAGCGACAGCGGCACGGCAAGGCCTGGAATGATGGTCGCCGTCAGGTGGCCGGTGAAAAGATAGATGACCGCGACGACCAGCCCGATGGTAAGGAAAAGCGTGAATTGCACATCGGAGATCGCGTCCGTGATGGCTGTCGAGGCATCGTTCATGACGTTGATGTTCACCGAGGGCGGCAATTGCTGGCGAAGTGCCGGCAGCTTGGCCTTTATGGCATCCACAACATCAACGGTATTGGCGTCCGGCTGGCGCTGCACGGCAAGCACGATGGCCTGTTCGCCATCAAACCAGCTGCCTGCGTTGGTATTGTCGATGCTATCGGTGACATTTGCGATATCGCCGAGATGGATGGGAGCGCCGTTGTTAGTCGCGACAACCAGCGAGCGGAAGGCAGCAGCATCGGTGCGCTGGGTATCCGCCTCGATCGTCAGGCGCTGATTATCGTTTTGCAACGCGCCGACAGGCACCTGATTATTCGCCTGCGCAATGGCCGTTGTCACGGTATCGACGCCGAGCCCTCTTGCCTGAAGTTGCGCCGGATCGAGGCCGATCCGCACGGCATAGGTCTGCGCGCCGTAGATGCTCACCTGCGCGACGCCGGAAATGGTCGACAGAAGCGGCGAGATAATATCTTCGGCGATTTCATCTACCTTGCTGGTCGGCATTTCCTTGCTGTTGACGGCAAGCAGCAGCACCGGCGCATCGGCCGGGTTGGTCTTGCGGTAGCTCGGCGTTGTCGTCATGTTGCTCGGCAATTGCCGCTGCGCCCGCGAAATTGCGGCCTGAACGTCGGCAGCCGCCGCATCGATATCGCGGTTGAGGTCGAATTGCAGCACGATCGAGCTGTTGCCCAACGTATTGGTGGCGCTGATCTCGCTGACGCCCGGAATGGTCTCGAACTGCTTGACCAGCGGGGTGGTGACCGATGTGGCCATGGTCTGCGGCGAAGCGCCTGATAGCGACGACGAGACGCTGATTGTCGGAAAGTCGACCTTCGGCAGTGCGGCGACGGGCAGCAGACGGAAACCGGCCAGCCCGGCCAGCACGAGGCCGATGGCGAGAAGAGTGGTTGCGACGGGCCGGTTGATGCAGAAATTGGAGATCATGGTTTGCCAGCCCCTTCCTGCGGAACATTGGCGGCCAGATTGCCGTCTGCGCCACCCTTGTCGGAAAACTGCTCGACAACCTGCTGGCCGTCGGTGAGTTCCGACTGGCCTTCGACGATCACATGCTCTCCACCGGACAGGCCGCTGGCGATGGCGGTGAGATCGCCGTTCGATCGGGCGACTTCCACCGTCGTCATGTGGACCCGGTGGTTCTCATCGACAGTATAGACAAAACTTCCCTTCGGCCCCGGCCGAACCGACACCGTCGGCACGACGATCATCTCCTCATCCGAAACGAAGTGGGCGGTGACGTTGACGGACTGGCCGGGCCATAAAAGGCCGCGGTCGTTCTTGAATTCCGCTTTCGCCAGCACGGTACCGGAGGTCTGGTCCACGGTATTGTCGTAAAAGCGCAACACGCCCTGCATGGCCTCGCCGCCGGTCGCCGCCGGGTCGACATTTACAGCTGTTCCTTTCTCCAGGCCCTCGCGCAATTGCGGCAGGTAACGTTGGGACAGGCGGAAACTGACGTCGATGGGGTCGTATTTCGTGATCGTCACGATATTGACGCCGGCGCTGAGATAAGCGCCGGGGCTGACGCTGATATCGCCCAGCCGCCCATCGAAAGGCGCACGAATCTCCATATTCTCGAGCGTCACCTGGTCGGAGGCCAGTGCCGCGCGGTCAGCGTTGATCTTGGCGCTGGCCGAATCCCGCGCCGCCTTGGCCAGATCCAGCACCTGCTGGGCTTCGGCATTCTGCTTGACCAGATTGGCGGCGCGCTGGAAGGCCGCCTCTGCCTGATCAAGCGTCGCCTGATCGGCGGCAATATTGGCCTTGTCCTTGTCGACGGCCGCGCGGGCAATGCGGTCATCCATTTTCAGGATCAGATCGCCGGCCTTGATATGCTGGCCGTCCTTTGCCGTGATTTCGGTGACGAGACCGGCCTGAAGCGGGGCGATATTGGTAATATCGGCCGCAACCGCCCACCCCGTTGCCATGGCATCCATCGGCAGTGTCGCCTTGTCGACGGCGATGGTGCTGACGGTGGGCGGTCCGCCATTGCGCCGTCCGCCCCCTTGTCTTTGGCCCTGCTGTGGGGCGGACTGGCCGTTTTGTGCGTGCTGCGCCCTGGTATCCGTTGCGGCAGGTTCCGTCTTTTGCGAGACGCTGGCGAATTGCTTGAGATAGGGAATTTGATCGAGCGGCAGGCGATCCCTAAAATACCACGCGCCGATGGCTGCGATGGCAAGAACGCTGAGGGCGGTCCAGAAACGTTTCATCTGAAGGTTCCGCATAATGAGAGCGATACATGCTTTCCCGAACATGTGCGGCAAGCTTTGGGAGCAGCTTGCCACCCAGAAGATACCCATTGCGCTGCGAAATCACCTTAAACTTTTGTAATGGCGGCGACAATGTCCACGGCGCTACGCCTTGCGGAGCAGGGGGGGACGGCTTTCGGCCGATGCCGGTCACCGGCCTTACCGCACGGCAGCCGCTGCCCGCTTCGGACCGTGCCTCCAGGATCAGCATCTGTGTTCACTAGTGCCATCAGTTGATGGAGCGGAGTATCGTCGATATGCATGCTGACCGGCAGACAATTCCCCCCGTTGGTTTCAGCCAAAGAAAAAGCCGCCTCGTTTCCGGGGCGGCTTTGGTGTCAGCGGGGCGATGCCATGGGTCAGAAGGCCCGGATGGCGTTGCGCGTCGCAAGGACATCCTCGGCCACATTGCCCGTCGTTGCGGGAACGGAGCCGACGAGATCGAGGAACTTGTAAAGTTCGGTTGCCTGCGAATTCGTGACGTAGATGATGTCGCGATCCTGCATCGGGAACTTCGTGCTGGCGAAGAAGGTCGACGGATCGCGCAGATTGGCGCGGAAGATGACCGGAACGTCTTGTCCGGGGAACTTGGATGTATTGATGCCGAGTTTGACCAGCAGGTCGCGCTTGACGGTGCGATAAACATAGACCTGGGCCGGGTCCGCGCGGGAATCGAGCAAACCGCCCGCCTTGCCAAGCGCATCCGAAAGCTTGAGATCGGCGTCCTCGAATTCGAAACGGCCGTTGAGGCCGGAAGCGCCGAAGGCCAGATAGGTGCGGCGCTCACGTTCCACCATGATCGTGTCGCCCGGAACCACATAGATGTTCTCGGTCGGCGTGCTGACGAGGTGATTATAGTTGACGCGCGCAGTCTTGCCGCGGCGGATCAGCGTCACATAGGATTCGATATTGGGGGCGCTGAGGCCTTTGGCATAGGAAATCACGTCAAGAACGCGATCGCCCGCTTCCGAAAGCTGGACCTTTGTCGGTTCCTTGACATCGCCAAGCACGGAGGCCTGCGCCGAACGGCTGGAAATCTTGGTGATAAGAACCTGCGGTTCGATGGCGCGGTTTGCAAGTCGCTCCTCGATTTCGCTCTGTACATCCTCGACATTGCGGCCGGTCGCGCGGATCTTGCCGGCATAGGGCACGCTGATATTGCCTTCCCTATCCACCGTCTGGTTCGGCAGGCTGATGAAGTTGCCGGGGCGGCTGCCCGCATCGTTCGGAATAAACAGACCACCCGCCTGGCTTTCGAAAATCGCCACCTGCACCACATCGCCGACACCCATTGGCAGCGCAGGCACACCGCCCTTGCCACCGCCGAAGCTGCCGAGCAGGGTCGTCGTCGTGGTGTCGCCGACATAATTCAGGACGGAACTGTTTATGTCGATCAGCGCGTAGTCGACGCCTGCGGTTTTCTGTTTGTCCTTGGAACCGAATTTGACCGAAGCGTTGGATTCGATTGACGCCGCATCGGGCCCGGACGCCGCTGTGACCGTGCAGCCCGCCAGCGCTGCGGAGGCAAGCAGAATCGAAACATTCAATAAACGCATTTGGTCCTCAAAATGAATTTCGTCCAAAAAGTAAAAACAGTCCGGACATCGTATAATTTTAAAAATAGACACGTCATAAACAGCGCCGGTAAAGGAACCTCAACCGGTATTATATCCCTTAAGCAGAATCGTATTTAGAAACTGCTTCCACCTGCATTGGGCATATGCCGAATTCCAGGTGATGCTTCAAGTTCTTCATCGACCATCTTTGCCAGAAAGCTGCAATCATCTGCAATTCATGGTTCAGAGGAGCGTTGATATTGTTGTTTTAATATTCAGTCGGAGATCATAATCTCTTCGATTGCTGCATTGCGCTAGTGCAGTTTTGTCACGCTCGCGCAGTTTCTTCGTTTTTTGATATCGGTTCAGATTAATCAATTGCTTTTGAAAAGTTATTTTTGTTCAAGCCGCTGAATTAAGCGCAGTGTTTTCACATCAGTTACGAGCTGTTTCTTGATTGCTTCTTTGTGTCCTACAAAAAAATCGTGGTCCAGAAATCCGGACCACGATCATTTTTAGGCGATGAGGCTGCTAGCGCAAATTCTCTTTGAGAGAATTATGCAGTGAACCAGTCGCTGCCAGTAAGGTGAACGCCCGAAACGACGATCTTCTCACCCTTGTGCGCGCCATCCACATTGTAGCTGAGGATGGTGTCGTCATCAAAGTTCGACAGCGTCCAGTTCGAGATAGTCGTGCCGACCAGCTTGAGCTTGTCCATGCTGGCGTTGAAACCAGTGATGGTGTCGGTGGCAAGGCTCTTGGCCATGTCGCCGAGATTGAACACGAAAGTATCGGCGCCGCTGCTGGCGATGATGTGATCGATGCCCTTGCCGCCGGTTACCAGCGAGGAGGCAAGTTTGACGCCGCTCAGATCGATCGTGTCGTTGCCTTCGCCGGCATCGATCTTGACGGAGGTGAAGCTGCCGTCGGTGACGCCAGCGCCGCCATTCACAGCCTGGGTGCCGACAATGCCTGAACCGGAGGCGTCGTTAAATGCAGTGCCAGCCTTGACGGTGATCGTGTCGTTGCCTGCGCCAGTATCGATATTGAAGGCGTTTACCCAGCCCTTGTCGTTCGAAACGACAGAAAGCACGACCGTGTCGTTGCCCGCACCGGTGGAGATGTTGCCGCGCTTGGCATTGAGGACTTCAACACTGGAAGAACCCGTGCCGCCGAGATGAACGTCAACCTGAACGAAATCCTTGAACGAGAGGTTTTCAGAAGTGTCGGACTTGGCGAGAGCATTCTTGACCGAATTCCATGCCGACGACACGTCGAAGGTGAAGCCGTTCGTGCCGGCGTTGTATCCGACATCGACCTTGCCGCCCGTACCGCTGCCGGGAACGGTAACCGCACCGACATTGACCACGCCGGTGTCGAGGGAGGAGCCGATTTTGGTCTGCGTCGTCGATTCCGTGAGGAGCTCGTAAGCTTCCTGATCGACGAGATTTGTGAGCGACGAAACTGTTGAAGCGCCGCCATTACCGAAGGTGACAGTTAGAGCCATGTTACTCTCCCATAAATTTTTTGAGACTGAAATGAATTGAAATTTACTTTAAACTTAGCAATGCATGCGACATTTAATCCATAAAAAATAATAAAACAAGAGACTAAATTACGCTATTTTTAAAAGTATATTGAGCATCTATCTGGATATTTACGAATGTTTTCATTTGGATAGCATTCGGTGTAAAGAAGCTTATTCCTGTATGAACGTTTTATTAAGCCGGTCCTGAAACGGTTTCACGAAATAGGATAGAACGCTTCTCTCACTCGTCTGTATGAAGACTTCCGCCGGCATTCCGGGGTATAGTTTCCCGCCCGGAAGATGCTGCATGCCGATTTTATCCGGTTTGATTCGCAGAGTGTAAAAGGATGCGCCGGTTCGGGAATCCATCTGCAGATCGGGAGCGACGACGGCGACTTCGGCAACGACATCAGGCGTCGTGCTTTGGTTGAAGGCCGTGAACCGGATGGTAACCGGCTGGCCGACGTAAATCTGGTCGATGTCTCGCGGAAGTATGTCGGCTTCGATTGCAAGGTCGTCTTTCTCTGGCACCACAAGCATCAGCACTTCGCCCGGCTGAATGACGCCGTTTATATTGTGCACTGAAAGCTGATAGACACGCCCGGTGATCGGTGAACGAATATCAAGGCGATCCAGCTGATCGCGGGTTGCGGTAAGCCGTTCTTCATATTCGGCGACCGTTGCCTCGACCGATGTCAGGTCCTTGGTAACTTCGGACTTGCGGTCTTCGTCAAGCTGAAGCAGCTGCAGGTCCATTTCACTCATCTTGCCCACCGTCTGGGCGCGGGCCGCCATATATTGGCCCTGCTGGCCTTCGAGGTTGGAAAGCTGCCGCTTTAAAAGATTGAGCCGCTGAAGCGTTACGAGCCCCTTGCTGTAAAGTTCCTGCGTCTTGGAAACATCTTCCTTGACGATGGCAAGCTCGTTTTCGGTTGCCTCAACCTGAACGCCCATGCCTCGCGCCTCATCAAGAAGTTGCTCCTTGCGCGTTGCCAGCTGTTTTTTCATGCCGGTCAGCGCGCTGAGGCGGCTGTTGAAAAGCCCCTGTTCGCTGTCGATGAATGTCCTGGCGGCTTTCGGATTGGTCAATCCCACCAGATCTTCCGGCACGGTGAAAGATGAGGCTTCGGTAATTTCGGCGCGCAGGCGCGCACGGCGTGAATAAAGTTGCGCGAGCGTGTTCTCAACGATGGATAAATTGGCCTGAACGATCGTGTCGCTCAGCCGCAGCAAAATCTGCCCTGCATCGACCCTGTCGCCTTCGGCGACCTTGATCTCGCTGACAATCCCGCCGGAAAGGTGCTGGATTTTCTTGGAGTTTCCTTCGACGACGACCCGTCCCGTGGCGACGACTGCGCCGGCAAGCTTTGCCATGGCCGCCCAGCCACCCAATCCGACGAGAAGGCCGATGGCGAGAACCATCACTGCCAAGGAGTGCTTTACGAGAGACGCATTCGTGACGCCGGCTTTTTCCTGCTCAACCATTTTCGCCCACCCGGTTTTCGATCTTGCGCGTTTCTTCCTCCGCTACTGGCACCTGATGCAGGTTTTGCCGCAGGATTTGCGCCAGCACCTCTTCCTTCGTGCCGAAGCGAAGCATCCGGCCGCCGCTCATGACCATGACGAGATTGACGCTTTCGATGGCGCTGGGGCGGTGGGCGATGACGACAACGATGCCGCCCCGCGCCCTGATGTCGCCGATTGCATTGCGCAGCGCCATCTCGCCTTCGCTGTCCAGATTGGAGTTGGGCTCATCGAGAAGCACAAAAAACGGCTCGCCGAAAAGCGCGCGCGCAAGGCCGATGCGTTGCTTCTGCCCGCCTGATAAGGCCCCGCCACGATCGCCGATATAGGTGTCGTAACCGTTGGGCAGGCTCAGGATCAGGTCATGAACCTGAGCGGCCTTGGCCGCTGCAACGATTGCTTCCGCTGTCG
This sequence comes from Agrobacterium tumefaciens, assembly GCF_005221385.1. Classification (NCBI taxonomy): domain Bacteria; kingdom Pseudomonadati; phylum Pseudomonadota; class Alphaproteobacteria; order Hyphomicrobiales; family Rhizobiaceae; genus Agrobacterium; species Agrobacterium tumefaciens. The sequence continues at coordinate 284,743 of NZ_CP039904.1, read as the reverse complement.
CATCACGGTCAAAACGCGCGATATTCTGCGCGACGGTTCCCGCCATCAATTCCACCTGCTGGGGCATGTAGCCGATGGATTTGCCGAGAACCTCGAAATCCCATTGGTTCAACGCGGCACCATCGAAGCGCACGGAACCGCGGTCATAGGGCCAGATTCCCGTCATCAGGCGCGCCAGCGTTGATTTTCCAGAGGCGCTTGGGCCAATGATCCCAAGCCCGTCGCCAGCATTCAGCGTAAAGGAAATATCGGCAACCGTGTCGCGCGCGGCACTCGGCGGCCCACCCGTCACGCGATCGACGGCAACGGTATATTGCGGCCGCGGCAGGGAAAGTGGCGGTGGCGGCTCCGGCACAAGTTCAAGAAATTCGTTGATGCGTTTCCAGCCCTGTCGCGCCGTCATGAAACTGCGCCAGTTGGCTATCGCATGTTCGACGGGGCCAAGCGCCTTTGCCGAAAGGATCGAGCCTGCGATGATGCTGCCCGCTGATGCATTGCCCTCGATGACCAGCACGGCGCCGATCGCCATGACGCCGGATTGCAGCAGCAGGCGGAATGTGCGCGATATCGCGCCAAGCATGCCCGCCGTATCGGATGTCGACAGTGTGACGGCGCGATATCGCGAATGCAGTTCGCTCCACATCGACGTTACCGCACCCATCATCCCCATGGTTCTGATGGATTCAATATTGCGCTGACTATTGCCAACGAGTGCGTTTCTCTGTCCACGCGCGGCATAAGCCTGTTTGGTCGCTTTTTCGGTGAGCCAATTGGTCAAAAGTGTCAGGACAACAAGAATGACGGCGCCGCCAAGCACCGCAAAGCCGATCCATGGATGCAGGGCAAAACAGATCAGCAGATAGATGGGTAGCCACGGAATGTCGAAAAATGCTCCCGGCCCCGGGCCGGACAGAAACTGACGTATCTGATCGAGATCGCCGACGATCTGCAATCCGTCGATCTTGGCGGAGGCAAGAAGAGGAGCGCCGATCGATGCCCTGAAAAGCTTCTGATTGAGCGCGTCGTCGATATTATCGGCGATACGGGCCAATATCCGGCTGCGCAAGACATCAAAACCCATCAGAAAGGCGTAGAGGATGATGAGGAGAACGACCAGCGCGACAAGCGAAGGGATGCTCTTGCTGGGCAAAATGCGGTCGTAAACCTCCAGCATGAAGAGCGAGCCGGAAAGATTAAGTATGTTCATCAGCGCACTGGCGAGGCCGACAGCGAAAAAAGCGCGCCTATTTTTTGTTAAAAAAGAATTAAATAAAAACATATCAACACCTAAAACTGCGCGAAAATCGCACGATCAGTGAAATTAGGCAATGCTGTTTAAAGATGATCTGGAAAAACTGATTAATGCGCCGAATGCATAATGTCGTCCAGATGTATAAACCTGCATAAATCAATCAGCGCAACCCATTTGTACTGGTCGCCGACGTGATTGAAATGTCTACACTTTCAAAAGCCGTTCATGCTGCATTGAGCTGGTGGTGGCGTGGATTTGTGCGCTCAAGCCACCAGGCGGATATCCGCTGCTGCCTTGCTGAAGCTCCTCTCCCCAACCTTGAATCTTCTCATGTCGTCGCAAGGTCATTGACAAGGCGTCTTATCGAGATATTCTGTTATAAAGATGCATATAACATAATAATGGAACATCGAGTTGAAAAAAAGAGCTGGGAGCTTGACCATGAGACGTAAAATTGCATTTCTTGCCACCGCCGCGCTGTTGCTGGCGCCGGGTGTGATGATGGCTGCGGAGAAGGGTGGCGTCATCAACGTCGCGACGATCGGCGAGCCGCCGACACTCGACCCCATGGCCTCGACCGCCGATCTCGTCGGCATCGTCACGCAGCATATTTTCGAAACGCTTTATACCTTCGACAAGGGCTGGAAGGTGACGCCGCTTCTGGCCGAAAGCCTGCCCGAAATCAGTGCGGATGGCAAAACTTACACCATCAAGCTCAGGCAGGACATCAAGTTCCATGATGGCAGCGACATGACTTCGGAAGATGTCGTCGCCTCGCTCGGCCGCTGGATGAAGATCGCCTCGCGCGGCAAGCAGGCCGCCGGTTTCATCGACAATATTTCCGCGCCAGATGCCGGAACGGTGACGATCACCCTCAAGCAGCCCTATGCGCCGCTGACCTCGCTTCTGGCTTTCAACAATTCCGCCGCTATCATTCTGCCGGCTGAAAAACAGGCTGAGCCGATGGCCGAATTTGTCGGCACCGGTCCTTATATGCTGAAGGAACGCAAGGCGGACCAATATATCCAGCTCGTGCGTTTTGACGGTTACAAATCCCGTGATGGCGAAAGCGACGGTTATGGTGGTGCCCGTCATCAATATCTCGATGAAATTCGTTTCGTTCCGGTGCCTGATCCGAATACCCGCGTCGAAGCTGCCGTTTCCGGCCAATATGACTATGTCGATTCCATTCCGGTGGAATCCTTCGATAAGGTGAAGTCTTCTTCCGCCTCGCAGCCGCTGATGCTGAAGCCCTTCGGTTATCCGGTCTTCGTGTTCAATACCAAGGAGGGGCTGTCCTCCAAGCTGGAGGTTCGCAAGGCGGTGACCGAAGCGCTGAACATGGAAGACATGCTGGCAGCCGCTTTCGGCAGCACGGATTTTTACGCGCTTGATGGTGCCTATTACCCCGACAATTTTTCCTGGCACACGGAAGAGGGCGTCGAGGGCAATTATAATGTCGGCAACCCGGAAGCCGCCGCCGAAAAGCTGAAGGCTGCCGGTTATAATGGCGAGCCGCTGCGCATCCTCACCAGCCGCCAATACGAGTTCCATTACAAGATGGCGCAGGTTGCCGCCGAATATCTGAAACTCGCCGGTTTCAAGGTGGATATGCAGGTGGTGGACTGGGCGACGTTGACGCAGCGCCGCGCCGATCCGAAGCTCTGGGATATCTATATCACCCACAGCCCCTTCCTGCCGGAACCGGCACTGATCGGTGCGCTCTCCACCGGCTCGCCCGGCTGGTGGGATACGCCGGCGCGCAAGGCGGCGGTTGATGCCTTCACGTCTGAGGCGGATCCGGACAAGCGCGTCGCACTCTGGGCCAATGTACAGAAAACGATGTATGCCGAGCTTCCGCTCATCAAGATCGGCGACTTCAACGCGGTGGCGGCCAAGTCCAACAAGCTGGAAGGCGTCGATCCGGCTCCCTGGCCCTATTTCTGGAACGCTTCGGTCACGAAGTAAGACCAGCCTCGCCGTGGATGTCGGGCATAACATCCGCACGCCGTCAACCCGGCCTCGAGCCGGTGTCCAGCGCGATCAAGTCTTTGATCGCAAGGGAGCCTTTCACCACGCAGACGCGTGGTGGCTGGATGCCGGATCATCCTCGGGCCTGACCCGAGGACCGGCATGACGGAAGCAAGTGTTTTCCGACCGTGAGTGCCGGAATTACCGGCACTCATCGACAACTCTGTTCAACCGTCGCCTGATGGCGGCCCATCACGCGCTTCGGAGCCTTCATACGTGATACGGTATATTTTCCAGAGACTTGCCGGAATGATCGTGGTGATGTTCCTCGTCGTCACCATCGTTTTCGTCATCCTGCGCGTCACGCCAGGAGATCCGGCCGCCGTGATGCTGGGGCCGGATGCCTCGGCGCAGGATATTGCGGAGCTGCGCACAAGGCTCGGTCTCGATCAGTCGCTTGGCGTGCAATATCTCTATTATATCGGTCAATTGCTGAAGGGCGATCTCGGCCAGTCGATCTTCCTCAACATGCCTGTTGGATCCGCGCTGTTGGACCGGGCGGAGCCGACTTTCTTCCTGACGATCTTTTCGCTGCTAATTGCCAGCGTCATCGCGCTGCCCATCGGCATCTACGCCGCCTACCGGCGCGGTTCCTTCGTGGATCAGGCCGCGACCACCATTGCGATGCTTGCGGCGAGCATTCCGAGCTTCTGGCTCGGCCTCATCCTCATGCAGGTCTTTGCCGTGAGGCTCGATATGTTCCCGGTGTCGGGTTATGGCGGGCCGGGTGCCAGCTTCATGGAGCGCATGTATCACCTGACCTTGCCGGCAATCGCGCTCGGCCTCGTCTCTTCGGCTCTCATTCTGCGCTTCACCCGCGCCTCGATGCTGGATGTTCTCGGTGACGATTATGTCCGTACTGCCAGAGCCAAGGGCGTCAAGGAGCGCCGGGTGGTGATGAAACACGCGCTGAAGAATGCGCTCATCCCCATCCTCACCGTGCTTGGCCTCACCGCCGCCGTGTTGATTTCCGGTGCAGTGGTGACGGAAACCGTCTTCGGTCTGCCGGGCGTCGGCAATCTTGTCGTGTCGGCCGTGCTCCGGCGTGATTATCCGGTCATCCAGGGTGCGCTTCTCATCATCGCCGGGCTTTACGTGCTCATCAATTTTGCAATCGACATGCTTTACCTGCTGGTCGATCCGAGGGTTCGTTACTGATGGCCGATATTGTTTCCACCACCCCGCCGGCGCGCAACCCGACCATCCTGTTTATTCGGCGCCTGTTGAAGCGCAAGACCGTCGCTGCCGGTCTCATCGTGCTGCTCGTATTCGTGCTGCTTGCCGTTTTCGCGCCGATGATTGCGCCTTATTCGCCGTCGAAACTGTCGATCGTCAATCGCCTGAAGCCGCCGAGCGAAATTTACTGGTTCGGCACCGACGAGTTCGGCCGCGACGTGTTTTCCCGCACCATCTATGCCGGAAGACTGTCGCTCCTGGTCGGTGCCGCCGTTGTGGCGCTTTCGGCGCTGATCGGCATCACGCTCGGCCTGCTCGCTGGCTTCTTCCAGAAGCTGGATACACCGATCGCGCGGCTGATCGATGCCATGATGGCCTTTCCGGATATTCTGCTGGCCATCGCACTGGTAGCGGCACTCGGCCCGTCGCTCACGACTGTCATCATCGCGCTTGCCGTCGTTTATTCGCCGCGTCTTGCCCGCATCGTGCGCGCCTCGACGCTGGTGATCCGCGAGTTACCTTATGTGGAGGCGGCCAAGGCGCTCGGCATCTCCACCTTCCACATCATGACGCGGCATGTGCTGCGCAATCTGGTCTCGCCGATCCTCGTGCAATGTACCTTCCTTTTCGCCAGCGCCATGCTGGCCGAGGCCGGGCTTTCCTTTCTGGGGCTTGGTGTCAGCCCCGAAATTCCAACCTGGGGAACCATGATCTCCGCCGGCCGCCAATATATCGGCCAGGCCGACTGGATGACCTATTTCCCCGGCTTTGCCATCATTCTTTCCGTGCTGTCGCTGCAAATGGTCGGTGACGGGCTGCGGGACATGCTCGACCCAAGACTGCGAAGGGATTTGTAATATGACATCAGGTGAACAGGCGAAAACGCCTCTTCAAGCTCCCATTCTTCTCACCAATGTCAAACCCGTCGGTTTCGGAAAGGGGGCGTCCCAGGCCTCGACCGATATTCTGATCGGCGGCGACGGCAAGATCGCCGCGGTGGGCTCTGCCCTGCAGGCGCCTGCGGATGCGCAGCGTATCGATGCCAAAGGTGCCTTCATCTCGCCCGGCTGGGTGGATCTGCATGTGCATATCTGGCACGGCGGCACCGATATCTCCATCCGCCCCTCCGAATGCGGGGCGGAACGGGGCGTGACGACGCTGGTGGATGCCGGTTCGGCGGGTGAGGCGAATTTCCACGGTTTCCGGGAATATATCATCGAGCCTTCGAGAGAGCGCATCAAGGCCTTCCTCAATCTCGGCTCCATCGGTCTGGTCGCCTGTAACCGGGTGCCGGAACTGCGCGACATCAAGGATATCGACCTTGATCGCATCCTCGAATGTTACGCTGAGAACAGCGAACATATCGTCGGCCTCAAGGTGCGCGCTAGCCATGTCATCACCGGCTCCTGGGGTGTGACGCCGGTCAAGCTCGGCAAGAAGATCGCCAAGATCCTGAAAGTGCCGATGATGGTGCATGTGGGCGAACCGCCCGCACTTTATGACGAGGTGCTGGAAATCCTCGGCCCCGGCGATGTCGTGACCCATTGCTTCAACGGCAAGTCCGGTTCCAGCATTATGGAAGACGAGGACCTGTTCAACCTTGCCGAACGCTGCGCCGGTGAAGGCATCCGGCTGGATATCGGCCATGGCGGCGCATCCTTCTCCTTCAAGGTGGCGGAAGCGGCGATTGCGCGCGGCCTTTTGCCCTTCTCGATCTCGACGGATTTGCATGGCCATTCGATGAATTTCCCGGTCTGGGATCTCGCGACGACCATGTCGAAACTGCTGTCGGTTGATATGCCCTTCGAAAATGTCATCGAGGCCGTTACCCGCAATCCGGCCTCCGTCATTCGGCTCGATATGGAAAACCGCCTTGATGTCGGCCAGCGCGCCGACTTCACCATTTTCGATCTAGTGGATTCCGATCTGGAAGCGACCGATTCCAATGGCGACGTGGCGCGCCTGACGCGTCTGTTCGAGCCGCGTTACGCGGTGATCGGTGCCGAGGCGATTGCCGCCAGCCGTTATATTCCAAGGGCGCGCAAGCTGGTGCGCCACAGCCATGGTTATTCCTGGCGTTGAACCCGAATGGAATGGCGGGGGTATGTCCTCCGCCTTCCGCAGACATTACGGGATACAGGTCCCGGCATTATGAGGAATTCGCGTGAAACAGTCTTCGCTTGATGCAGAAGGGCACCTTTCGCCCTATGACCGGCTCGCTGCGCTCGGCATCTCCCTGCCGCCGCCGCCGCCGCCGATTGCCAATTTTGTCACCCATGTGGTGGAAGGCAACATGCTTTATCTTTCGGGCCAAGGGCCTCGGGAAGAAAACGGCCATCTCTATGCCGGCAAGGTGGGCGCGGAAATCGGGCTGGAAGAGGCCTATAACCATGCGCGTCTCACCGGCATCAATCTGCTTGCCGTCATGCATGAGGCGCTGGGTGATCTGTCGCGGGTGAAAAAGGTGGTCAAGCTGCTTGGCATGGTCAATGCCGTCAGCGATTTCCGCGATCACCCGAGCGTTATCAACGGCTGTTCCGATCTCTTCATCGATGTGTTCGGCGATGCGGGACAACACGCCCGCTCCGCCGTGGGTTTCGGCTCATTGCCGGGCAACATCACCGTCGAGATCGAAGCCATCGTCGCGCTCAAGGGGTGAGGCCGTTTAATGGTTGCGCCAGCCCATCAGCTTTTCGATCCGTTCCGCCGAGACCCTGACCTGTTCGGTATAATGGTTTTCGTCCGCCAGCACCTTCTGCTCCGGCAGCACGATGGAAATCGTCGCGACACATTCTCCGTGGCTGTCGCAGATCGGCGAGGCAATGCAGGCGACGGCGTAATCGGATTCGGCGACCTGTATCGACAGCCGGTCATGGAAGGCGGCAGCCGCCGATTGCGACAGGGTTTCGGGGTTGATTTCCGCGCGGCCGGTCGGCGACGTGCGGGCGCAGCGCCGGAAAAGCTCGACGCGTTCGGCCTCGGGCAGATGGCCGACGAGCAGGCGGCCGGAGGCCGTCCAGTTCAAGGGAACACGGGTGCCGACGCGCGACGCGACCTGAAAATGGCTTGGACCATCGGCCATGGCCAGAACAAGCATATGGTCGCCATCGCGGCCGCAAAGCTGCACGGTCTCGCCCGCATGGCGGCACAGATCGTGCATTTCGTGGGTGGCGACACCCATGAAATCCAGCGAGCGGGCGTAAGCCAGGCCATAATGGTAAAGCCGCGCGCCGAGCCAGATGCTGCCATCGGCATTGCGCGCCAGCATGTTCTTTTCGACGAGATCGTCGATGATCACATAGACGGTGGAAAGCGGCGCCTTGATCGCCTTGGCGATGGCGTAAGCGCCGGCCGGCGATCCGGTTTCGTAAAGGTAATCAATCACCTGAAGCGCACGGTCGATGCCGCTGACGCGCGAGCGCTTGGCCGCCTTCGCGTCCGGATTTTCCTCCGTGGGAGATACGGCGGTTGAAGCTATTTCGTCCAGTCTATGGGCGTCCAATTTTGGCTCCTCATGGGTTTTGAGAAGCTATTACATTATTATGGCATATATGTCGATGCCCATCGCATCGCAAAGACAGGAGAAAGACATGACCGAGGATATCAGAAGCAGGATCGGCCTTCGCCCGGTCATCAACGTCTCGGGCACCATGACCTCGCTCGGCGCGTCGATTGTCGTTCCCGAGGCCGTTCAGGCCATGGCGGCCATCCTGCCGCAATTCGTCGAGATCAATGATCTGCAACGCAAGGCGAGCGCGATCATTGCAAGGCTGACGGGCGGCGAGGCCGGTTTCGTCACGGCGTCCTGCTCTTCCGGCATCAGCCTCGCTGTGGCGGGTGCGATCACCGGCAACAATCTGCTGGCCATCGAAAAGCTGCCCGATGTCGCGCCAGAGAAGAACGAAGTGCTGGTGCAGATGGGACATGTGGTGAGCTACGGCGCGCCGGTGGATCAGGCTATCCGCCTCGGCGGTGGCAAGGTGGTGCTGATCGGTCAGGCGACATCGACCCATCGTTTCCACATGGAAAATGCCATCACCGAAAAAACGGCTGCGGCGGTCTATGTCGTCTCGCATCATGTGGTCGATTATGGCCTGCTGCATCTTTCCGAATTCGTCGAAATCGCTCATGCCAAGGGCGTGCCTGTCATTGTGGATGCGGCTTCCGAATATGATCTCAAGCGGTTTCTGGCGACGGGCGCGGATGTGGTGCTCTATTCCGGCCACAAGTTCCTCGGCGGCCCCACTTCCGGCATCGTCGCTGGCAAGAAGGAACTGGTGCGCCATGCCTTCCTGCAGAATATGGGTGTCGGCCGCGGCATGAAGGTCGGCAAGGAAAGCATCTATGGCGTCATGGCGGCGCTGGAAGCTTGGGAAAAGCGCGACCATGACGGCATCCGTGAGCGTGAGACCGGCTATCTCAACCTCTGGAAAAAAACGCTGGACGGGCGCCCCGGCGTGACGGCGCTAATCGAGCCCGACCCGACCGACAACCCGCTCGACCGGCTGCGCGTCATCATCGATGCCGAAGAAGCCCATATCACGGCATGGGACCTGACAACGGCGCTGGCCAAAGGCAATCCGCCCATCATTGCCCGCGATCACGAGGTGGAACACCGCTATTTCTATCTCGACCCCTGCAACCTGCATCCGGGTCAGGAGACCATCGTTGCCTCCCGTCTGGCCGAGGAACTGGACAAGGCGCGCGCCTCCAACGAGGTGATTGCCACGCCGTTCGAAGACCGCAGCCGCCACCGTTTCGACGGCATGCTGCGCTGGCCGGACTAAATGGAACGAGCGGGTGCCGCGTATTTCTTCTCCCCGAGGGGGAGAAGTCCGCGGCAGCGGGATGAGGGGGCAAGGGTGCGGTCTATCTCTGGCGTTGCCCCCTCATCCGACCCTTCGGGCCACCTTCTCCCCCCTCGGGGAGAAGAAATTTGCCGCAACGCCGTGCTTGAGTTGAAACATAAAAAGAAGGGAACGATCATGACCATGCCGCAGGCAGCACCGCTTGGTGCAGAAGATGCCGTGCTTTCCGTCCGCAATCTCACCACGTCCTTTCACGTGGATGGCGGCTGGAAACCCGTGGTGCGTGATATTTCCTTCGACGTCGGGCCGGGCGAGACGGTTGCGATCGTCGGCGAAAGCGGCTCGGGCAAAAGCGTCACCTCGCTCTCCATCATGCGGCTGCTGGATCGGGAAAGCAGCAGGGTTCAGGGTGAGATCCTGCTGGGCGGGCGCAACCTGCTCTCCCTTTCCGAAGACGCCATGCGGCGGGTGCGGGGCAACGAGGTCGCCATGATCTTTCAGGAGCCGATGACCAGCCTCAATCCGCTGTTCACCATCGGCGACCAGATTTCCGAGGCTCTGTTGTGCCACCAGCCGATGTCGAAAGCAGATGCGCGGGCCGAGACGATCCGCCTGCTGGAAAAGGTCCGCATTCCCTCGGCCGCCTCACGTTTCGATGAATATCCGCACCGCTTTTCCGGCGGCATGCGCCAGCGCGTCATGATCGCCATGGCGCTCGCTTCCCGGCCGAAGCTCTTGATCGCCGACGAGCCGACGACGGCGCTCGATGTGACCATTCAGGGCCAGATTCTCGATCTCATCAAGACGCTTCAGGAAGAGGAGGGCACCTCCGTCCTGTTCATCACCCATGACATGGGCGTTGTGGCTGAGATCGCTGACCGTACTGTCGTCATGTATCGCGGTGAGCAGGTGGAAGTTGGCGCGACGGCGGATATTTTCCATCGCGGCAAACATCCCTATACCCGTGCACTTTTGTCCGCCGTTCCGGTTCTCGGGTCGATGAAGGGCGAGGAAAGACCGCTCCGTTTTCCCATCGTCAACACCACCACGGGCGAAACGCAGGAACCGGCGCGTCCGGCCGATACGGTTGACGCGAGCGCGCAGCCGGTGCTGAAGGTGGAGGGACTGACCAAGCGTTTCGATATCCACTCCGGCCTTTTGGGTCGGCTCAGTGGCCGCGTACACGCGGTGGAGAATGTGTCCTTCGATCTGAGGGCTGGCGAAACATTGTCGCTGGTGGGCGAAAGCGGCTGCGGCAAGTCGACCACCGGTCGTGCCATCATGCGGCTGATCGAGCCGGATGCCGGTTCGGTCGTGGTCAATGGCGAAAATATTCTCACCCTCGACAAATCCGGCATGCGCGAAATGCGCAAGACGGTGCAGATGATCTTTCAGGACCCTTTCGCCTCGCTCAACCCGCGCATGACGGTGGGTGCGGCGATTGCAGAACCGTTTCTGGAGCACCGCATGGGCAGCGCCCGCGAGGCGAAGGACGTGGTGGCCGACATGCTGGAAAAGGTCGGCCTCTCGCCCGATATGGCGGCGCGTTACCCGCATGAGTTTTCCGGCGGCCAGCGCCAGCGCATCTGCATCGCCCGCGCGCTCGCCCTTCAGCCGAAGGTGATTGTCGCCGATGAGAGCGTTTCGGCGCTGGATGTCTCGATCAAGGCGCAGGTCATCAACCTGATGCTGGATTTGCAGCAGAGCCTCGACCTCGCTTTCCTGTTCATCAGCCATGATATGGCGGTGGTGGAACGCGTCAGCCACCGGGTGGCGGTGATGTATCTCGGTGAGATCGTCGAGATTGGTCCGCGTGCTGATGTCTTCGAAAATCCGCAGCATGATTATACCCGCAAGCTGATGGCCGCGGTGCCGGTGCCGGACCCGGACCGCCGCAACACAAGGCGCGGTGCGGCGAATGACGAGCTGAAAAGCCCGATCCGTGCTGTCGATTATGCCGTCAAGCCGCGTGAATATCGCGAGGTTTCGCCCGGTCACCTCGTCGCCTGTTAAAGCCCCGGTACGTCCGACGTTGCGAAGGGTACGCGATAACCGCGCTTAAAACTTTCCCGTTGTCCAAGCTGGCGATACCACCGCTGTATCGCCGGAAAATCATCGAGATTGATTTTGTGGCGTGCGAAACGCGAGACCCATGGCCAGATGGCGATATCGGCTATGGAAAAATTGCCGGCCACATACTCCAGCCCCGTTAAACGGTCGTTCAATGTCCGATAGAGGCGCTCCACATCCGCGGCAAAACGCGTCTCGGCAAAGGGGGCCTCTCCGGCATGATAAGTCAGGAAATAATGGGCATAACCGAGTGTCGGGCCGAAATTGGCGGCCTGCCACATCAGCCATTCGGTGACTGTAAGTCGCTCGGTGGCGGAGGCGGGCAGAAGCCGGCCGGCCTTTTCGGCGAGATAGAGGAGGATCGCGTTCGATTCCGTCAGAACGGTGTCGTTGTCATTGTCGACGATTGCCGGAATTTTCGAGCCGGGATTGATGCGGATGTAATCGGCCGCGAATTGCTCGCCCTTTTCGATGTCGATGGCGTGGCTGCGATAGGGCAGGCCGAGTTCTTCCAGCGCAACCGAGATTTTGAGGCCGTTCGGCGTGATCCAGGTGTAAAGATCGATCATGTCAGTCGAACATCGCCTCATCCAGCGGCAACGCGCGCCGGCCTTTCTTGCCCGTCACATCGGAAAGGTCCTTGTAAAGACCACGCAGGGTCAGAACCAGCTGGATAATGCGGGGGTCGGTGACACGATAGATCACTGCCTTGCCTTCCCGCGTGCCTTCGATGACACCCGCGTCGCGCAATTCGGCAAGCTGTTGCGAAAGTGTGGGCTGCTGGATGCCGAGTTCATATTCCAGCGCGGAAACGGACGCTTCCGTTTCCATGAGGTAACAGACGATGGCCAGACGGTTGGCGTTGGCAACAAGCTTCAAAAGCTCGCTCGCTTCGACCACGCTGCGGCAGATGAGATTGGAAACCGGTTTCGTCACGACTGAAGGCCCATTTTTCAAACTATAAAAAAGTAAATTGTATAGCGATGAATTTCAATGGCTTGATGTGGGCGGTTTTCAGTCGGTTGCAAAATTTTTAAAATCTACAGGATTAGTAGATTTCTCTTTCGCTTTCTGGCTGAGGATCGCCAAAACGTTCCTCGAAAACACTCTATAAAAAAGTAGATTGATTGTGAAATGAGGTGTCGACATGAAAATCGGGGTCCATCCCAACAATCTGCATTTACGGCTCGCCCGGCTCTGGCCCGGCGCTTTCAAGCAATTTGATCCGGAATTTGTGACCTATCGCGAAGGGCGCGATACGGCGGCGCTTCTGGAAAAGGGCGACATCCATTTCGGCGGCACCGGTTCTACGCCGCCCATTGAAGCGGATGCGCGCGGGCTTTCGGCAATCTATATCGCCGCTTCCGCACCGAGGCCCGCCAATGGCGCAATCCTCGTGCGGCGCGACAGCCCTATCCGTTCCGCCGCCGATCTCTCGGGAAAGCGCATATCGCTGATCGACGGATCGTTTCACACCTATCTTCTGGCCCGTAGCCTGGAAGGGGCGGGTCTTGGCCTTGTCGATGTGACGCGCATTGAAAGCGGTGATAGCGACAGCCTGCTTGACCTCGTGGAAGGCCGCGTTGATGCCTGGGTGACGATGTCGCCACGGCTGGAAAAAGCCCTGACCCATGAGGAGATCAGCCTTCTTGTGCGTTGTGGTTCAACCATTCCCAACCGATCTCTATTCTGGACGCTGGCGCGTCACAACATGGCGCAGGAGACACGGCAGGCGATTGCGGCCGAACTGGATCGCGTCGGCCGGGCTGTCATGGCGGATATCGACAAGGCTGCTGCCCTGCTCGCCGCCGAGCCGGGCAGCGAGGGTGATGCGGCATCCTGGGCGAAGGTGCTGCGCTCGCGCGATCTTTCCGTGGTGCCTGCCGCCGAAAATATCCTTGCCGAACAGCAGGAGGAGGCCGATACGCTTTACAGGCACGGTCATTTCTCTTTACCGGTTCTGACTGGACAAAGCCCAATCCCACAATCAGCCAGCGCGGGAGGCGACCGATGAATATTTTCTGGTATATGTGCGCGCCCGACGGCGCCTATCCCTGGCAGCCGGAAGGCTCCCGCAAGGTCGATCTCGGTTATTACAAGCAGCTGGCGCTCGCTTACGATCAGCTTGGTTACACCGGCGCTCTGTTTGCCACCGGGGCGCACGACGTCTGGGTTCTGGCGGGCGCGCTTCTCTCCTATACCGAGCGGCTGAAACTGCTGGTCGCCATCCATCCGGGCCTGATCGCGCCGACGCTGCTTGCCAAGATGGCGGCGACGCTTCAGGAGTTTTCGCGCGGCCGCCTGCTGATCAATGTCGTCTCTGGCGATGCGAAGATGCTCGGCGCTTACGGCATGACCATGCCGCATGATGAGCGTTACGATATGGCGGATGAATATCTGCAGATCTGGCACCGTCTTTTCGCCGGCGAGACGGTGGATTTCAAAGGGCGGCATTTCCAGACCGAGGGCGCAAAACTCGCGCTGCCGGTGGGGCAGGGCATAGAGCCGCCGCCGCTATGGTTCGGCGGTTCTTCGGACAAGGCCATCGACGTGGCCGCCAAACATGTCGAGACCTATCTCTCCTGGGGTGAAACGCCGGACCAGATCGGCGCGAAGGTCGATCTCGTCAAGGCGCGGGCGGAACAGCTTGGCCGCGAACTGGAATACGGCATTCGCCTTTATGTCATCGTGCGCGATACCGATGAAGAAGCCTGGGCTGCTGCTGCCGATCTTTACGGGCGCATGGATGAGCGCGCGATTGCCGCCAACCAGCGTTTCGTCGGCAAGACCGATTCCGTCGGCCAGCAGCGCATGACGGCGATGCATGGCGGGCAGAAGCCGGAAAACCTGCGCGATCTCGAAATCGCGCCCAACCTCTGGGCCGGCATCGGGCTTGTCCGGCCGGGACCGGGAACCGCGATTGTCGGTTCGCCGGATACTGTCATCCGCACGCTGGAAGCCTATAAGAAGGCGGGCGTGAATACCTTTATCCTTTCCGGCATGCCATTGCTGGAAGAAGCCTTCCGCTTCGGGGAAAAGGTTCTGCCGCGTCTTGATGTGTCGCGGGAAGTCTCGGCAGCCAAACAATTCACCTGGTCGACCCTGTTTGACCGTGACCTCTCGGCCAAGGCCTCCTGAGCATGGTGCGGGAGTGGAGAGACAAGACATGACGGCAAGTCCGGCAACAACAATTTCGCAACGGCGCTTCGGTCCACAACGTGTGGCCGAGCGGGCGCTTGCCGTTCTGGACAAGGCGCTCGGTGCGGTCGCCGCCGCGATCCTTGCGACGCTTCTTGTGGTGGTGCTGGTCAATGTCGCCCTGCGATACCTGTTCCATACCGGTTTCATCGGTGCGGAAGATCTTGGCATCTGGCTCAATGTGGCAATGATTGCGGTCGGCGCGCCGCTCAGCCTCAAGAGTGCTCTGGCCATGCGGCTGGATGTATTCGTGCGCTTCCTGCCGGAACGCTTTCAAGCCGCAACCGAAGTTCTGGCCGATGCCTTTTCCTTCGTCGCAGCCCTCATCCTCGCCTTCGGCGGGGTGGAGATCGCGGCCATGCTGGGCGGCACATCGCCAACACTTGGCTTGCCGGAATGGGTGCGCTTCGGTTTTCTCGGTGCAGGCGGCGCGCTGATCTTTGTCTATCTGGCGCTTCAGCGGGTCGGTGAAGGCAAGGCGCTTGCCGTTCTGCTCTCTGTCGCCATCGCGGTCGTTTCTTATGTCGGCCTGCCGGAACTGTTTATCGATACGAGCCTGCCGCCGAGCCTGTTTCTGGCACTCACGGCCGCCGTGGGGCTGGTTCTGGCCGCACCGCTTGCCCATGCCTTCCTTGCCGCTGCCTATGTGGCGATTGCCTTCGGCAGCACCTTGCCGGAGCCGGCCATCGTTTCCTCGACGGTGACAGGCATGTCGAAATTCCTGCTGCTTGCTATTCCCTTTTTCCTGCTGGCCGGAAGCCTGCTGACGGAATCGGGCGTCGCCAACCAGCTGGTTCGTTTTGCCGCCTCCATGGTCGGGCATCGGCGGGCGGGGCTGGCGCAAACGACACTGTTGACCAGCGTGTTGTTTTCCGGCGCATCCGGCTCTTCGGTCGCCAACGCCGCCTTCGGCGCGTCCACCTTCCAGCCGGAACTCGTCAAGCATGGTTATCCGCCGGCGCAGGCCGGTGCGATCATTGCCGCCACCTCGGTGCTGGACAATGTCATCCCGCCTTCCATCGCTTTCCTGATCCTCGCAACGGCCACCAACCTGTCTGTCGGCTCGTTGCTGGTCGGCGGCTTCTTCGCGGGCGGGCTGATGGCGATCTGCCTTGCGGTGGCGATCCATCTCAGCGTGCGCAGCGTCAATACCTTGCCGCGCGCGACAGGCAGCGAACGCTGGCGCTCGGCCATTGCCGCGATACCCGCCTTCGGGCTTGGCGTCATCGTGGTGGTCGGCATCCGCATCGGTGTCGTTACCACGACGGAAGCTGCGGCCCTTGCCGCCCTCTACACGCTGTTTCTCGGTTTCGGTTACCGGCTGGGCGCGGGCCGCATTTTCGCGACTTTCCGCCAATCAGCAGGTGAGGCGGCGGCCATTGGCCTTCTGATCGGCACGGCGGGGCCTTTCGCCTTCCTGCTGGCGGTGGACAATGTTTCCGGCCTCGTCACCGACTTTGTCACGCTTCTGGGCGGCAGCAAGATTGCGGTGCTGCTGCTCTCCAACCTCATCCTGCTCGTGGTTGGTCTGGTGCTGGATATCGGTGCTGCCATCCTGCTGTTCGGGCCGATCCTGTTGCCCGCCGCCGTGGCGGCCGGCATCGATCCGATCCATTTCGGCGTCATCCTGGTGGTCAACCTGATGATCCATGGCCTGACACCGCCGCTCGGCATGCTGATCTTCGTCGTTAGCGGCGTCACCCGCATTCCGGCGACAGCACTTTTCCGGGCCGTCGTTCCCTATCTCGTTTCCCTTCTCGTTTCCCTCGCCATTTTGTGCGCCTGGGCCATTTTCTTCTAAGTCAGGGGTTTCATTCATGACTATTATCGATCGCCGCAATCTCCTCAAACTCTCCGCCATCGGCGCCGCAACGCTCGCCGCTCCGGCCTTCGTGCGCACGGCGAATGCCAGAACCCGCAGCATCACCGTTGCCTCGCTGTTTGCCGATGACAAGCCGGAGACGAAAATCTGGGTGAAGATCAGCGAACTGGTGGAGGCGAAGCTGCCCGGCCGTTTCCGTTTCAACATCGTCAAGAGCGGTGCCCTTGGCGGTGAAAAGGAAGTGGCGGAAAATATCCGGCTGGGATCGGTTCAGGCGAGCCTTTCCACCGTTTCCTCGCTTTCCGGCTGGGTGCCGGAACTGCAGATCCTCGATCTGCCCTTCCTGTTCCGCGATGCCGACCATGTGCGCAAGGTGGTGACGGGCGAGACTGGCACCGATTTGAAGACGAAGCTCGCCGCCCAGCAATTCATCGCCGCCGATTTCATCAATTACGGCGCACGACATCTTCTGACCAAGGAACCCGTCACCCGGCCGGAGCAGCTGGAAGGCAAGAAAATCCGCGTCATCCAGAGCCCGCTGCACACCAAGCTATGGAGCGCCTTCGGCACCACGCCGGTGGGTATTCCCATCACCGAGACCTATAATGCGCTGGCAACAGGCGTGGCTGATGCCATGGACCTCACCAAGTCCGCCTATGCCGGCTTCAAGCTTTACGAGGTCGTGCCCTATCTGACGGAAACTGGCCACATCTGGGCTTCAGGCGTCGTTTATTACGGTGCGACCTTCTGGAACCAGCTGGACGACGAAGAGAAGAAGGTTCTCCTGGAAGCATCGAGCGAAGGCGCGCAATATTTCAACCAACTGATTGTCGAGGACGAAGTGAAGTCCGTCGAGCTTGCCCTTTCGAAGGGCGGCAAGGTGCTGCAGCCGGAAGCACTGGACGAATGGCGCAAGGGCGCTCAGGGTGTGTGGCAGGATTTCGCCGGTATTGTCGGCGGCATCGAGAAGATACAGGCTGTGCAGTCGGCCTGATAATACGGCCCTTCAAAATCAGGAAACCCCGTGTGTCCTTCGGGCGCACGGGGTTTCTTTTGTTCGGTATCAGTGCGAAGCGCCGGAGCCGCCAATGGCGACGATGGAATAGGGCTGGCCTTCCACCGCAAGCGTGCGGGTTTCCTTCAGGCTTTCCGCGTCCACCACGCGCACCAGCGAATGGCGCGGATCGGAAATCACAACCTGCCCGTCGGCAACGGCGAGACGCGGGCGCGGATCGCGCCAATGGCCATCCTTGCTGTAGGGTTCGGTCACCTTCGCCTTGCGCGTGATGGCGCCTTCCAGCACGTCAAGTACATGCAGGTCGCCGTCTTCCGTCAGGATATAGGCGTTGCGCGGATTGGCGGGATCGAGAATGAAATCGACGCGCCGGGTCGGCAGCTCCACCAGACGGAAGGCGTCCTTGCTGTCAGGATCGATCAGGACAACCTTGTCCTCACCGTAGTTTCCGAGGAAGAACTGCATGGATTTGCCGCCGAGCAGCGTGCCGGTATAGGCTTTCGGGAATTCTTCCGGATAGGCCAGCATTTCGAGCTTCGGACCATCCGTGCCGCCCGGCCGGGCAACCAGAATGCCTTCCT
This sequence comes from Agrobacterium tumefaciens, assembly GCF_005221385.1. Classification (NCBI taxonomy): domain Bacteria; kingdom Pseudomonadati; phylum Pseudomonadota; class Alphaproteobacteria; order Hyphomicrobiales; family Rhizobiaceae; genus Agrobacterium; species Agrobacterium tumefaciens. Next base: position 266,790 of record NZ_CP039904.1, on the reverse strand, counting down.
TGCAACCGAAAGCCGCAAGCCGTGCGGATGTCGCCTCGCCGTGCAGATCGGTGCATGTCGCCTGTTCGCCGACCTGCTTGCCCTCCCTGTCGAGAATACGCAGCCCGATGCGGGGCGGCAGCGTGTCGGGTTTGGTTTCGCTCTGCGTGTTCGGTACGGACACCAGAACGTAACGGCCCATCGTCACCGCCACGCCATGATGCGGCGCGGTCGTGTCGACGGTGCGGACTTTGGCCTGGCCGTCCAGCAGTGCTGCCTCGTCGATGATGTCAGCCTTGCCGCCGCGGTCGTAGAAGAGGATGGCATGGTCATCATGCGGCACGACATGGAAGGGACGTTTGCCTTCGAAGGTGACGGGCAGCAGCGCCGCATCTTCCACATCCAGATCGCGATGTTCACCGTGGTCGGAAAAGACGATGCCGGTCTTGATCACATGCACGATATCCGAATCTGACTGAGTGGCGAAAACAGTCTTGCCGGACGCGCTGGCGGTCAGCGCGGCATAGCCCTTCAGGTCGTAGCGTCCGAGTTCCTTGCCGGTTTCGAAGTTGATCGCCCGCACCACCGGCTGGGTGTGATCGGCGATGAAGAGCCGCCATTCCTTGACGCTGTCGCCGCTTTCTTCCGCCTGCGCCACGCCAGAGGCCAGCGGCAGGGTAAGGGCAAGGCACGTGGCAAGCGCGCTCATGCCAAGGTGCTGTTGAAGGGAAAATCGCATGGTGTTCCTTCCAGACGTTATCATCCTTGTGTGGATACGAACCGGTGTCGGTTCTGAAGGATGGTGTAATGTTATTACGTTACGAGATTGCGTATTAGCATTACGTGCGGGGGCGATGTCAACCGATGCGGACATCCTGGCACGGAAAAATCTGGATGGGGCTGTGAGGCGGAGGAGGGAGGAAAGAGGAGGCGAGTGACGCTTCAGCATCAGGCCGTATTCCCGAAGGGCTATAAAGCCGGGTAAAACAGGCAGGCGCATCGCTGCGCCTGCCTTCATCACATTTTAGCGGATATCGTCAGGCAGAACGTCCGAAGGGATGTTCTGGTAGGAAACCGGGCGCATGAAGCGGCGGATCGACATGGTGCCAACAGAGGTTGCGCCGAAGTTCGTCGATGCCGGGTACGGGCCGCCGTGAACCATGGCTTCTGAAACTTCCACGCCAGTCGGGAAACCGTTGGCGAGAACGCGGCCGGCCTTGCGCTCCAGGATCGGCAGCAGCTTGCGGCCAAGCTCGGCGTCGCCGGCATCCAGATGCAGGGTTGCGGTCAGCTGACCTTCGAAGCTCTTTGCGACTTCCAGCATTTCTTCCGGGCTGTCGACCGTGACGATCAGGCCAAGCGGTCCGAAGACTTCTTCGGCAAGCGCGTGGTTGGCAACCCAGTCCTTGCCCGAAACGCGGAACAGGTAAGGTGTTGCGTTGCGAAGATCGCAGGTGGTGGTCAGCACGTCGCGCACACCGTTGCCGGCGGCGATACGGTCACGGCCGTCGCGATAGGCGGCTGCGATGCCGTCGGTCAGCATGACCTGCGGGCCGACTTCGGAAAGCGCGGCACGCGCGGTTTCAGCAACCGCATCCGCCTGCTCGGAGAGAATGACGGCGATGCCGGGATTGGTGCAGAACTGGCCCGCACCCATGGTGAGCGAACCGGCCCAGCCCTTGGCAATGGCCTCGCCACGGGCGGAAACCGCTTCCGGCAGCAGGAACATCGGGTTGACGGAGCCGAGTTCGCCGAAGAAGGGGATCGGCTCGGGGCGCTGTGCGCAGAGATCGAAGAGCGCGCGGCCGCCGGCGAGCGAACCGGTGAAACCGACCGCCTTGATGCGCGGATGCTGCACGAGCGCGGAACCGACATCGCGGCGGCCGCCCTGGATCAGCGAAAACACGCCGGGATGCAGATTGTGCTTCTTGACGGCGGCCAGAACGGCTTCGGCGACGATTTCACCGGTGCCGGGATGGGCGGAATGGCCCTTGACGACTACCGGGCAACCGGCTGCGAGAGCCGCTGCGGTGTCGCCGCCGGCCGTCGAGAAGGCGAGCGGAAAGTTGGAGGCGCCAAAGACGGCGACAGGGCCGATCGGACGCTGCATCAGGCGGATATCCGGGCGCGGCAGCGGCTGGCGATCCGGCAGGGCTTCGTCGTGACGGCGGTCGAGATAGTCGCCCTTGCGGATATGCGAGGCGAAAAGACGAAGCTGACCAACGGTGCGGCCACGTTCGCCCTGCAGGCGTCCTGCAGGCAGGCCGGTCTCGGATGATCCGATTTCGGTGATGGCGTCGGCGCGTGCTTCGATCTCATCGGCGATGGTGTCGAGGAATGCGGCGCGCTCTTCGCGGGTGGTGTAGCCGTAGCTCCAGAAGGCGTCTTCGGCAGCTTCCGCAGCCTTGTTCACCAGATCAACGGTGCCGACCGAAAAATCGAAAGCCTCGCCATGTGCAGGCTCGCTGCGGAATTTTGCATCCGTTGCGACCCATTCTCCTGCAACCAGATGTTTGCCATGCGGCTTGAAACTCATTGTGCTCTTCCCTGAAAATCTGATCCTGCGTGGAAAATCCACCCGACACCGTGACATGGACCGAAAGGCGACAGCACAAACGCCATCAGCCGCGATCCTCGCCCGGTTGCCTTCTGCCTTAGCCCGTGCGGGGCCTGAGCGAAAGGCGGTTTCTCAACTATTTGATCAAAAAGTGTGATTAATTGGGCGAGACGTGAAAAAGACCCGCTTCCGTTTACGCGCACGGCGTTTTATATGACGTCATGATGACAAATAGACTTCCGAAATACATCGCCTGGTCGGTTCTTCTGGTGATCGTGATCGTTACAATCTGCCCGATTGGCTTTCGGCCTCACACGCTGACCACGGTGGGGATAGACCGTGCCGCCGCCTTCGCTTTCTGCTCGGCGGCTTTTGTGTTTGCCTATCCGCGCCACTGGCTCGCCGTCATCGTCGCGGGTGTCACTGCGGCTTTTGGTATCGAGGCGCTGCAGTTTCTGTCGCCCACACGTCATCCGCATCTGATGGATGCCGCGGTGAAAGCCGCCGGCGCCATAGCCGGTGGGCTGGCTGCTCTTTCCTATCTCCAGTTCAGGTCACGATTGACCGCAGCTTCGGTCATCCGTCATTCCGGCCTTGAGCCGGAATGACGGACTAAGGAACTCATTCAGCGCTCGTTCCCAGCCCGAAACGGCCATGCGACAGGGTGCGCTCGATACCGCGCAGCTCCGCCAGCCCTTTCAGCCTGCCGATGGCGGGATAACCGGGCTGCGCCCCCCGCGTCAGGTCGTCGAGGATTTCCTGCCCGTGATCGGGACGCATCGGAATGGTGTGGTCTTCACGGCCTTCGGTGCGACGGCGGTTTTCCTCAGACAGAAGTGCGGCGATGACGGCGACCATGTCGGTGCCGCCTTCCAGATGTTCGTCCTCGAAGAAGGAGCAGGGCACGGTATCGGTGTCGCGCGTCACATTGCGCAGATGCACGAAATGGATGCGATCGGCAAAACGGCTGGCGATGAAGGGCAGGTCGTTATCCGCCCTTGCGCCGAGCGAACCGGTGCACAGCGTCACGCCATTGGCGCGGCTGTCGACCTTTGAGAGCATGTGGGCATAGTCCGCCTCCGTTGAGAGAATACGCGGCAGGCCGAGCAGTGGCCATGGCGGATCATCACCATGGGCGCAGATGTTGATGCCCACTTCTTCGGCGACCGGTGTCACCTCGGAGAGAAAATCGATCAGGTTCTGCTGCAGCCTTTCACGGTTGACGCCGTGATAGGAGCGCAGTTTTTCGAGCAGTTGGGCGAGCGTATAGCCATCCGCCGAGCCAGGCAGGCCAGCACCGATATTGCGCCCGAGGGCGGTGATTTTTGTATCCGGCATTTCGGCGAAGCGTTTTGCCGCTTCCTCCAGCAGCCATTCCGGATAATCCGCCTTGGCGTCGGGGCGTTTCAGAATATGAAGGTCGAAGGCGGCGAAATCGGGAAGATCGAAGCGCATCGCCTTTGCGCCGTGTCTGGTTTCCCAGCGCAGATCGGTGCGGGTCCAGTCCAGCACGGGCATGAAATTGTAACAGACAGTGCGAATGCCGGAGGCGGAGAGGCGACGCAGCGTTTCCTGCCAGTTGGCGATGTGATTTTTCCAGTCGCCGGTCTGGGTCTTGATATCTTCGGAGACGGGCACGCTTTCCACCACGTCCCAGTAAAGACCGCCGGCCTTGATGGCCTCATGCCGTTTGGTGATTTCGTCCACCGGCCAGACATCGCCCGTGGCGATGTGGTGCAGTGCGCTGACGATGCCCTCCGCGCCCGCCTGTGCCGCATCCTGAACCGTGACCTTGTCGACCGGGCCGAACCAGCGCCATGTATGTCTCATCTTAAATCCTCAAATATCAGTCTGCGGAAAATGTCAGCTGCACCTTGCAGGCGGCGGAGCGGTCTCCGGCCTGTTCAAAGGCCGCTTTCGCCTCGCCAAGCGGGAAGCTGTGGGAAATGATCGGCCGCACATCGATCCCGCGCGTGGAGATAAGCCCGGCGGCAATAGTGAACTCATCGTGGAAACGTTGCGAGCCGCGCCAGAGGATTTCCTTGCCCACCAAAGCATTGAGCGGAATGGTGATGTCACCTGTGACGCCTACCTGAACGATTGTGCCACGCGGGCGCACACAGGCAAAGGCGGTGCGAAGTGCTGGAGCTGCGGCGGAGCAATCGAAAATGACGTCGAAATAACCCTTGTTTTCCTGATAGGGCAAAAGCGAGTCGGCGTCCTTTGCGACATTGACGGTCCGGTCGGCACCCATGGCCGGGGCCCGGTCCAGCGCGGCATCGGTGAGGTCTGTGGCGACGATGGTGGCCGCACCGGCATGGCGGGCGGCGGCGATCGTCAACAGACCGATGGGGCCGGCGCCGGTCACGAGTACCTTTGCACCTTTCAGGTCGCCGGCCTGTGCGACGGCATGCAGGCAGACGGCGAGCGGCTCGGTGCAGGCGGCTTCCGCAGCCGATGTGTCGTCTGCAAATGTCGCGCATTGTCTGGCGGGAACCACCAGCCGGTCGCGGAACATGCCCTGTTCGTGCGGCAGGCGCATGGCGCTACCCATGAAGCGCATTTCCAGGCAATGGATTGGCTCACCCTTCAGGCAAAAGTGGCAATGGCCGCAGGGCTGCGAGGGGTTGACGGCGACGAGCTGCCCGATGGCGAGCCCGCTGACGCCCGCCCCCAAAGCCGCCACATGGCCGGATGCCTCGTGGCCGCAGATGATCGGCTCACGCACCCGCACCGGGCCGAAACCGCCATCCTGATAATAATGAAGATCGGAGCCGCAAATGCCGCCCGCTGCCATGGTCAGCAGCACTTCGCCGGGACCGGGGGGCTGCATGTCCTGCGTTTCGACGCGGATATCCTCACGGCCGTATAGACGTGCCACGCGTGTCTGCATGACGGGATCCTTTCAAATGCATTCATGTCGGAAATCTGCGCGGCGCCGGGCCGCGCAGTTCCTGTTCGTTCAGCGGATGAGGCCGAGCTGGGTCGGCAGCCACAGCGTGATCGCCGGTATGAAGGTGATGAGGGCCAGCGCCACGAAAAGCGGTATCATCCACGGCAGGATGGCGAGGGTGGTTCTCTCCACCGACATTTTCGAAATACGCGACAGCACGAACAGCACCATGCCGACGGGCGGGGTCAGGAGACCGATCATCAGGTTCAGCGTCACGATCAGGCCGAGGTGGACGGGATCGATGCCGTAGCGGGCAGCGACCGGCATCAGGATCGGCACCAGAATGCTGATGGCAGCGATGGTGTCGAGGAACGCGCCGACGATCAGAAGCAGGATGTTGACGATGATGAGGAAGGTCCACCAGTTGTCCGTCATCGAGAACATGAAGTCGGAGAACAGCGCCGCCGCCTGGCTCACCGTCAGCAACCATGCGAAGATCGACGCCGCGGTCACGATGAAGAGAACCGAAGCCGTGGTCTCTATCGTATCAAAGCTGGCTTTGGCCAATGTCTTAAACGTCATGGTGCGGTAGCGCACCAGCCCGAGAAAAAGCGACCAGAGAACTGCAGCGACCGCCGCCTCTGTCGGGGTAAACCAGCCCATCGTCATGCCGCCGATCAAAAGTACCGGCGTCATCAAGGCCATGACGGCGGAGAAATCGTAATACCAGTCCAGTGCGACCAGCACGGCGAGGCCGATAAGGACCGCGACATTGAGCGACAACCCGGCAAGTATCATCAGATACACAGCGACCGGGAAGCTGAAGACGATCACTATTTCCATGGAGGCTGAAAGCAGCTGCTTCAGCTGGAAGGGCGTGTCGGACCCCCAGCCCTTTCGTTTTGCGAAAATATAGACCGTCACCATCATCAGCACGGTCATGACGACGCCGGGAATGATGCCGGCCATGAACAGCGCGCCGATCGAGGCGTTGGCCATCATGCCGTAGATCACGAAGGGTAGTGAGGGCGGGAAGATCGGGCCGAGCGTCGCCGAGGCGGCGGTGACGCCGACGGCGGCATCGACGGGATAACCGTGATCCTTCATGGCCTTGATCTCGATGGTGCCGATGCCTGCGGCATCCGCAAGTGCTGTCCCCGACATGCCGGAAAAAACCACCGAACCGATGATGTTGACCTGCGCCAGGCCACCCTTCATCCAGCCGACGAGCGCCAGTGCGAAGCGGTAGATGCGGCTTGTCACCCCGGCGATGTTCATCAGATTGCCGGCGAGGATGAAAAAGGGAACGGCAATAAGCGGAAAGCTTTCGACGCCGGCGATCATACGCTGGGCCGCGATGATATCGGGTGCCACGTCGTAGAGGATGAGATAAAGAAGCGAACTGACGGCCATGGAAACGGCCACCGGCGTGCCGATGATGAGAAGCAGAAGAAATGAACCGATGAGCAAAAGCATGGACTAGATTCCCTGTGTGCTTACGGCTTCCTGAGCCTTTTCACGCACGGTTTGCTTGCCGGTGATGTCCTTGATGAAATTGTGCAGGGCACGCAGGAACATCAGGGCGAAAGCGGCGAAAACGGTGTAGAAGACAATGCCGCGCGGCAGGTCGACGGTGACCATGCGCTCATCGCCGACGATTTCGAGATAACGCCACATCAGCCAGGTGATGTAGGCGAAGAAACCGATGGTGATGAGATCGACGATCAGTTCCAGAAGTCGTCCAACGGATTTCGGCACGAAGCGGTAGATCAGGTCGACGTGAATATGCCGGAACATGCGAACGCACATGACCGAGCCGAGAAAGACGACGACGACAAGGCAATTGGCGGCAATTTCTTCCGTCCATGCGAAGCTGTCGTTCAACACGTAACGGGTGAAGAATTGCAGGAAGACGGAAAGGCCCATGCCCCAGAAAACGGCAAGGGTTATCCAGTCTTCCACGGCATAGGGCGAAAGGTCGACGGGGCCGGTATCTTCTTCGAAGGCATGCGCCATTTCTTCCACACTGATGGGTGCGTTTTGATGGTCGGTCATTGGCGGGAACTCCAGTCCGAATGTCTCGGTTGAGGATATCCCGGCGCCTGAGAGCGCCGGGAAAGGCTCACGAATTATTTTATGGCGCGAATGGCGTCCCAATCGGCCTTTTCGTAGCCAAAGTCTTCAAGCTTCACCTTGTCGATGACGTTCTTTTCGAAGTCGGCCTTGTCCACCTCGGCAACAGTGATGCCCTTGGATTTGAACTCGTCGACCAGCGCCTTTTCACGGGCTTCGATCGTCTTCGTCGTGCGGGCCGCCGCTTCCTGCATCACCTCGGTGAAGATTTTCTTGTCTTCATCCGAAAGGCTCGCCCAACGGGTTTTGGAAACCAGGGTGTTGAGGTGATCGACGATGTGGCCCGTCAGAACGATGTTCTTCTGGACCTCGTAGAATTTCTTCGCCTCGATCGTCGTCAGCGGGTTTTCCTGAGCCTCGACGGTGCCGTTCTGAAGCGCCAGATAGACTTCCGCAAAGGCGATTGGCGTCGTGTTGGCGCCACAGGCGCGCGGCATGGCCAGATAGGCGGGAACGTCGGGAACGCGCATCTTCAGGCCGGCCATGTCACCGCATTTTTCAATCGGCCGGTTGGAGGTGGTGTGGCGCGTGCCGTAATAGCTGACGGCGACGATGTGGTTGCCGGTCTTGTCTTCATAGCCTTTCGCAAGCTTCTTGAAGACATCGCTCTTGGTATAGGCGATCAGATGGCTCGGATCGCGGAAGATATAGGGGAAATAGGTGACGCCGATCGGCTTGTGGTCGCGCGCGGCGAAGCTCGAGCCTGAGATGATGATATCCACCGTTCCGAGCTTCAAACCCTGGTTGATATCGGCTTCCTTGCCGAGCTGTGAGGCCGGAAAGACATCGATCTTGTAACGGCCGTCCGTGCGCTTGGCGATTTCTTCCGCGGCCCATACCGAATCCGTATGGAACGGTTCGGACGTCTCATAGACATGCGCCCATTTCAGCGCCGTTTGCGCCTGTGCCGCCAAGGCTGAAAGCAGAATGGCAGCGGTGGCACCCATCAAAGTCGACAATCTGATTTTCATTCTTAACTCCTCCCGAATTAAAGTCAGATTTCTGTTTTTCCCGTCGCCGGTTGCGGCGCGGTCACTCTTCTCCGATCGTTTCCTCCCCGAAACTTTCGGAAAATCTTTTTTGCGACAGCGTCAGATGCTGTCGCATGGCCTCGCGTGCGCCTTCCGGGTCATTCGCCGCGATCGCGTCGCGGATCACCCGGTGTTCCTGCACGGCGAGGATCCAGGTATGCGGTCCCTCGAAATAGCTGGCGAGCTTCTCGAAATAGGGTGACAGGCTGCGCTCGTCGTAGATCAGACCGGTAAAGCGATTGAGCGCCGAATTGCCGATGATATCGGCAATGGCGGTGTGGAAGGCACGGTCGAGATTGAGCGCCTGCGGTGAATTGTCGAGCGCGCCCGCCATGCGCTCTATGATGTCGTCGAGCTTGACGATGCATTCCGGCGTGGCGAGCCTTGCGGCTTCTTCCGCAATCGCACTCTCGATGATGCAGCGCGCCTGCAGGATTTCGAACGGACCGTGCGCATCCGGCAGCGGCGGCTTTTGCGTGTCCGCTTTGCGTGATGCGTTTACATAGACGCCCGAACCCATGCGAATGTGGATATGGCCTTCCACTTCCAGCACGATCAGCGCTTCCCGCACCGTTGGGCGGGATACGCCGAAGCGTTCGGCAAGGTCGCGTTCCGCCGGCAGGCGCTGACCATCCGTCAGTTCCCCGCTCTCGATGAGCAAACGAATTTGTTCCGCGACCAGCCGATATAGGCGGCGCGGCTCCAGAGCCACAAACATGGTATCCTCCCAGCGCGAAAGTCTCCCTCGATCGCGCAAGCGGTAAGATTGTCTTACCAATTTTATTAGGGAACATTTATGCGGTGCTGTCAATCGGACCATAAGTGGAAAATTGCGCTGCTCCAGATCGAAGAGTGTTGGACGCAAGAAACGGGTGGAGACGAACGCGCTTTAGTGGTTTTCTGTGAGGCGTTAGGAGAAATGCAATGAACGCCAACATCATGCTGAACGAAGACATCACCCCGATCGGAACCGATTACGAGACGGTGCGCGGGGTTATCGAGCTTTTGACGCTGGATTATCGCGAGCAGCCCTCCCTCGAAGCCATTGCCGCAAGGCTCGGCCAGTCGCCGACGCAATTGCAGAAGACCTTCACCCGCTGGGCCGGCCTTTCACCCAAGGCATTCCTGCAGGCCGTAACGCTGGATCACGCCAAGCGGCTGTTGCGCGAAGAGGATCTGCCGCTGCTCGAAACCTCGATCGAGGTTGGCATGTCCGGGCCGGGCCGCCTGCACGATCTGTTCGTCACCCATGAGGCGATGTCGCCCGGCGAATGGAAGGCCAAGGGCGGCGGGCTGACGATCCGTTACGGTTTCCACACCTCGCCCTTCGGGCTTGCGCTGGTCATGGTGACCGATCGTGGCCTTGCTGGCTGCGCTTTTGCCGATCCGGGCGAGGAAAGGGCCTGTTTCGAGGACATGGCCGGCCGCTGGCCGAATGCGGAATATCTCGAGGATCGCGAAGCGACGGCGCCCTACGCCGCGCGCATCTTTGATCCGTCCATGTGGTCGGCGGACAGGCCGCTGCGCGTCGTGCTGCTCGGCACGGATTTTCAGGTGCGGGTGTGGGAAAGCCTCTTGAAAATCCCGATGGGCCGCGCGGTTACCTATTCGCACATCGCCTGCGATATCGGCCAGCCCACCGCCTCCCGCGCCGTGGGTGCGGCGGTCGGTGCCAACCCGGTCTCCTTCGTCGTTCCCTGCCATCGCGCCGTCGGTAAAAGCGGGGCGCTGACGGGCTATCACTGGGGCCTGACCCGCAAGCGGGCGATGCTTGGTTGGGAGACGGGTAAGGTGTGAGGGAGACTTGGATCGTCTTTGCCGAACTTTCGTACCACTTCCGTCATTCCGGCCTTGAGCCGGAATCCAGTCGGCGCGCGTCTGCGCGACGGAAAGAGTCTTTTCAGCCTAAGGACTTGGACTGGCTGGATACCGGCTCAAGGCCTGTATGACGGTGAGAGTAAAACCGAGAAGGCCTCAACTCAGTCCCGGAATGGCAGGGTGTTTTAAGCGTGCAGCCTAAACCAGTTCCATCAACGCCCGTGCCGCCGCCTCGTCGGTAATCAGCGTATTGCAGCCGGTGCGTTTGATGGTGGCGCGGATGGCGATGGCGCGGTGGGCGCCACCGGAGGCGAGAACGATGTGTTTGGCCTTGCGCAACGTATCGAGATCGATCGCCATGGCGCGCTGGTTGATCGGGTGATCGACGGAGCGGCCTTCCGCATCGATGAAATTAAACATCGTGTCGCAGACGCAGCCGGCATCGATGAGCTCGCGCAGCGTCTCCTTCGAAATGAAACCTTCCGACAGTGACGTGGAATGCGGGCCGATATCGCCGCAGGAGACGATGGCAAGGTCCAGCGTCTCGGCCAGATCGTAAAGTGTGGCGAGCCCGCATTTTTCGATCAGCGCCCGTTTGGTCTCGACGGAATCCACCAGCAGCGGTGCCAGAAACATGTAACATTCCGCCCCAAGCGCGCTTGCCAGCCGCCAGGTGTAGTCGAGCGGGTTGGTCTGGTGCACGGCGACGATACCGCCGAGCAGCGAGACGACCTTGCAGTTTTCCCGGCGCGGCGGGCGGAAGCTGGAAAGCGAAGCGGTCATGGTGCGGCCCCAGCCGACACCGATGGTGGCGCCGTTCGGCACCACTTCTGAGAGGAATTGCCCGAGCGCCAGACCGACTGCCTTGGCGGTGCTTTCGGCGCTTGCCTTCTCGGGGCAGGGGATGATGACGGCTTCATCCAGCCCGTAGGCCGCTTCCAGCTGGCTGGCCAAAGCGACGAAGTCCTCGATGCCCTCATTGATCCAGATCTGCACTTCCGAGCGTTTCATCGCCTCGTCGAGCAGGCGGATGACGGTGGAGCGGCTGATCCCCAGTTTTTCGGCGACGTCTTTCTGCGTCATGCCCTGATTATAATAGAGCCACGCGGCGCGCAGCCTCAGCGAAGCCGCTTCCGAATAGGCCGTATGGGTTTCTCTTCTCAGTTTCGCCACGGTTTCCGCCATTCTCTTTATGGTACGGAGTATCGCAGGCGTGAAACTTATGTCAATTGCGATGCGCAAATGTCTTGACTTTCGACCATGCCGCTTGCGATAGTCGGAGCCGGACAAACCGCGATTTCGGCCTTGGGCGCACCCATGGTGCGGGAACGAAAAAACGGGTGAGCAAGTTTTCAAGAGATCATGAAGGATCATTCGATATGACGTCCAAACTCGAACAACTTCGCGCCATCACCACGGTTGTTGCCGACACCGGCGATATCGAGGCGGTTGCGCGCCTGAAGCCGGTGGATTGCACCACCAACCCCACCATCGTTCTGAAGGCACTCGGCACGCCGGCCTTTGCGGATGCGGTGAAGGAAGCCGTCGCCTGGGGCAAGACGCAGGGCGGCCAGTCCGACGCCGTGGTTGCCGCCGTGGCTGATCGTCTTGCCATTTCCGTGGGCGCAGCACTTGCAGGTCTCGTTCCCGGCCGCGTCTCCACCGAAGTGGATGCCGACCTTTCTTTCGATACGCAGGCTTCCATCGCCAAGGCGCACCAGATCATCGCGGCCTATAAGGAGCGCGGCATCGAGCGCGAGCGCATCCTCATCAAGCTTGCTTCCACCTGGGAAGGTATCAAGGCAGCCGAAGTTCTGCAGTCTGAAGGTATCGACTGCAACCTGACGCTGCTCTTCTCGCAGGCTCAGGCAATTGCCTGCGCGGAAGCCAAGGTCTTCCTCATCTCGCCCTTCGTTGGCCGTATCCTCGACTGGTACAAGAAGTCTACCGGCGAGACCTACACCGCCGAAACCGATCCGGGCGTTGTTTCGGTGCGCAGCATCTACAATTATTACAAGGCCAACGGCATCAGCACCGTCGTCATGGGTGCGTCCTTCCGCAATGTCGGCGAAATCGAAGCGCTGGCCGGTTGCGACCGCCTGACGATCAGCCCGGCGCTGCTGGAAGAGCTGGACAAGGACACCGGCACGCTTGCTCGCAAGCTTTCGCCCGACAATGCCAAGCCCGAGCCTTTGCAGTCGCTCGACGAAAAGGCATTCCGCTGGGCAATGAACGAAGACGCGATGGCAACCGAGAAGCTCTCGGAAGGCATTCGCCTGTTCGCCAAGGATCTGGTGACGCTGCGCGAAATGGTCCGCAAGGAACTGACGCTGGCGGCCGCCTGATAAAAAAAGGGGAACAATCCACGTTCCCCTTGCGTTTAAGAGATATAAATCTCCAGTCACTCAAAACGCGATCGGGTCCCTGCCGGTCGCGTTTTTTTTGTTCTTCTCAGTTGTTCTCGTTTCCGGTCGCCACTTCGGAAATGCGCTTTGCAGCATCGCGGATCAGCCCTTCACAGGCCTCACGGGTCGGCGCCTTGCCGCCAAGCGGCGTGATGTAGGGGCAGGTGATGACGGCGAGAGCCGTTCCGTCCAACGTCAGAACGGGAGCGGAAATATTGCGCACGCCGGCAGTCTGAAGACTGTCCATGGATTCGAAACCGTTGCTGCGCACCTGCCTTAACCGCTCGGTCAGATCAGGGGGCACGGTCTCGCCGCTGCCACGCACCTGCTCGGTGATCATGATCTGGCGTTGCGCTTCGGTCTGGAAGGCCAGCAGCACATGGCCGGAGCCGGTGTGGAACAGGCTCATCTGCGCGCCCACCCGCATTGACATGGCCCAATAGGTGGAGGATTCCTGCTGGGCGATGACGACCACGCTGCCACGGTCATAAACGGCCAGATGGCAGGCCTGCTCGGCGCTTGCGGAAAAATCGCGCATGACAGGGGCGGCAAAAGAGACGAGCCGGCGGATCGGCGCGTGGAAATGCGCCAGCCCGAACATTTTCAGCGTCAGCGAAAACCGGTCGCCCTCAAGCCGCTGCACGTAACCCCGGCGCACCAGCCGGTCCAGCATGCGGTAAAGTTCGTTGGGGCTTTTGCCGACGGCCTTGGCGATCTCGATCTGTGTGAGCCCGCCATCGGTGCGGGCCAGAAGCTCGAGAATGTCCAGGCCCTTGTCGAGGGCGGGGGCGCGGTATCTTTCGCTGTCTTCGTCTGTCATCTGGCCTCGATGCGTTTTGCGCGGTTACGGCGCAAGTTTGCTTGACGCCATATGAATACCGCGTTTACATATGAATTGTCGATCCATATTTGAGATCACTGAAATTCAGCGGCCTGAACCCCGGTGGGCGGGCGCGCTATAGCGGGAGGCTATTCATGGTGCAGGATTTTAACGGCCGGACAGTGGTGATCACCGCCGCCGGTCAGGGTATCGGCCGGGCGACGGCGGAGCGGTTCATATCGCTCGGTGCGCGCGTCATTGCCACCGATATCAACGAACAGGCGCTTTCCACCCTGAATGGTGCGGAAACGCGGGTTTTGAATGTGCTGGATGGCGAAGGCGTCAAGGATTTCGCCGCCGATATCGGCCATGCCGACGTGCTGTTCAACTGCGCCGGTTTCGTTCATTCCGGCACCATTCTCGACTGCGAGGAAAAGGACTGGGATTTCTCCTTCGATCTCAATGCCAAGGCCATGTACCGCACCTGCCGCGCCTTTCTGCCCGGCATGCTGGAAAAGGGCAAGGGCGCGATCGTCAACATGTCCTCGGTTGCATCAAGCGTGAAGGGCGTGCCGAACCGTTTCGCTTATACCGCATCCAAAGCGGCCGTCGTGGGTCTGACCAAGGCCATTGCCGCCGATTTCGTCACCAGGGGCATCCGCTGCAACGCCATCTGCCCCGGAACGGTCGATAGCCCGTCCCTGCATGACCGCCTGCGCGCCACCGGCAACTACGAACAGGCGCTCGCGGACTTCATTGCCCGCCAGCCGATGGGCCGCATCGCCACGCCGGAAGAAATCGCGGCGCTCGTCACTTATCTTGCTTCGGATGAGGCAGGGTTCACCACCGGCCAGATCCATGTGATCGACGGCGGCTGGACGGGCTGAGCTTTTTTTAAAGAAAAGAGGAGAGGCGACCGGCGTAAAAGCCGGTCGCCTTTTTTCATTCAGACGACGGCGCTTCCGGCCATCAGTGCAAGCACGAGGAAGACCAGGAAGATCACCACGGCGATGAAGAACAGGATTCGGGCCACGCCCGCCGCCGCTGCCGAAATGCCGGTAAAGCCGAATACGCCCGCGATCAAAGAGATAACAAAGAAAATAAGAGCCCATTTCAGCATGGAGCTTCCCCTTTCGCTTAATTTTCAAGAGTCTGCCGTCTCGCAGCGGACTCTCGAAAATGACGCGCAAAAGGCGAAAATGTTCCATGCGCCCGCAAAAATCGTTGTTTTAAATCCCTTTTTCAGCCGCCGCGTCGATCCGGCGGGCTTTCCAGGTGGTGCGGATGAAGGTTGCGACGAAGGCGATGCTCATGAACAGCACGATGGTGGGAGCCGGTGCACTGTCGATCAGGAAGCTCAGCCATATGCCTGACAGTGATGAGATGACAGCCACCATGATCGCCACAATAAGCATGGCGGAAAAGCGGCGTGTCAGCAGAAAGGCGATTGCGCCCGGCGTGACCAGCATGGCGACCGAGAGGATGATGCCCACCGCCTTCAGCGCGCCGACCACGGTGAGCGACAGGACCATCAGCAAACCGTAATGCAGGATACGCACCGGCAGGCCGATCGCCTTGGCATGTTGCGGATCGAAAGCATTGACCAGCAGATCCTTGCGTAACAGTCCGAGGAACAGCGTGGCGAAAAGCGCGATCAGGCCGGTCTCCAGCATGTCTGAGGGGGCAATGCCCAGCATGTCGCCGAAGAGGATATGATCGAGGTGCATGTCGCTCTGCACCTTCACGTAAAGCACCAGCCCCAGCCCGAACATGCCGGAAAAGACGATGCCGAGCACCGTATCTTCCTTGATGCGGCTGTTTTCCTTGATGAAACCGGTGCCGAGCGCGCAGATCATGCCGGCGATGAAGGCGCCGATGGAAAGCGGAATGTTGATGATATAGGCGATCACCACGCCCGGCAGCACGGCATGGGAAACCGCATCCCCCATCAGCGACCAGCCCTTCAGCACCAGAAAACACGAGAGCATCGCCATCGGCACGGCGATCATCAGGGTGATCACGAAGGCATATTGCATGAAGGGCAGTTGAAACGGCAGGATGGCGAGTTCGAGATATTCACTCATGGCGTTTCTCCGAGCGCCTTGCGGGCCTTGGCTCTGGAGGCGAGGAGGCCGTGTTTGGGTGCAAAGACAAAGGCGGCAAGGAAAATCGCCGTTTGCAGCACAACGATGACGCCACCGGTGGCACCATCGAGGAAATAGCTGAGATAGGCGCCGACGAAGCTGGTGGTCGCGCCGATGATGAGGCTCATCAGGATCAGCCGCTCGAAACGGTCGGTCAAGAGATAGGCGGTAGCGCCCGGCGTCACCACCATGGCGACGACGAGGAAGGCTCCGACGGTCTGAAGGGCGGCAACCGTGGAGGCGGCGAGCAGGGTGAAGAAGATCACCTTCAGCACTTCCGGTTTCAGCCCCACGGTGCGGGCATGGTTCTCATCGAAGAAGACGACCATGAAGTCGCGCCATTTCAACGCCAGCACCAAAAGGCTGATGCCGCCGATCAGCGCCAGCTGGATGGTGTCTTCGGTCGTGATCGCCAGAATATTGCCAAGCACGATGGTCTGGATATTGATCGAGGTGGGCGACAGCGAAACCATGAACAGCCCCAGCCCGAAAAACGAGGTGAAGATCAGGCCGATGATCGCGTCTTCCTTGAGCCTCGTCTTCTGGTTCAGGAACAGCATGGAGCCGGCGGCAAGCCCGCCGGAAAGAAAGGCCCCCAGCGAAAACGGCAGGCCCAGCATATAGGCGCCGGCAACACCCGGAACGATGGCATGGGAGAGCGCATCGCCGATCAGCGACCAGCCCTTCAGCATCAGATAGGCAGACAGGAAGCCGCAGACGCCGCCGACCAGCGCGCTGACCCAGATGGCGTTCAGCATGTAGCCGTAGGTGAAGGGCTCAAGAAGGCTGTTTATCATCGACTTTTTCCTTCGGAGCCTCAGGATCGTGCCCATTCTGGCCATTCTTGCCGTAAATCACGAAAGGCCGTTCGTCATCGGTGATGACCTTCACCCGGCGTGGATCGGCATCGTCATGCAGGTCGGCCCCGCCGAGGATGAAGTGGCGCAGGCTGCCGCCGAAGGCTTTTTGCAGGTTCTCCTCGGTAAAGGTATCCTCGGTTTTACCTGACGCCAGCACCGTCCCCTTGACGAAGACGGCGCGGTCGCAAAATTCCGGCACGCTGCCGAGATTATGGGTGGAGACCAGCATGACGCGGCCCTCGTCGCGCAATGCCTTCAAAAGGGCGACGATCTGTTCTTCCGTCGTCACGTCGACGCCGGTGAAGGGTTCGTCGAGCAGGATGACCTGGCCTTCCTGCGCCAGTGCGCGGGCCAGAAATACCCGCTTCTTCTGCCCGCCGGAAAGCTCGCCGATCTGCCTTTTGCGATAATCGAGCATGTTGACGCGCTTCAGCGCCTCTTCCACCATCTGGTGATCGCGTTTGGACGGGATGCGCAGGAAGTTCATGTGGCCATAACGGCCCATCATCACCACATCCTCCACCAGCACCGGAAAGCTCCAGTCCACCTCCTCGGCCTGCGGCACGTAAGCAACGAGGTTTTTCCTGAGCGCCTCTTTCACCGGCAGGTCGAAGATCGAGACGGAACCGGCGGCCAGCGGCACGAAACCCATGATCGCCTTGAAAATCGTGGACTTGCCGGCGCCATTGACGCCGACAAGTGCAGTGATCGTTCCGCGGGGGATGGAGAAGCTGGCATTTCTCAATGCTGTGTGGCCGTTGCGATAGGTCACTGTCGCATTTTGAACCGCCAGGCCGCCGGCTATTTTTTTTCCGCCCATTCTCATGATGACAGGCCTTTTGCGATGGTTTCGCTCGTCACCCGCAGCAGATCGAGATAGGTCGGAACCGGGCCGTCCGCTTCGCTCAGCGAATCCACGTAGAGTATGCCGCCATAGGTTGCGCCGGTTTCCTTTGCCACCTGCTCGGCGGGATCGGCGGACACCGTGCTTTCGCTGAAGATAACCTGGATATTGTGCTCGCGCATGGCGTCGATTACGCCGCGCACCTGCTGCGGTGTGCCCTGGCTGTCGGCATTGACCGGCCACAGGAACAGTTCCTTCAGGCCGAAATCGCGGGCGAGATAAGAGAAGGCGCCTTCGCTCGTTACCAACCAGCGCTTGTTTTCCGGCAGAACGGAAAGCGTATCGCGAATGGGCTGGACGGTCGCCTTGATCTTGTCCGAATAGGCCTTGGCATTGGCGGCATAGACATCGGCATGGGCGGGGTCGATCCCGGCAAGGCCCTTGCGGATATTTTCCACATAGATCAAGGCGTTATCGGGAGACATCCAGGCATGCGGATTGGGTTTTCCCTGGTATGCCCCGCCGCTGATCGCCATCGGCGTCACGCCATCGCTCACCGTCACGCTCGGCACGCCGGAGAGGTTGGCCAGGAATTTCTCGAACCACAATTCCAGATTGAGACCATTGCGCAGCACCAGATCGGCTTTGCGGGCTTTGAGGATGTCACGCGGGGTTGGTTGATAGTTGTGAATTTCAGCACCCGGCTTGGTAATGCTTTCCACTTCGGCCGCATCGCCCGCCACGTTGCGAGCCATGTCGGCGATGATGGTGAAGGTCGTCACCACCTTCGGTTTTTCCTGTGCCACTGCGGCGGCGGGGAGAAAAAGTGAAAAAGCAAAAAGAGCATGCCGGATTTTCTGGAAGTTCACGTCTGTCACCGAATGTTTGTTGCGATTAATTCGCAATACCATCTGTTATAAAATCACACTTGTCAACGCTATTGCAAATCATTCGCAATTTAGCGTCATTTGAAAATGTCTGAAAATGGTGCGTTTTTGCCGGCGTTGCGCCGGGGTGGTTAAACTTTTTTCAATGAGAAAGCGGCAGTATCGTAAGGCTCGGACAACGAGGTTACGAGCTTTATCCCGCGTGTGTTCCTCATCATCAGAGCCACGTTTCGGGGTGAGGGCGATAAGGCGGGGTACTTGATGTCAGGATGTTGCGGGTGAAAGCTGTATTCGGACGAATGCGGTTTTCGCGCAAACTCGTTGTGATCGTAGGCGGGATCCTGCTTTTGGCGGGTGCGACCGGTTCTGCTGCCGTGTTCATCGGCAGCGATCGGCTGCTTGGCCCATCCTACGCTTCCACCAACGGGCTTTCCTGCGACGCAGTCCAGACGGTCAACATCCGCAAGAACGGTTCCTTATGGGTGCGGAAATTCATCCGCACCGCAGGTGGCGATGGCACGGAGCGGTTGAAAACCGCACTCCGCGTCGCCAAGGCAGTTTACGATAAACAGAAGCCAGATCTGGTACAGGTGTCGGTGCTCGACAGGAATGGCCCGCAATTGCGCTCGGAAATGCGCGGCCGGGCCATTGCCGCACAGGTCGTCTTCATTCCTGATCCCACCAAGATTCCGCAGGGCGCCGATGCCCAGCGTTATTCCGCTTTTTATTATGATGGCGCGGCCAATGGCAGCGGCCAGTTTTATGGGCTGCGTATCGATCTGCCGCTTGAGGACGCCGAAACCATGGCCGCAAGCCTGAGCGATACCGCCGATTGCGCGACGCCGGCTTCGGATGCCGGTGCTGAAGGCCATGAAGGCAAGGCTGCGAAAGGCGCGGCCGGGCATGGCGAAGCCAAGGACGAGGGCGGCGGCCATGGTGCAGCACCCGCGGAAACGGATGAAGGCGGGGCCGGTGCGGAAGCGCACGGAGAACAGCCGTCTCCCGAAGCGCGGGGCGAACCCGGTGCCGATGAATTGCTGACTTCGACACCGGAAGCCGATGGCGGCAGCATCTTCAGCCTGACCTATCTGAAATCGTTGATCTTCGGAAAAGGCTCGACGACCGCGCAGGCGGCGGAGGAAAAACCGGCGGCTGAGGAGCCGGGTGCGGGCAAGGCCGGGCACTAGGGGCGTCCGTTTTAAACGGAGGCCGTTGTCCGATAGAAAAGCGAGTCAGGCCAATTGTAACGACGTCATCCTTGGGCTTGTCCCAAGGATCTAAACACGTCAACAAAATCAAACCATTGCAGATCCCCGGGACAAGCCCGAGGATGACGTCAGAGTGTCTGGCGAGGTTTGCCCTTCATCGAAGGACGCCCATACTTCATTCGTGTCCGAAGGGCGCGTGACGTCTGACCATCATTAAAAATCTATGTTATAGGCGGCGCGCGAAAATTTAAACCGGACAGCAGTGGGCCTGTCCCAAAGCATGGCGATGAAGAAAATCTCATCCGGAGTAGGCGGCCGTGAGGCCGCCTTCGTTTTCGTTCGATCAATCCGCCTTGTTGCGGCGGGCCGGGAAGAGGATGACGTCACGGATCGACGGGGCGTTGGTGAGCAGCATGATCAGGCGATCGACGCCGATGCCGAGACCGCCGGCGGGCGGCATGCCCTGGTCGATGGCATCGAGGAATTCCTCGTCCAGCTGCTTGTCCTTTTCACCGCGGGCGTGCGCCTGTTCCAGCTGTTCCACCATGCGGCGGCGCTGTTCTTCCGGATCGTTGAGTTCCGAGAAGGCGTTGCCCACTTCCCAGGCGTTGCAATAGCTTTCGAAACGCTCGACGAGGCGCGGTTCGCCCGGCACTTCCTTGGCAAACGGCGAAATGTCCTTCGGGAAATGCGTGACGTGGCTCGGCTGGATCAGCGTGCCTTCCACCTTCTCTTCGAAGATGAAGGCAAGGCATTCGCCCCAGGTCCAGTCCTTCTCCACCGCAAAACCGGCGGCTTTGGCGGCAGCGCGGGCTTCTTCGTCGGTCTTGATGGCGAGGAAATCGATACCGGTCGCTTCCTTCACGGCTTCAGGCATCGGTACGCGCTTGAACGGACCCTTGAAGGAGATCGTCTGGCCCTGGAATTCAACTTCGGTCGTGCCGTGCAAGGCAATTGCCAGCGTCTCGAACAGCCGCTCCACGAGACCCATGATGTCTTCGTAGTCGGCATAGGCCCAGTAGCACTCCATCATGGTGAATTCAGGATTGTGCCTTGTGGAAACGCCTTCGTTACGGAAGTTGCGGTTGATTTCGAAGACCTTGTCGGTCAGGCCCGAAACCAGCGTGCGCTTCAGGTACAGTTCCGGCGCGATGCGCAGATACATGTCCATCTTCAGCGTGTTGTGGAAGGTCTTGAACGGATCGGCCGTCGCGCCGCCATAGATGGTCTGCAGCATCGGCGTTTCCACTTCGAGGAAGCCTTCGGCCTCCATGAAGCGGCGGATGCCGGAGAGAATCTTCGAACGCTGCAGGAAGCGCAGCTTGGATTCCTCGTTGGAGAGAATATCCAGATGGCGCTTGCGGTAACGCAGCTCGATGTCGGAGACGCCATGCCACTTCTCGGGCATCGGCAGCAGCGACTTCGTCAGCATGGTGATTTCTTCGGCGTTGATCGTCAGCTCGCCGCGCTTGGTGCGGCGCACCTTGCCGGTGACGCCAATGATGTCGCCGATATCGATCATCGGCAGCAGGTTGCGCGCCGCTTCCGGCGTCGTATCCTTGTGGGAGAAGATTTGCACCTTGCCCGAGGCGTCATGGATATCCATGAACATGCCGGAATTGCGCGAGGAATAAACGCGGCCGGCCACCGTCACCGTATCGCCGGTTTCAACGTCAGCTTCGATATCGGCGTATTTTTCCGAAAGCTCCGCATTGGTCAGCGTGCGGTGGAAATGCGCCGGATAGACATCGCCGATCTGCTCGCGCAACAGCGCAAGTTTCTGGCGGCGCACTTCTGTCGCGTCGGAGGAGAGGGCGGTGGTTTCGGTCGTCTTGTCGTTCATGGTGTTCGCCTTTAGCGGGCTTGTTCGTTGCGGTTACCCTGTGCGCTCCGGGCTTACCCCCCTCTGTCCTGCCGGACATCTCCCCCTCAAGGGGGGAGATCGACAAGCGGCGGGCACCTTGCCCATGGAACGAGCGGGTGCGGCACCTGATCTCCCCCCTTGAGGGGGAGATGCCCGGCAGGGCAGAGGGGGGTAAGCCCCAAGCAGAGGGCGTATTCTAGAATGCTGCCGTCACCGCCAGCACGTCATCATCAGCTTCCGCTGCCAACCATCGTGGCCACAACGGCAATCGCCATCTTCAGCCGCTGGCGCACCACGGAGCGGCCAAGCAGCGCCATCGAGTCAAACAGCGGCAGCGAGCGCGAGGAACCGGACATGGCGACGAAGAGCGGCGGCGTCACGATGCGCAGCTTCTTGCCGGTGCGTTCGGCGACATCGCGCAGCTCGGCCTCGATCGCTTCCACATTCCAGTCCGGCATTTTTTCGAGGTCTGCGGCAACCGTGGTGAGGATTTCGTGGATTTCCTCCGGTTTGCTCTTCAGCCCGGCAAAGGAAGCCGGCGTCAGGCCGACATCGCTCGCCAGCAGGAAGCCGGCAAGGTTCGGCAATTCGCCGAGCCTTGAAATGCGGCTCTGCGCTAGCTTCAGGCCTTCGGTCAGACGGGCACTTTCCATCGCCCATTCCAGCGTGCGGGAAATGAACTCCTCCGGCGAAAGCTTCTCGCGCAGCCAGCGGCCGTTCAGCCAGTCCAGCTTCTGGATGTCGAAGATGGCGCCGGCCTTGGACAGCGCTTCCGGGTCGAACTTCGCCGCCAGCTCGTCCATGGTCAGAAGCTCTTCGCCTTCGGCGATCTGGATGAAGAACAGGCCAAGGAAGTTCATCAGCGCTTCTGGCAGGTAACCGAGCGCGGAATAATAGGAGATCGAGGTCGGGTTCTTGCGCTTGGAAAGCTTCGACTTGTCGGCGTTGCGCATCAGCGAAAGATGCATGAACGTGGGCTGGTCCCAGCCGAAATAACGGTAAAGCAGAATGTGCTTGGGCACGGATGCCAGCCATTCCTCGCCGCGCGCCACATGGGTGATCTTCATCAGATGGTCGTCGATGACGTTGGCCATGTGATAGGTCGGCATGCCGTCGGCCTTGATCAGCACCTGCATATCGACCGAATCCCAGGGTATCGAGACATCGCCA
This sequence comes from Agrobacterium tumefaciens, assembly GCF_005221385.1. Classification (NCBI taxonomy): domain Bacteria; kingdom Pseudomonadati; phylum Pseudomonadota; class Alphaproteobacteria; order Hyphomicrobiales; family Rhizobiaceae; genus Agrobacterium; species Agrobacterium tumefaciens. The sequence continues at coordinate 244,177 of NZ_CP039904.1, read as the reverse complement.
TAAACGCCGTCATGGAAATCGCACGAACCTTCGGTCGGGATTTTCATGCGCACGACATTGGCCTCGCCGGCGGCGACGCGGGCGGTGACTTCCTCGGCCTTCAGGTTGAGGCAATGGCCGTCATATTTCGGCGGCTTGCCGGCGGCGCGCTGCGCTTCGCGCATTTCTTCCAGCCGCTCGGGCGTGCAGAAACAGCGGAAGGCATGGCCTTTTTCCAGCAGTTCTTCTGCATAGGGCCAATACATAGGCTTGCGCTCGGACTGGCGGTAGGGACCGTAAGGGCCGCCGACATCGGGGCCTTCCGACCAGGTGAGGCCGGTCCAGCGCAGGGCTTCCAGCACCTTCTGCTCATATTCAAGGGTCGAGCGGGTGGCGTCGGTATCCTCGATGCGCAGGATGAACTCGCCGCCATGTTTCTGGGCGAAGAGATAGTTGAACAGCGCGATATAGGCGGTGCCGACATGCGGCTCGCCGGTGGGGGAAGGTGCGATGCGGACGCGAACGCCGGAAGTGGTCATGAAATTCACTCGTCGTGACGTGGCAGTGACATCGGGGCGGTTTCACCCTTCTGTCACGATGTTTTCGTTTGGATGCGGCAGGAAATCATGTTGGAAGACGCAATGAAAGCGTCTTTTGCACATTCCCGTTCGGCTTCGGCTTAGGCCATATTCTGCCGCAGGCGTCAAGGAAATACGAAGCCTGCGCTGTCTTCGCACGGCGACGGGACGCGCTGGTTCAGCGTCCTGGCCCAGAGTCCTAGTTCACTGGCCAGACGTAAAGCAGCATGGGAATGCTGGCAATGACGATCATGATCGACAGCGGCAGGCCGAGGCGCGGATAATCGCTGAAGCGGTAACCGCCGGGACCCATGACCAGCGTGTTGCACTGGTGGCCGATGGGGGTGAGGAAATCGCAGCCGGCGCCGATCGCCACCGCCATCAGGAAGGCCTCCGGCCGGAACCCGAGCGTGGTGGCGAAACCGGCGGCGATGGGAGCCATGACCAGCACGGTGGCGGCATTGTTGAGGAAGGGCGTCACTGCCATGGCGGTCAAGAGGATCATGCCGAGCGCCGCGAAAGGCGGCAGCCCTTGCGCTGCCTGGCCAAGCCAGGCGGCGATCAATTCGCTGGCGCCGCTGGTGCGAAGACTGTCACTGACGGGAATAAGGGCGGCGAGCATGACGAGGATCGGCCCGTCGATCGATTTATAGACTTCGGCAAGCGGAATGGCGCCGACGACGATCATCAGGAAGGCGGCGGCGAAAAAGGCGACCGAGACCGGCACCAGCCCGCTGCCGGCGGCAAGCATGGCCGCGGCCAGCACGATGACGGGCAGAAGCGCACGGCGCTGCACGCCGAGCAGGATTTCCCGCTGGGCCAAGGGCAGAAGGGAGAATTCCTGCAATACGTGCGGCAGGTTCTTGCGGCTGCCCTGCAGCAGGATGACGTCGCCCGCCTGCAAGGTCAGGTCGGAAAGCCGCTGGCTGACGCGCTGGCCGCGACGGCTGACGGCGATCAGATTGACGCCGCGCGTGTAGGACAGGGAAAGTTCGCGGGCTGAAATGCCTGTTAGCACCGATTCATTGCTGATCACCGCTTCCATGGAGATGAGATCGCCGGTTTTCTGGCCGTTTTCGGTTAGCGGTTTGCCGGATAGCAGCAATTTCGCCTGCGAAACGATGCGGTCCAACCCTTCGGGGCTGCCTTCAAGCAGAACCGTGTCTCCGGCCTTCAGCTTGACGTCGGGGAAGGGGGAGATGCGCCGCGGTCCGCGCAGGATGGTGCTGGCGATCACGTCGCCATCGGCCTGTTTCAAAAGTTCGCGCAGCGGCCTGTCGGCAAAGGTGCTGTCGGCCGGCAGCGTTGCCTCCGCCGTGTAGGCCGCCTGGTCGAGAGCATCCTCCACCGATGCCTGCTGGCGGTTGCGCACCGGCAGCAGCCGGTAACCGAAGGTCAGGAAGATGATGCCGATCACGGTCAGCCCCGCACCGACGGGGGTGAAGTCGAACATCGAAAAGCTCTGGCCGGTCATTTCCTCCCGCAGCCGGGAAACGACGATGTTGGGCGAGGTGCCGATCTGCGTCATCAACCCGCCCAGCAGCGCGGCAAAGGCCATCGGCATCAGATAATAAGAAACGGGGCTGCCGGATTTGCGGGCAAACTGGAAGGCGACGGGCATCATGATGGCAAGTGCGCCGATATTCTTGATGAAAGCCGACATGATGGCGACGACGATCATCAGAAAGGCCAGTTGCAGGCCCTTGGAGTGCATTTCCGGGAAATATTTCTTGATCGTCATATCAACGACCCCCGAACGCGCCACGGCCGAACTGACGATCAGCGCGCTTGCGACGATGATGACGATATCGTCGGAAAAACCGGAGAAAGCCTTGTTGAAAGGCACGACGCCAAGCGCCACCGCCACCAGCAATGCGCTGCAGGCTATGACGTCGTAACGGAACCTGTCCCAGATGAATGCTGCCATCATGCCGGCGATCACGGTGAAGGCGAGGATCTGGTCAGTCGTCATGCTTGCCTATGCTTTCGAAGGAGAGGCGCCGATAGAGGGCTCTATCGGTGATGGTGTCGAAGAACGCAAGGCGGGGTCATGCGGTTCCGGGCCGGAGCTTCATATCTCTCCTGTCATGCCGGGACTTGATCCGGCATGACAGGGACAATGGCGTTGATATCCGGGCGTTAATGCCGGGTGTCGCCCGAAGCTTCTGCCTTCTTGCGCTGCCGCGCATTGCGCGCAAACATGTTAAGCACTTCCACCAACGCAGAAAACGCCATGGCGGCATAGACATAACCCTTGGGAACATGGAAGCCCATGCCTTCGGCGATCAGCGTCGTGCCGATCATCATCAGGAAGGCGAGCGCCAGCATGACGATGGTGGGGTTGCGCTCGATGAAGTTGGCGAGCGGGGTTGCGGCGAGCAGCATGACGGCAACGGCGACGACGACGGCGACGATCATGATCGGCAGATGTGGCGTCATTCCGACGGCGGTGATGATGCTGTCGACCGAAAAGACGAGGTCGAGCAGCAGGATCTGGCCGATGGCAGCGCCGAAGTTCATCGCCACCGGGCCACCCACCATGTCTTCCTTGTGATCTTCAGGATCGACATTGTGGTGGATTTCCTTGGTGGCCTTCCACACGAGGAAGAGACCGCCGGCGATCAGGATCATGTCCTTCCACGAGAAGGCGTGGCCGAAGACTTCAAACACCGGTGTGGTGAGCTGCACGATCCAGGCAACGGTGCCGAGCAGACCGAGACGCATGACGAGGGCAAGGCCGATGCCGATCTTGCGGGCTTTTTCGCGCTGTTCAGGCGGCAGCTTGTTGGTGAGGATGGAGATGAAGATCAGGTTGTCGATGCCGAGCACGACCTCCATGACGATCAGCGTGACGAGCGCCACCCAGGCGGCGGGGTCAGATAGAAGAGGGAGAATGGACTCCATCAGGTAGGTTTTCCTTTCAGCAACAAGGCCAGCCGAAACATTCGGTGGGTGGAATTTATAGCGCAATACGCGAGAAACAAGCGCATGAGGCCCCCACCACGCAAGATTTCATCGAAATTTCGCGCAGGCCGGGTGTCGGCGCTGGTGCCGTTGCTGAATGAAATCAGGCCCTGTTGGTTCCGTAAGCCGCCATGAATACCGTGATGGCGCTGTTGATCACCCGGTCGAGTTCCTCTTCGGGAACCGGACCGTCGATTTCTCCGAACAGGCGCAGCTTGAAGAAGGTGCCGGTGGAAAGCTCTATATATTGCCGGGCGGCAAGCTCGACGTCATCCACTTTCAGGTGTCCGAGCGCCACGTGGTGCTCGATGAAATCCTGAAGCACGGTGCGCACATTATTGGGCGCCGCGATGAAGAAACGCTGCGCCAGCTTCGGCATGCGGTCGATGACGCCGATGACCGAGCGCATGGCAGGGACCATGTCCGAACAGATCATCTTGTTGGCGAAGGCCTTGCCGAACTGCTTCAGGCCTTCGCGCACCTCTTCGGTGCCGGCCAGAATGTTGCGCATGGAGGTGGCGAATTCCTGCCGGTGCTGATCGACGAGGGCGGCGAACAGATCTTCCTTGTTGGAGAAATAAACATAGATCGTACCCTTGGAAACGCCCGCTTCCCGGGTGATGTCGTTCATGCTGGCGGCGTCGAAGCCCTTGCGCTTGAAAACGCGCCAGGCGCCGGCCAGAATCTGCTCGCGCTTTGCCGGGTCCTCACCCGCCGCAAAACGTCCGGCGGGGTTTCCGGGACAGCCCGTTTCCATGTCCGCTTCCATATCCATGTTTCCCCCTGCCATCGTTATCGCCTCCTAGCACCACAATGGCGTAAAAAAATTAACCAGACGTCGAACCAATCGGTTCGATAACACTTGATATGTGTCAGGAAAGAGATTAAGTCAATCGAACCGAACGGTTCAGTTCGAAAAACTTTTTTCAATCTATCACGGTATACTCTCATGTCGGCCCAGAAGAATAGCGCGGTTCGCGCCGTCAACGATGCGGAAGAGGCGGATATCTCCGCCAAGGCCGAGACCTCTCCGGCAAAGCCGGCTGATGCCCCGCCGCAACAGCCGCCCCAGACAACCGCTGCTCCGAAGCAGAAGAAGCGTTCGAAGCTCCTGCCGGTCATCGCCGTCGCCCTTCTCGCCGGTGCCGGCTGGTACGGTTACAACTGGTGGATCGATGGCCGCTTCATGGTCTCGACCGATGATGCCTATATAGAAGGTGACATCGCCGTCATCGCGCCCAAGGTGTCGGGTTACGTTGCCAAGGTGAATGTGGTTGAAAACCAGGAAGTCAAGGCGGGCGATCCGCTGGTGACGCTGGATGATGGCGACTATCGCATTGCGCTTGAACAGGCTGAGGCGCAGATCCGCACAGAGGAGCTGTCGCTGAAGCGTATCGATGCGCAGATCATTGGCGGCGAGGCATCGCAGGAACAGGCCGTTGCCCAGAAGGGTGCGCTGGATGCCGCCCTTCGCGGGGCGGAAATCACCCAGAAGCGTGCCAGCGAATTGCAGGCGAAGGACGTCGGCACCGTTGCCGCTTCCGACAATGCCCAGGTTGCGCTCGATCAGGCCAAGGCGAATGTCGTGGCCGGCGATGCGGCGATCTCCTCCGCGAAAGCCAATGTCGAGCTTCTGCGCGCCCAGCGCGAAGAGGCCGAAAGCACCATCCGCTCGCTGCAGCTTTCCCGCGACAAGGCCGCTCGCGACCTGTCCTTCACCGTGTTGAAAGCGCCCTATGACGGCGTCATCGGCAATCTGGCGGTGCAGACGGGTGATCTCGTCTCAGTCGGCAAGCGTCTGGCTTCGCTGGTGCCGATGAATGAGCTTTATATCGACGCCAATTTCAAGGAAACGCAGCTGGCCAGCGTTGTTCCCGGCTCGAAGGTTCGTGTCCATGTGGACGCCTTCGATGATGCGACCATTGAAGGCACGGTGCAGTCGATCTCGCCCGGCTCCGGTTCGGTCTTCTCCATGCTGCCGCCGGAAAATGCCACGGGCAACTTCACCAAGGTCATCCAGCGCGTGCCTGTTCGTATCGTGTTCTCGAAGGACGATCTTGCAAAGCACAATCTGCGTGCGGGCCTGAGCGTTGTCGTTGATGTCGACACGCGCACGGCGCCTGAAAATACGAAAACGGCGCAAGCCAAGTAAAGCGTCGTCGAGGGCAAGATCATGGCGGCTACGGTTGTCGGTACGGGCGGGGCGTCGATCCCCGCCGATCCTCCGATGGACAGGCGCAGGCTCATCGCGTTCTTCGCGATGGTCTTCGGCATGTTCATGTCCATTCTCGATATTCAGATCGTTTCCGCCTCGCTGGCAGAAATCCAGGCTGGTCTCGGCGCCGGCTCGGACGAGATCGCCTGGGTGCAGACCTCCTATCTGATTGCCGAAGTCATCATGATCCCGCTGTCGGGCACGCTGGCGCGCATCCTGTCCACACGTGTGCTCTTCGCCACCTGTGCGGCCGGCTTCACGCTTTCGAGCGCGCTCTGCGCCACCGCCACCAATATTGACCAGATGATCGTCTACCGCGCGATCCAGGGCTTTATCGGCGGCGGCATGATCCCGTCGGTCTTTGCTGCCGCCTTTACGATCTTCCCGCCCTCGAAGCGCTCGGTCGTGTCGCCAATCATCGGTCTCGTCGCCACGCTTGCGCCCACCATCGGGCCGACGGTCGGCGGTTATCTCTCCAATGCCTTTTCCTGGCACTGGCTGTTCCTCGTCAACATCATCCCCGGCATCATCGTCACCATCCTCACCTGGAGCCTGATCGATTTCGACAAGCCGGAAAAGTCGCTCTGGAAGAAGTTCGACTGGTGGGGGCTGATCTCCATGGCGGTCTTCCTCGGCTCGCTGGAATATGTGCTGGAAGAGGGCAATAACAAGGACTGGTTCAACGATGAGCATATCGTCCTTGGCTCCATCGCCATGGTCATCGGTGCCGTCGTGTTCTTCTGGCGCGCCTTCAAGGTGGAATTCCCGGTCGTCGATATCCGCGCCTTCGCCGACCGAAACTTCTCCATCGGCTCGCTGTTTTCCTTCGTCATGGGCATCGGGCTTTATGGGCTGACCTATCTCTACCCGCTCTATCTCGGCCGGGTGAGGGGGTATGATGCGCTGATGATCGGTGAGACCATGTTCGTCTCCGGCCTTGCGATGTTCTTCACCGCGCCGATTGCCGGCAAGGTCTCCACCAAGCTCGACCCGCGGGCGATGATGGCCATCGGCTTCATCAGCTTCGGCTGCGGCACGTGGATCATGACCTATGTGACGACCGACTGGGACTTCTATGAACTGCTGATCCCGCAGATCCTGCGCGGTTTTGGCCTGATGATGTGCATGGTGCCGATCAACAACATCGCGCTCGGCACGCTGCCGCCCGCCCGTATCCGCAATGCATCCGGCCTGTTCAACCTCACCCGTAACCTCGGCGGCGCGGTTGGCCTTGCCGTCATCAACACCCTGCTGTCGCAGCGCACCGACGATCATTATGTGCGGTTGGCGGAACATATCAGCTATTCCAATCCGCAGGCGCTGGAATGGCTGAACAATGTCGGCGCGAACTACGATTCCTACGGGTTGGACGGCGCTTCCGTCGCGATCAAGAAACTGGTCGGCATGGTCTCGCAGCAGGCATGGATATTGGCCTTCGCGGATGTGTTCTTCGCGCTGACGCTTTTGTTCGGCAGCCTCATCTTCATGACAATCCTGATCCAGAAACCCAAGGCAGCGCCGCCGCCAGATGCGGCGCACTGATAAAAATCCCCTCCCATCCACCGCAGAGCTGGGGCCGTCGAAAATGACGGCCCCTTTTTTGTTTTGAATATGGAGCGAGCGGGGGCGGCACATTTCTTCTCCCCGCCGGGGAGAAGTCCGCGGCAGCGGGATGAGGGGGCGAGGGTAGAGATAACCGAGAGCTGGCCCCCTCATCCGACCCTTCGGGCCACCTTCTCCCCCTCGGGGAGAAGAAACGCGCGGCACCGTTTCGCCAAGAGCCGCCAACCCGATACCGCCTTCCGAAGAAATATGAGGTACGTACATCATTTTTCGGTTTACCTCGGCCTCAAAGCTGGATATTCAAAGGCGAGGGGAGGAGCCATGAAGCCGACAGTTCATGATATTGCCGAGCGCGCAGGCGTCAGCCTCGCCACCATCGACCGGGTGCTGAACATGCGTCCGGGCGTTCACGCCGCCACCCGCGCCCGCGTGGAGGCGGCGATTGCCGAGCTTGGTTATGTGCGCGATATCGCCGCCGCCAATCTGGCCAAGGGCCGTAATTACTCGCTGGTCTTCATCCTGCCGGGCAACGACAATTCCTTCATGGCAACGTTGAGGGCCGAGGTTCGGGCCGCCGCCTCCCGCTCCCATCTGGAGCGCACGGCGATCCGTATCATTGAGGTGCCGCCCTTTAATGCCGCGGCGCTGACCGAGGCTCTGGAGGTGGCACGGCGGGAAAAACCGTCGGGCGTGGCTTTCGTCGCCACGGATTCGCAAGATGTGGCGGAAGCGGCAGACCGGCTGGCGGAAGACGGCATCGCCACGGTGACGCTGGTGTCCGATCTTTCCGGCTCGCGCCGCGACCATTATGCCGGTGTCGACAATGCCGCGGCGGGGCGCACGGCGGCGAGCCTGATGGGACGTTTCCTCTCCAGCTGCGGTGGCGATATCGCTGTTGTCGCCGGTTCCATGCTGGTGCGCGACCATCGCGAACGTCTGGAGGGTTTTCGCGCGGTCATCGAAGCCGAATTTCCGCAATTGCGGCTTCTGCCGGTGCTGGAGGGCAAGGATGACCCGGCAACCGTCGAGGCGCTGGTTTCCGGAGCGCTTGGCAATGCTGCACTCTCCGGCATCTACAGTCTCGGCGCCGGCAATCGCGGCCTCATCCGGGCGCTCCGAGCCGCCGGCGGTGAAAGGTCGCTGTCTGTCATTGCCCATGAACTGACGGAAAACACCGCCAATGCGCTGCGGGAAGGCGTGCTTGACGCCGTGCTCAATCAGGATGCCGGCCATGAGGTGCGCAGCGCCATCCGCGTGTTGAAAGCGCGTGCCGACGGCCAGCCCGTCATCGCAGCGCAGGAACGTATCCGTATCGACATATTCCTCAGGGACAATCTTCCCTGATGAGAGCATTTCCAGGAAAAGTGGCCGCCGGTTTTCCGTCCGGAAATGCGGTGACTTTTAAAAAACGCTGAAAGTGGCGCATGGAGCGCCGGAATGGAGAAATACATGTATCTCGGTCTCGATCTTGGCACTTCAGGCATCAAAGCCCTGCTGATGGATGGCGATCAGAAGATTGTCGGTTCGGCCAATGGCTCGCTGGAGGTTTCGCGTCCGCATCATGGCTGGTCGGAACAGGATCCGGCGGACTGGATCGCCGCCGCGAAAACCGCCGTCGGCGGCCTGAAGCAGAAGTTCCCGAAGGAGCTTGCCGCAGTGAAGGGCATCGGCCTTTCCGGCCAGATGCATGGCGCGACGCTTGTTGATGCCGAGGGCAAGGTACTGCGCCCCTGCATCCTGTGGAACGACACCCGCTCCCATGCCGAGGCCGCAGCACTCGACGCCGATCCACGTTTCCGCAGGATCACCGGCAATATCGTCTTCCCCGGCTTCACCGCGCCGAAGCTTGCCTGGGTGGCGAAGAACGAACCTGAAATCTTCGCCAAAGTGGCCAAGGTGCTGTTGCCGAAGGATTATCTGCGGCTGTGGCTGACGGGCGAATATATCTCCGAGATGTCGGACTCCGCCGGCACCTCATGGCTTGATACCGGCGCGCGCAAATGGTCTTCCGAACTTCTCGCCGCCACCGGCCTTTATGAAAAACACATGCCGTCGCTGGTGGAAGGTACGGATGAGGCGGGCGTTCTTCGCGCCGAACTCGCCGGTGAATGGGGCATTTCCGGCCGTGCCGTGGTGGCCGGCGGTGCGGGTGACAACGCCGCCTCCGCCTGCGGCATGGGCACGGTGAAGGAGGGCCACGCCTTCGTTTCGCTTGGTACATCCGGCGTGCTCTTCGCCGCCAATGCCTCCTATCTGCCGAAGCCGGAAAGCGCCGTGCACGCCTTCTGCCACGCGCTGCCCAACACCTGGCACCAGATGGGCGTCATCCTCTCCGCCACCGATGCGCTGAACTGGTATTCCCGCCTCACCGGGCAATCCGCCGCCGATCTGACCGGCGAGCTGGGCGAGACACTGCTTGCGCCCACCGGCGTTACCTTCGCGCCCTATCTTTCCGGCGAGCGCACCCCGCATAATGACGCGGCCATTCGTGGCTCCTTCATCGGTCTTTCGCATGAAAGCGACCGCAAGGCGCTGACCCAGGCGGTGCTGGAAGGTGTGACCTTTGCTATCAGGGACAATCTCGAAGCGCTGAAATCCGCCGGCACCTCGATCTCCCGCGTCACCGCCATCGGCGGCGGCTCGCGCTCGGCCTATTGGCTTGCCTCGATTGCCACCTCGCTCGGCGTGCCGGTGGATATTCCGGCAGAAGGTGATTTCGGTGCGGCCTTCGGTGCTGCTCGCCTTGGCCTCATCGCCGCGACAGGCGCCGATCCGGTGGCGGTCTGCTCGCAGCCGGAGACGGCGCGGACGATTGAGCCGGTGGCTGATCTGGCCGGGGCCTATGAGGAGGCCTATCGGCGGTATCACGCGCTTTATCCGGCTATTCGGGCGCTTTCGCATTGAGACGCGGAGTGTGCGGTTTACCCCCCTCTGCCCTGCCGGGCATCTCCCCCTCAAGGGGGGAGATCGGCAGAACGCTACCTCTCGCTCCATCTTCAACCTCGCGTGAGGACAAGACGTAGCCGCTTGTTGATCTCCCCCCTTGAGGGGAGATGTCCGGCAGGACAGAGGGGGGTGAGCCGCGCCCTCCAACCTATACCGAACACCACCTAACCCACCCCAAGAGGAGGATCACCATGAGCACAGGTTTTTTCGGCGATATCGCCAAGATCAAATATGAAGGCCCCGACAGCACCAATCCGCTGGCCTTCCGCCACTATAACCCCGATGAAGTCGTTGCCGGCAAGCGCATGGAAGATCACCTGCGTTTCGCGGTGGCCTACTGGCATACCTTCACCTGGCCGGGTGGAGACCCCTTCGGCGGCCAGACCTTCCAGCGCCCGTGGTTCGAAGACAGCATGCAGGCTGCGAAGCTGAAGGCAGATGTGGCCTTCGAATTCTTCTCGCTGCTCGGTTCGCCATTTTATTGCTTCCATGACGCCGATGTGCGCCCGGAAGGCAAAAACTTTGCTGAAAACACGAAGAACCTCAACGAAATCGTTGATTATTTTGCTGAAAAGCAGGCTCAGACCGGCGTAAAATTGCTGTGGGGCACCGCGAACCTTTTCTCCAACCGGCGTTTCATGTCCGGTGCGGCAACCAATCCGGACCCTGATGTCTTTGCATTCTCCGCCGCCACGGTGAAGACCTGCATGGACGCCACCAAGAAGCTCGGCGGCGCGAACTACGTTCTGTGGGGCGGCCGCGAAGGTTACGAAACCCTGCTCAACACCGATCTGTCGCGTGAGCTTGACCAGCTGGGCCGCTTCCTCAACCTGGTGGTGGAATATAAATACAAGATCGGCTTTGAAGGCACGATCCTGATCGAGCCGAAACCGCAGGAGCCGACCAAGCACCAGTACGACTACGACGTCGCCACCGTTTATGCCTTCCTGCAGAAGAACGGTCTGGAAAAGGAAGTGAAGGTCAATATCGAGCAGGGCCATGCCATTCTCGCCGGCCATTCCTTCGAACATGAGCTGGCCATGGCCAATGCCTTCGGCATTTTCGGCTCCATCGACATGAACCGCAACGATTACCAGTCCGGTTGGGATACCGACCAGTTCCCCAACAACGTGCCGGAAATGGCGCTCGCCTACTACCACGTGCTTGCTGGTGGCGGCTTCAAGAATGGCGGCACCAATTTCGATTCCAAGCTGCGTCGCCAGTCGCTCGATCCGCAGGATCTGCTGATCGGTCATATCGGCGGCATGGATTGCTGCGCCCGCGGCCTGAAGGCGGCGGCGAAGATGGTCGAGGACGGCGCGCTGTCGAAGCCGCTTGCGGAGCGTTACGCCAAGTGGGATTCGCCGGAGGCCCAGAAGATGCTGCGCGGCGAACTGAAGCTTGACGAGATTACCGCGCTGGTGGAGCGGGAGGATATCAATCCCGAGCCGAAATCCGGTCGTCAGGAATATCTGGAAAACGTCGTCAATCGTTACGTCTGACACGGAAGTCCATTGTTGAAAAAGCGCGGCGGGGGATCATCTCCCGCCTTTTTTGTGCGCTGTTCCAGGGCAATTTCGCGCCTGTCTCTCGCCTTCTTTTGTTGCGCAATTGTCACAATCTTCGCTCGTACGTCGTCTGCAGGGGGCAATGCCGTGACGGTTTGATCCATCTCAATTGGTGTGTCCCGCCCTTCGCCATAGTGGCCGTGACGGTCTTGGCACCGAGGATTCGCAGCCGGCCGTCATCAGCCGGTTTCTGGGTTGCCCGGTGACGGCTGTGGCATCGGCAAGTTCCGATGCGCCGGTTCGAGAAGGTGAGATGCGCCCTGGGGAATGTCCGAACGGATGCAGGCTGCGCTAAAGGAGAGATGGAATGACGAACAGGAACAAAAGAACCGCCTTGCTTGCCAGCGTTGCGGTTAGTGTTGCGGCGATGCTGGTATCGGCCAATGCCATGGCCGCCGATCTGGCCCCGCCAGCACCGGCGCCCACCGCCGAAGAGGCAATTGCGGCGGCAAGCCCGTGGATGCTGCGCGTGCGCGGTCTCGGCGTCATCACCAATGACAGCGGCAGCGTTGACGGTGTGCCGGGTGCCGGCCTTTCCTATTCGGATACAGTGATCCCGGAACTGGACATCACCTATTTCTTCACTCCGAATTTTGCCGCTGAACTCATTCTCGGCACCACCTATGCCAAGATCAATGGCGAGGGTGTGCTGGCCGGCACGCCGGTCGGCAAGACATGGCTGCTGCCGCCGACACTGACGCTGCAATATCACTTCACCGATTTCGGCGCCTTCAAGCCCTATATCGGTGCAGGCGTGAACTATTCGCTGTTCTACAACCAGTCCGAAGAGCCCGGCTTCAGCAATCTCGACGTCAAGAACAAGCTAGGTGCTGCCGTGCAGGTCGGTTTCGACTATATGCTCGACGAGCATTGGGGCGTGAACTTCGACGTGAAAAAAATCTTCCTGAAGACCGACTGGACCGCCGAACTGGGTGGTACACCGATCAGCGGCAAGGCGAAGCTCGATCCCTGGCTGATCGGCGCTGGCATCACCTATCGCTTCTGATCCCGGAACGGCTTCAGCGCCGCCTTTGACGGGCGGCGCGTTCTGAGTTATACGGACGGCCACGGGCAGAGAGCCCCGGCCGTCCGCAGGCATTTTTGCCCCTGGTGAAGCTCTTATCCCTGATAACGGTCATCCCATGTTTTGCATGTCGTCGATGGCAACGCGGACCCCCTTCGGAAAATTCGGCATGTCAATGTTGGAGAACCGTTATGCACGTGTCCAAACCGCTTCCCGCCCTTGAGGGGCTGAAAGAACAGGCAAAACGCCTGCGCTCAGCGCTTGAGGAACAGGGACAGACAATCACCCACTCAAAGGCGCTGGAACTCATCGCCGCGCAATATGGCTTCCGTGACTGGAATACCCTGCATGCGGCAGCCGGAAACCGCCCCGCCTTCAATCCCTATCTTCTGGGTTCGAGAGTGGAAGGCCTTTATCTCGGCCAGCCTTTCGTCGCCTCCGTGCTCGGCGTCCAGACGCTCGGCGGTGACCCGGAACGCTATCGCCTCACCCTCCATCTCGATAATCCCGTCGACGTCGTGACCTTCGAAAGCTTCTCCGCCTTCCGGCAGCGCGTCCACTGCAATATCGACGCATCCGGCCGCACGGTGGAAAAAACCTCCAACGGCCGGCCGCAGGTGGAGTTGGCGTGGTAGGGGACTGCCCGAGGTTTTGGCGATGCTCGAACACCCGCCGAATGGCGGGTGTTCGATTTTCGTCGATAAGTTTAAATCCGCTTGCCCGTCGTATCGAACAGATGGAAATCCTTCGCCTGGGCGGCAATCTTCAGTGTCTCGCCGATGCGCAGTTGCGAGCGGCCGTGGACGCGGAAGACGATGGTGGTGCCATCGGCGAAAGAGCCGTGTACATAGCTTTCGGCGCCGACCAGTTCCACGGCGTCCACCTGCACGGTGCCGGCGAAGGCGGCGTCGGCAGGGGCTTCCGTCGCAAGGGTGATATCTTCAGGGCGAATGCCGAGCGTTGCGACAGTTTGCGGTAGCACTGTCGCGCCGTTCACCGACCAGCCGGTCGAGCCAGTGGATGAGGCTGCGCCATGGGCGAGAAGGTTCATGGAAGGCGAGCCGATGAAGGTGGCGACGAAAGTGGTCGCCGGTTTTTCGTAAAGCTCGATCGGCGTGCCCATCTGCTCGATGCGGCCGGCATTCAGCACCACCAGCCTGTCAGCCAGCGTCATGGCCTCCATCTGGTCATGGGTGACATAAACGCTGGTCGTGGCGAGCGAACGCTGCAGGCGGCGGATTTCCACACGCATCTGCACGCGCAGCTTGGCATCGAGGTTGGAGAGCGGCTCGTCGAACAGGAAGGCGGCCGGCTTGCGCACGATGGCGCGGCCCATGGCCACGCGCTGGCGCTGGCCACCGGAAAGCTGGCGCGGCTTGCGCTCCAGGAACTGCTCGATCTCCAGCGCCTTGGCCGCCTCGGTGATGCGCCGCTCGATCTCCTCCTTCGGCGTGTTGCGGTTCTTCAGGCCATAGGCAAGGTTCTGCCGCACCGTCATATGCGGATAAAGTGCATAATTCTGGAACACCATGGCGATGTCGCGGTCGGAGGGTTCAAGATCGTTGACGACGCGGTCGCCGATGACGATCTCGCCGCCCGATATGCTTTCCAGCCCGGCGATCATGCGCAGCAGCGTGGATTTGCCGCAGCCGGAGGGGCCGACCAGCACGATCATTTCGCCATCGGCGATGTCCATCGATACGCCCTTGATCGCATCGACATTGCCGCCATAAACCTTGCGGACGTCTTTCAGCGCAATTTTTGCCATTATTTTTCGGTCTCCACCAAACCTTTGACGAACCAGCGCTGCATCAGCACCACAACCATAATCGGGGGGATGATGGCGAGGATCGCCGTCACCATCACATAATTCCAGGGCGTCGAAGCGTCGGTGAAATCCACCATGCGCTTGAGGCCGATGATGATCGTGTTCATCTTTGCGTCGTTGGTCACGAGCAGCGGCCAGAGATACTGGGTCCAGCCATAGATGAACAGGATCACGAAAAGTGCTGCGATATTGGTTCTCGACAGCGGCAGCAGAATATCGCGCATGAAGCGGAACGGACCGGCATTGTCGATACGCGCCGCCTCGACCAGCTCACCGGGAATGGTCAGGAAGAACTGCCGGAACAGGAAGGTTGCCGTGGCAGATGCCATCAGCGGCAGCGTCAGTCCCGCATAGGTATCGATCAGCCCAAGATCGACGATGACCTTGTAGGTGGGCAGGATACGCACTTCCACCGGCAACATGAGCGTGATGAAGATCATCCAGAAAAAGCCCATGCGGAAGGGAAAGCGGAAAAACACGATGGCGAAGGCCGACAGGAACGAAATGACGATCTTGCCGATGGCGATGGCGAGCGCCACGACGAAGCTGTTGAACAGCAGCCGCTCGAGGCTGACGCCGACCACTCTTTCAACGCCGCCGGCCATGGCGTCGGTGTAATTGGTGCTCAGATGGTCGCCAGGCAAAAGCGACATGGGCGGGCGGATGATATCCGTCGACGTCATGGAAGAAGCGACGAAGGTGTAATAGATCGGGAAGGCCACAACGATGATGCCGAGAATGAGCATCAGATGGGCGACCATGCGGGCGACCGGGCGATTTTCAATCATTGTGAAATCCTCAGCCGTAATGCACGCGCTTCTCGACGAAGCGGAACTGGAAGGCGGTGAGCGCAATGACGATCACCATCAGGATGACCGATTGCGCGGCGGAAGAGCCGAGGTTCAGGTTCACGAAGCCATCATTATAGACTTTGTAAACCAGCGTTTCCGTCGCCTTGGCGGGGCCGCCGCCGGTGACGGCATGGATGATGCCGAAGGTATCGAAGAAGGCGTAAACCGTGTTGACGACCAGAAGGAAGAAGGTTGTCGGCGCCAGCAGCGGGAAAACGATGGTCCAGAAGCGCCGCGAACCGCGCGCGCCGTCAATGGAGGCGGCTTCCAGCAATGATTTCGGAATTGCCTGCAAGCCTGCGACAAAGAACAGGAAATTATAGCTGATCTGCTTCCACGCAGCGGCGGCGACCACCAGCAGCATGGCTTGATTGCCGTCGAGCAGCGGATCCCACATGATGCCGTTGCGGCGCAGGATATAAGAGAAGGTTCCCATGGCCGGGTTGAACATGAACAGCCACAACATGCCGGCGACAGCAGGCGCCACGGCATAGGGCATGATCATCATGGTGCGGTAAAAGCCCTTGCCGCGCACCACGCGGTCAGCCGCCGTCGCCAGCAGCAACGCAAGTCCCATGGAGACGAGTGCGGTCAGCACACTGAAGATGACGGTGACGTGCAGGGAGTTGAGATAGCTCTCATCTGACAGCACCGCGGAAAAATTGGCCAGACCGACGAAATTGCTGTTCAGCCCGAAGGCGTCCTCGCGCATGGTCGACTGGTAGAGCGCCTGGCTTGCGGGCCAGAAAAAGAAGATCACCGTCAGGATGATCTGCGGTGCGACCAGCAGATAAGGCAGGATCTTGTTGGGGAATACGACGCTTTGCACGGCGATCTCCTGATGAGATGGAAACGCCGCCCGCACCCTGTGAGAGCGCGGGCGGTGGCAGGGATCGTTTAGTTGCCGGCGGCCTGCTTGATGGCTGCGTCACCGCGCTCCACGATCTTGTCGAGGGCGGCTTTCGCATCCTGCTTGCCGGCCAGCATCGCCTCGAACTCTTCGTTCATGATGTCGCGCACCTGCGGCAGGTTCACGAGGCGCACGCCCTTGGAGTTTTCTGTCGGCGGCTTGCCCATCATCTGCAGCAGCGGCGTTTCGCGGGCAGGGTTCTTGTCGTAGAAGCCGGATTTCTTGGTTTCCTCATAGGCCGCGATCGTTACCGGCATGTAGCCGGAGACCTGATGCAGGCGAGACTGGATCTTGGTCTGCGAGAGGAAATGGAAGAATTCGGCAACACCCTTATATTCGGCGTCGCTCTTGCCGCCGAAGACCCAGAGGCTGGCGCCGCCGGGAATGGTGTTCTGCGGACCATGGCCCTCGTAATAGGGCAGCTGACCGATGCCGTAATTCATGCCGGTCTTGACGATATCGCCGAGACCGCCGGAGGATTCGGTCAGGATGCCGCATTCACCGGACATGAACAGCTGCTTGGCCTCCGAGGTGCGTCCGCCATAACGGAAGGTGCCGTCCTTGGCGAGATCGGCGATGGCCTGGAAATGCTCGACAAAGAGCGGCGCATTGACCGCAAGCTTCACATCCGTACCACCAAGCCCGTTTTCATTGCTGCCATAGGAGACATTGTTCCAGGCGGCGAAGTTTTCGGTCTGGATCCAGGTAAGCCAGGTGGAGGTGAAACCGCACTGCGCTGCACCGCTGGTCTTGATCTTCTTGGCGGCTTCGAAAACTTCCGGCCAGGTCTTCGGCGGATTGGCGGCATCGAGGCCAGCCTTCTGGAAGACATCCTTGTTGTAATAGAGGATCGGCGAGGACGAATTGTAAGGGAAGGACAGCATGGTGCCGTCAGGCTTGGAATAATAGGCGACGATGCCGGCCAGATATTCATCCTTGTTGAAGGTGTAGCCACCTTCCTTCAGCACATCCGCCACCGGCTTGATGGCACCGGCGGCACCCATCATCACGCCGGAACCGGCATCGAAGACCTGAATGATGGCCGGCGGCTGCTTGGCGCGGAAGGCGGCAATGCCGGCATTCAGGGTTTCCGGATAGGTGCCCTTGAAGACGGGCGTGATCTTGTAGTCTTTCTGGCTGTCGTTGAACTCTTTCGCAAGCGCGTCCACGACTTCGTTATTGGCGCCGGTCATGGCGTGCCACCACTGGATCTCCGTCGCAGCGAAAGCATTCGATGTGACAAAAAACGAAAGCGCGGATGCCGCAGCAAGGCGGTAGCTGAGTTTTTTCAAGGCGATTCCTCCCATTGTGAAAACAGTAAAAGATACAGTCCCTTATTACAGCCTTCCTCCTCGATCCAGCTGTGGGCGATCTTTTCTGTATTAGCATTTGGAATTAAAAACGAACTTGAACGAAAATGCAATAGAGCGTGGAACGAATAAAACGAAAGTGAAAGAAACGATTTTATTATTCCATTTTTCCTGCTCATGGTTTTTTCATGCGTCTCTATGCCGACGCCTCGGGCCGCATGATTTTTCGCAGCCGGGTAACGATGATGGGGAGTGTCGGATGCTTTCAGAATAGTATTGATATGTTATTACATTACATATTAAGCTGCCGCGGATTTTATGCGGTTAAAAGGTGTGGATGTGTTCGGAATGAAGCGGAAGAAAACGGTTGCGCGAGGAGATGACACTGCTGTCTCCCCGCCCGTCAGGACGGTGCCGGTCACCCTGCTTACCGGCTTTCTGGGTGCGGGAAAGACTACCCTGCTGAACGAGCTTCTGAACGAACCGGCCATGCGTGACGCCGCCGTCATCGTCAATGAATTCGGATCCGTGCCCATCGATCACGGTCTGGTGCGCAGCGGTTCGGAACGGTATTTCAGAACCACGACGGGTTGCATCTGCTGCAACGCGACCAGCGATATCCGCACCTCGCTTTACGAATTGCATCAGGCCTTTCTGGAAGGGGTGATGCCGGAAATCTCGCGTGTCGTTATCGAAACGACGGGACTTGCCGATCCCGCGCCGATCATCAACAGCCTGATTGCCGGCGGCACACCGGCGCTTGGCCTGCGCGACCATATCGTCGCCCGGCACTTTCATCTTTCCGGCGTGGTCACTGTCTTCGATGTCACGTCCGGCCGGGCGATGCTCGACAGTTTCATTGAAGGCTGGAAACAGCTTGCCTTTGCCGACCACATTGTCCTGACGAAAACCGACCTTGCCGACGCGACCGCGATGGACCGTGAAGGCCTTGCAGACCTCAACCCCGCCGCCCTGTTGCATGACCGCAATGCGGCCGGCTTCGATCTCATGTCGCTTTTTGCAACGAAGAATTACTCGCTGCGCGGCAAGCCGGAGGATGTGCCGGGATGGCTGGCGGCCGACAGGCTGAGCCTGCATGCGGACCATGTCCATGATATCAACCGCCATGGTGTCGGCGTCGAGGCTTTTGATCTCACTTTCGACGGCGCTCTTGATCCGCAGATGATCGTTACCTTTCTCGAACTCGTCACCAGCAACGTGCATTCCGGCCTGCTGCGGCTGAAAGGTATTTTCCAGGCGACGGACGATCCGGATCGGCCGGTGGTTGCCCACGCCGTGCAGCACCGGCTTTATCCGCTGGCAAGGCTGGAAAGCTGGCCGGATGGCGACCGTGCCACGCGTCTCGTGCTGATCGGCATGGATATGCCGCAACAGCCGATCCGCGACCTTTTCGACACATTGGCCTCGCAGGCGAGGCGAAAGGGTGTTTCATGAACAACCCCCTTGCGCGCAGCGGCTCCGCGCTCGTCTCGCAGGCCCGGCTTCTGAAACAATGGGCGCGCGACCTGTTAAATCTGCATGCGGATGACATCGTCACCGTCAGCGAGCTGTCCTGCGCCCTGCCGGATTGCCCGCCACGCGAAACGGTGATCGTCATCCTGTCCGCATCCGGTGATATCAGGCAATTGTCCATTCACAAGGCGCTGCTGGAGGTGGATCATGACGATATTGTGCGTGTCATCGCGACGAATTCGGCCTGATATCCCCTCAGTGATGTCAGGGCGTGCTTGACGGTGCGTGCCATCATCCGGCACTTCAGGGGCAGCGGCGGAATTCGCTGATGATGAAGGGCGGACAATGGCCGATCTGGCGGTATATGCGGGTTTGTTTCTGACGGCGTTTGTGGCGGCGACCATTCTGCCCATGCAATCGGAGGCGGCGCTGGCCGGTCTCATCCTCCTGAAATCGCAGCCGGTCTGGCTGCTGGTGGCCGTCGCCAGTGCCGGCAATGTGGCCGGCTCCTTCGTCAACTGGCTGCTTGGCCGCGGTATCGAAGGTTTCAGGCACAGGCGCTGGTTTCCCGTCGGCGAGGCCGCGCTGCAACGCGCCCAGAACTGGTATCGGCGTTACGGCCGGTGGTCGCTGCTTTTAAGCTGGGCGCCATTGATCGGCGATCCGCTGACGGTTGCGGCCGGCATCATGAAAGAGCCGCTGCCGGTCTTTTTGCTGCTGGTCACCATCGCCAAGGTCGGGCGCTACCTTTTGCTGGCGCTGGTGACGCTGAATTTTCTCTGATTCTTTTCAGGGCGTTGCGACCCGTTTCTCGCTTCCGAAGACAGGGGAGCGGCAGTCTCTTCAGGGCGTCTTGATCGCCTTCTGGGTCCGGTCCTTGCCCACCTCGATCACGTGGCGCATGGCTTTTATGGCGGCATCGGCATCACGTGCGGCAATGGCATGCACGATGCGCAGATGGTTCGAGGCGATTTCGGCGATGGTGCCGGGTGAGGCGGCCGGCGACGAAAGCTGGAAGGAAATGGCGAGCGCGGCTTCAATCAGCCCGCTTGCCGAGCGCATGAAGGGGTTGCCGGACATATGCGCCACGGCAAGGTGGAATTCGAGATCGACCTTGGCGATGCTTTCCGGCGTATGCTGCGGATTATCGAATTTCGCGGCGATGACGTAAAGCGAAACGATATCATCATTGGAGGCCTGCAGGGCCGCTGCTGCTGCGGCTGCCGGCTCCAGCGCCAGACGGATTTCCGCCAGATGCGTGACGAACTCCTCGTCTATGCCGGCTTCGCAGCGCCAGCCGAGCACGTCAGGATCGAAGAAATTCCAGCTTGAGCGATCAAGAACGCGGGTGCCGACCTTTGCTTTCGGTTCCACCAGCCGCTTCGCCGCCAGCGTCTTCATGGTTTCGCGCAGCACGGTGCGCGAGACGCCGAAACGTAAGGACAGTTCGGCGTCGTTGGGCAGCAGGGAACCTTCCGCAATTCGGCCCGAGACGATGGCGCTGCCGAGTTCGGAGACCACATGGGCGTGGCTGTTCCGGCGTTTTCGTCCGCTTATCGTCGTTTCGAGCAGCCCCAAGCAAGCCTCCGTTTGCGGTTATGCCGGATGCGGTCCGGCCAGTCTCCTGTTTGAATACCAGATGATTGCGCGCTGCAACACGATGAAGACGAAAAGCAGCACGCCGATGACGATTTTCGTCCACCAGGAGGACAGTGTTCCGTCAAAAACGATATAGGTCTGGATCAGCCCCTGGATCAGCAGGCCGATGAAGGTTCCCGCCACCAGCCCGGTGCCGCCGGTGAGCAGCGTTCCGCCGATGACGACGGCGGCAATGGCGTCGAGTTCAACCCCAACCGTCGCCAGCGAATAACCCGACGAGGTGTAGAGCGTGTAGACGATGCCGGCGAGGCCGGAGAGGAAACCGGAAAGCGCATAGATGCCGATGGTCGTCGCGCCGATCGGCACGCCCATCAGCTCGGCCGATTGCGGGTTGCCGCCGAGCGCATAGATATTGGCGCCGAAGCGGGTGCGGCTCGCGATCAGCATGCCGGCGGCAAAGACGAGAAGCATCAGCATGGCGAGCGCCGTCAACCTGCCGCCGCCGGGGAAACGGTAATAAAACCCCTGTATCGCATCGATGAACGGATGCGAGATCGGAACAGACTGGGTGGAGATAAGGTAAGCCGCGCCGCGCGCCAGAAACATGCCGGCCAACGTCACCACGAAGGGCGGGATGGACAGGAAACGGATCATCGCCCCCATCAGGCAGCCGAACAGGGTGGAGACCACCAGCACGATGGCGAAGGCCAGCAGCGGATGGATATTATAGGTGCCGACCATGACGGCGACGAAGACGCTGGTGAAGGCGATGACCGAACCGATGGACAGATCGATGCCGCCCGACAGGATGACGAAGGTCATGCCCACGGCCGCGATGCCGAGGAAGGCATTGTCGGTCAAGAGATTGCCGATCACCCGTGTCGAGAAGATCGCCGGATATTGCAGCACGCAGAGAAGATAGGCGATCACGAAGATCGTCAGCGTGGTGAGGAAGGGCAGGTTGCGACTGTGGATCATCGCGCGGTTCCTTCCTTGGTCATGCCATTGGTGGCCGCCGGTTTGACGTGCGGCTTCGGCGCTTTCACGAAACCGAGGACGGCCATGATCGCCGGCGATTGCAGCGTCAGCACCACCATGATGATGCCCGCCTTGATGATGAGGTTGAATTCCGGCGGAAAGCCCGAGACGAGAATGCCGGTATTGATGGTCTGGATGATGAGCGCGCCGATCAGCGAGGCGGTGATGGAGAAGCGCCCGCCATTCAGCGATGTGCCGCCGATGACCACCGCAAGGATCGCGTCCAGCTCCAGCCACAGCCCGGCATTATTGGCATCCGCACCGCGAATATCGGCGGTGACGATCATGCCGGCGATGGCGGCGCAGAGACCGGAAACCGCATAGACGAAAAACAGGAGGAAGCGGGCCCGTACCCCGGCAAGCGCTGCCGCGCGACGATTGATGCCGGTCGCTTCGATGAGGAAGCCCAGCGCGCTCTTGCGCACCAGAAGGCCGATGACGAGCGCCGCCGCCACCCAGATGATGACGGGCAGCGGAATGCCTGCGAATGAGCCGGAGCCGATGGCGGAAAAACCGTCATTGTTGAAGGTGAGAATGACGCCTTCGGTGATGAGCTGGGCGATGCCGCGCCCCGCCACCATCAGGATCAGCGTGGCGATGATCGGCTGTATGTCGAGAAGGGCGACAAGCACGCCGTTCCACAACCCGCAGGCAATGCCGACCGCAAGCGAGATGACGATGACAGAAGGGATGGAATGGCCATTGCTGATGAGCGTGGCCGCGACCGCGCCGCAGATGGCGATGACAGCGCCGATGGACAGATCGATGCCCTTGGTGGCGATGACCAGCGTCATGCCAATGGTCAAAAGCGCAACCGGTGCGGCGCGCACCAGAATATCCACTAGACTGCCATAGAGCCTGCCGTTCTGGAACGAGACATGCAGGAAACCCGGCGAAAGGATTGTAATCGCTGCCAGAATGATGAAGAGCGCGGCAAGCTGCGGAGCAAGCCTTTTCAGGCGTCGTGTCACTGCTGCCATCATGCCGCCTCCGTTTTTGCCGCATCGGCAATCGCCCGCATGATGTTATCTGCGGTCACTTCGCCGCCCTTCAACTCGCTGACATGGCGGCGGTCGGACAGCACGACGACACGGTGCGCGACGGCGGTGAGTTCCTCCAGTTCGGAGGAGATGACGACCAGCGACATGCCTTCGCTGCAGAGTTTTTCGATCATTTTCAGAATTTCCGCATGCGCGCCGATATCGATGCCGCGTGTCGGCTCATCGAGGATCAGCAGCCGGGGATGGGTGGCGAGCCAGCGTGCCAGAATGGCCTTCTGCTGGTTGCCGCCGGACAGGAATTTGATCGGCCGGTCGGGATCGGCGGGGCGGATATCGAGCGACTTGATAAAGCTTTCGGCCAGTTCGGCTTTCTGCCGACGTGAGATCGGCCGCGCCCAGCCCTGACGGGCCTGAAGCGCCAGCGCGATATTGTCGGTGACGGAAAAGTCGCCGATGATGCCGTCAGTCTTGCGCTCTTCTGGACAGAAACCGAACCCGGCGGTGATGGCGGCCTCCGGCGAAGAAATCGCCACCGTCTGGCCGTCGATGACAGCCTTTCCGGTATCCGGCCGGTCGATGCCGAACAGCAGGAAGGCTGTTTCCGTTCGGCCCGAACCGAGCAACCCGGCAACACCGACGATTTCGCCGGGGCGGATGCCGAGATCGAAGGGGGCGATGCTGCCGCGTTTGCCGTAACCTTCGAAACGGATCGGCGGCTCGCCCTCGGCAACCGTATCTTCGGTCGCCTGATGTTCATGGGTGATGTGCTGAAGCTCGCGGCCGAGCATCATCGAGATCAGTTCGGATCTCGGCAGGCTGCCAATGTCGCGGGTGCCGACAAGGCGGCCGTTGCGCAGCACCGTCACCCGGTCGGCGATATCATAGACCTGATTGAGGAAGTGGGTGATGATGACGATGCCGATGCCGCGTGCGCGCAGGTTTCTCAAGACGCCGAACAGCATCTCGACTTCATGGGCATCAAGGCTGGCGGTGGGTTCGTCCAGCACCAGCACCTTGCCGGAAAGATCGACGGCGCGGGCAATGGCGATGATCTGGCGGATGGCGACGGAATAGCTGGAGAGAAGCGCGCTGACGTCAATCGAAAGCCCGTATTGGGCAAGCAGCGCCTGCGATTTTTTCTGCATCTCGCTGCGGTCGATCAGCCCGAAACGGCGCGGCTGGCGGCCGAGAAACAGGTTTTCGGCAACCGTCAGGTTTTCGAGAAGGTTCACTTCCTGATAGACCGTGCCGATCCCAAGCGCCTGCGCCTCGCCGACATTGGCGGGTGAAATCTCTGCGCCCTCCAGAAAGATCGAACCGCTGTCGCGGTGGTAAACCCCGGTCAGGATCTTGATCAGCGTCGATTTGCCCGCGCCGTTTTCGCCGAGCAGCGCGTGGATTTCACCGCGCCCGAGCGAAAAATCGACGCCATCAAGCGCCGTGATCCCGAGAAAGGATTTGCCGATGGCGCGTGCTTCCAGAAGAGAGGCGGTTTCGGGCATGAGTTAATTCCGTATGGATATGGGTCTGGCGCTTAAAAGCGCAGAGTGATCCCAGATGGAGTGAGCGGATGCCGCCTGTTTCTTCTCCCCGTCGGGGAGAAGGTGGCCCGAAGGGTCGGATGAGGGGGCAACGTTGCCGGATTTCGGAGAGCTTGCCCCCTCATCCCGCTGCCGCGGACTTCTCCCCGGCGGGGAGAAGAAGCAAGTCTCATCCGCTCGCTTCATATGTGATCGTTCTGCAGCCTGGGCGGAAACGGCGCAAACCATGCGCCGCTCCCTCCGAAGACATGGCTCAGTACCCCAGGCCCTTCTTCGCCTCGTAAACCTTCATCGGGTCATCGGACGCCGTATAAAGCTTGGATTCCGTCTGGATCCACTTCGCAGGCGCCTTCTTGTCCTTCAGATAGGCTTCAAGCGCGTCGAAGGCAGGACCTGCCATGTCCGGCGTCAGTTCCACCGTCGCATTGGCCTCGCCATCCGCCATGGCCTTGAAGATGTCAGGCACGGCGTCGATGGAGACGATCTTGATGTCGGTTCCGGGCTTCAGGCCGGCTTCCTTGATCGCCTGGATGGCGCCGACGGCCATGTCGTCATTATGGGCGTAGACGGCACAGATATCCTTGCCACCGCCTTCGGCCTTGATGAAGCTTTCCATCACTTCCTTGCCCTTGGTGCGGGTGAAGTCACCCGTCTGCGAGCGCACGATCTTGATGTTCTTGTGGGATTCGATGGCCTGCTCGAAACCCTTCTTGCGGTTGATGGCGGGCGAAGAGCCGGTCGTGCCCTGCAATTCCACCACCTTGCAATCCTTGGAGCCGACATCCTTGACCAGCCAGTCGCCGGCAACCTTGCCTTCGTGCACCTGATCGGAGGTCACGGCGGTCAGGTAAAGATCATCAGGCGCCTCGATCTGGCGGTCGAGCAGGATGACGGGGATTTTTTCTTCCTTGGCTTCCTTCAGCACCGCGTCCCAGCCGGTGGCGACAACGGGCGCGATCAGGATTGCATCGACACCCTGCGCGATAAAGCCGCGCACCGCCTTGATCTGGTTTTCCTGCTTCTGCTGTGCGTCGGCGAATTTCAGCGTGACGCCGCGCTTTTCGGCCTGCTGTTTGGTGACTGTGGTTTCAGCCGCGCGCCATCCGGATTCCGAGCCGATCTGCGAGAAACCGACGGTAAGCGATTGTGCGGAAACACTGGATGCAAGGCATGCGGAAACGGCGACAGTGAATGCCGCAAGAGCTTTTCTCATCTTATCCTCCCAGAGATGATGTCAGCGTGACGGCGATACTATGAGCATATAGTAATACTCTTGAAAAGTGGTTTTTTAGCGCTTTCGAAATTTGCTTGATGTCAGCTGGAACGAAATTTCACCTTAAATTCCAATGAATCAAAGATTTATGCGTGTTTTACTCATCTTTTTTCGCTTCGAAAATGCATTCGAAATGGCGCCCAATCCGCCTTGACAGGCCAAGATGACATCTAATAGTAATACAAATAAATAGATCAGCTTGAAACGGAGCGTGGCGCCCAAGGCCAGTCGCTATCCGCCAGGGCAGGGAGGGAGAGACCGTTGCACATAGCCGGTATCATCGTAAGCACCGAAAAATATTCGGCTAAAGCCGAAGAACGGTGCCGATCCACTCGTCTGGACCGGCTCTGTCGGTTATGCGTGATCTCCGAAAGCTGATTCCATTTTCCTTGCGCACAACATAAGCTTGTCGCATTTCGTAATATTTTACCGTTGGCCACTTCCGGCTGGAGACCTGCATCATGACCAAATCCGACAATCTGCCTGCAACCCAAGGCAAGCTTCGTTCGCGCGCGTGGTTCGACAACCCCGCCAATGCGGATATGACGGCACTTTATCTCGAGCGTTACATGAATTTTGGTCTGAGCCAGGCCGAGCTTCAGTCCGACCGCCCGATCATCGGCATTGCCCAGACCGGTTCGGATCTTTCGCCGTGCAACCGTCACCATCTGGAACTGGCAAACCGCCTGCGCGAAGGCATCCGCGAAGCCGGCGGCATCGCGATTGAATTTCCGGTCCATCCGATCCAGGAAACAGGCAAGCGCCCGACCGCCGGCCTTGACCGTAACCTTGCCTATCTCGGCCTCGTGGAAGTGCTTTATGGCTATCCGCTCGATGGCGTCGTTCTGACCATCGGCTGTGACAAGACCACGCCTGCCTGTCTTATGGCGGCGGCCACCGTCAACATTCCGGCCATCGCCCTTTCCGTCGGTCCCATGCTGAACGGCTGGTTCCGTGGCGAACGCACCGGCTCAGGCACCATCGTCTGGAAGGCGCGCGAACTGCTGGCCAAGGGCGAGATCGACTATCAGGGCTTCGTCAAGCTCGTCGCCTCGTCGGCGCCGTCCACCGGTTATTGCAACACCATGGGCACGGCAACGACCATGAACTCGCTGGCCGAAGCGCTCGGCATGCAGCTTCCGGGCTCCGCCGCCATTCCGGCGCCTTACCGTGACCGTCAGGAAGTCTCCTACCTCACCGGCCTGCGTATCGTCGAAATGGTCAAGGAAGACCTCAAGCCTTCCGATATCATGACCAAGGACGCCTTCATCAACGCCATCCGCGTCAATTCGGCCATCGGCGGCTCCACCAATGCGCCGATCCATCTGAACGGCCTTGCCCGCCACGTCGGTGTCGAGCTGACGGTCGATGACTGGCAGACCTATGGCGAAGACGTGCCGCTGCTCGTCAACCTGCAGCCGGCCGGTGAATATCTCGGCGAGGATTATTACCATGCCGGTGGCGTTCCCGCAGTCGTCAACCAGCTGATGACCCAGGGGCTGATCATGGAAGATGCCATGACCGTCAACGGCAAGACCATCGGCGACAATTGCCGTGGCGCGATCATCGAAGACGAAAAGGTCATCCGCCCCTATGAGCAGCCGCTCAAGGAGCGTGCCGGCTTCCGCGTTCTGCGCGGCAATCTGTTCTCCTCCGCCATCATGAAGACGAGCGTGATCTCGGAAGAATTCCGTGGCCGCTACCTTTCCAACCCGAACGATCCGGAAGCCTTTGAAGGCCGTGCCGTGGTGTTCGACGGTCCGGAAGATTACCATCACCGCATCGACGATCCGTCGCTCGGCATCGACGCCAACACCGTCCTGTTCATGCGCGGTGCAGGCCCGATCGGTTATCCGGGTGCAGCGGAAGTGGTGAACATGCGCGCACCGGATTATCTTCTGAAGCAAGGCGTCAGTTCGCTGCCCTGCATCGGTGACGGCCGCCAGTCCGGCACGTCGGGCAGCCCGTCCATCCTCAATGCGTCTCCGGAAGCAGCAGCCGGCGGCGGTCTCGCCATCCTGCAGACCGGCGACCGCGTCCGCATCGATGTGGGCCGCGGCAAGGCGGATATCCTGATTTCAGGTGAAGAACTGGCCAAGCGTTACGAGGCGCTTTCGGCCGAAGGCGGTTACAAGTTCCCGGACCACCAGACGCCATGGCAGGAAATCCAGCGCGGCATCGTCAGCCAGATGGAAACCGGCGCGGTTCTGGAACCGGCCGTGAAGTATCAGCGCATCGCCCAGACCAAGGGCCTGCCGCGCGACAACCACTAAAGGCAAGGCCGTTTCGGCCGATCGCTTTTAAAAAACAGCTAAAAATCAGCCCCGGGGTGCCGCCCCGGGGCTGAAATATTTTCGGACATTCGATAAGCGTCGCTCTTCAAAACCGCCGTAATGTTCCTGATGTGTGAGACATACAGCGCCTCGTCGCCCGCCTGCCTACTCCTTCGAATGGGAGAGTGGCTTTCCCAGATAAGGCAGGAAGAACATGTAGAGCCCGCTGGCGACAAGCAAAGTCAGCGGAAGAAGCGGGGCATAAACGATCACCGGTGGTGTCGGGCCGAAAGCCATCGAAGCGAAGTTCGCCAGAATGGTGACGGTCAGCAGAATGCCCAACCACCGATGGCTCTGCCTTATCCATTTTTGCAAGATCAAAGTCGCCCCCAAGAAAAAGCATCCATGATGGAATGTGACACACGGTTGCCTCAACGGGCCTGAACGAGCTTCCAGCCATTGCCGGAAGGGTCGCGGAAACTCGCATCCACCGAGCCGTAACGCGTGATCGGTTCCTGGGTGAATTCGACGCCGCGTTTGTGCATGGCGTTAAAGGCCTTCTGGCAATCCTCGACCACCAGAACCAAAGGCGGCATGGCGCCCTTGGCCACGGCTTCGTTCAGATCCTGCGCCGTCGCCTCGTCAACGGTCGGAGTCTGCGGCCGAAACAGGCCGAGCTGAAAATCCGGCTGGTCCGGATGCTGCACGGTCAACCAGCGATAATCGCCGTTGCGTGCGTCCGTATGCACACGAAATCCAAGTTTTTCGACATAAAATTGCAGCGCCTCGTCCTGGTCATGAACGTAAAGCCCGACGACTTGAACACCATTTTTCATGAGCTATCTCCCTTTCACTCACCATGCGTAGCGCCTTTCGCCTGTCGGCGCTTCTCCGAAACTGCGATTGTGAGATGGGGGCGGTGGGCGGCGCTGACGAAGCAATGGGGAACCTGCTCGAAATTGGCAGGCGAAAGCCGCATTTGTCGTCGCACTTCGCTCGGGTTCTCACCGGTTACATCGCGGAAGACGCGGCCAAATGTGCCGATGCTGTTCCAGCCGGTCTGCAAGGCGATGTCGATGACTGGAAAGTCGGTGTCGCGCAAAAGCGCCACGGCGCGCTCCACCCGGCGGGTCAGCAGATAGCGGTGAGGGGGTATGCCGAAGGCATCGCGAAACGATCTTGCGAAATGCGCCTGCGAGGCACCGCTGACTTTTGCAAGGCGTGAAACGGGCCATGCCTCATGCGGTGCCGCGTCCATATGATCCCTGGCGCGCAGCAGGCGGCGCAGGAGCAACAAGTCTCTGTTTGCAGAGTTCTTTTCATTTCCAGACGGCATGTGGCAATCATTGAATGAACCTGCCGTTCTTGGCAAGGTTCATGCCAGCGAGCCACTGCGGGTGATTTAGATCACCGGATAAAGCGACCAGAAGAACAGTTCATATTCCTGGTCACGGTCGTCATCATGCTGTTCATCGTCCGGTCTGCGCGGTGTTTTGTCCTGAAACTCGGTCTCCACCCGCTCATTGACGACGGGCATTCTTCGGCCGATGCCAAAGAGGTCAAAGGAGAGCATGTTGAACCCTGCTACCATGGCCAGTTCCCTTCTTCACGCGAGTTAACGGTGTGTTAAGTTTCGCGCGTTGCCATGATTTCGTCAAGATTGGCCACGGAATTTGTCTACTATTTTTAACAACAATGTCGTGATTGACGTTCCACCGGTGCCGGATTTCACGCAATGAATGTTTGTCGGTACCGTCAAACCTCTTTCGAAGCGGCCTCGGAATAGCTCTTTGCAGCCGCTTGCAGTGCGGAATCGGTATCGGTGGCATGGCCGAGGTTTTTCAGGGCGCTTGAGACGGCTGCGATATTGGCTTTCACCGCTTGCGGATGCGCGCGCCGGCCGGTGTGGTTGAGCCTTATCAGCCGCTCCGCGCCGGGGCCGACGCCGGCGGAAATATCCGCGCCATGCTCCTTGGATATGGCGGCGAGAAACGCTCCGGCTTCGACGGTATCCGGCAGGATCGCCGTGGAAACGAGGGCTGATGCGTGCGCGTCTTCCACCCAAGTGGGAATGCCGAGTGCCCTGATGCCATGACGGGTGGCCGCCGCTGCCCGCTCGTGGCGCTCATTGGCGGCTGGCAGACCCTCCGCCTCAATCCTGTCGAGCGCCGCCTCCAGCGCGTAGAATTCCAGCGGCGCCGGCGTTCCGGGCAGCGCGCCGCGGCCGGCATCCAGCCAGAGCTGTTTCTGGTCGAGAAGCGAGAGCATGGAGTTGCTGGGCGCCTTGTCGTGCGAAAGAAGTTCCCACGCTTCTGGGCTGACCGAGATGGCCGATATGCCGGCCGGGCCAGCCAGCGCCTTCTGCGGCCCGATGACAGCGATATCAATG
Source organism: Agrobacterium tumefaciens (assembly GCF_005221385.1). Taxonomy (NCBI): domain Bacteria; kingdom Pseudomonadati; phylum Pseudomonadota; class Alphaproteobacteria; order Hyphomicrobiales; family Rhizobiaceae; genus Agrobacterium; species Agrobacterium tumefaciens. The sequence continues at coordinate 213,854 of NZ_CP039904.1, read as the reverse complement.
CCCAGCCTGTCGACCTCGAAGGCATGGCCGCCAATCGAGGCGACGGCATCGACAAGGGTGATAACGCCTCTGGCCTGCGCGAGCGCGGCGATGGCGGGCAGGGGGTTGAGAATGCCGCTTGCCGATTCCGCATGCACGATGGCGAGAAGATCGAAACCCGGCCCTTCATCCAGCGCCCGTTCCACCTCGGCCAGCGTCACCGGCTTTGCCGGGCTGGCCGTCAGGTTGCGCACCGTCGCGCCGCCGCGCTCCAGCCAGCCGCCGAACCATGCGCCATAGGGGCTGGTGACGATGTTGAGCGCCCTCAGCCCCGGCCGCGCAAGGCTTGTCGCCGCCGCCTCCAGCGCCAGCACGGCTTCCGCCTGTATCAGCAGCACGTCGTTTTTTGTGCCCATCAGGGCCGCCAGCCGGTCGGCCAGCATGGCGTAACGTTCGGCCGGGAAAGCGGGCGGGTCGAGGAGCAATGCGTAATCCGGGGCGGGCATGTCTTATCCTTGCATGGTGGTGGTGAGCCGAGGGGCAGCGGCGATCAGGCTTCTGGCGGTTGAGGATTGCGGCGCGGAAATGATGGCCCCGGTCCCGCCGATTTCGACGATCCGACCCGTCTCCATGATCGCGACACGGTGGCAGACGGCGCGGATGACGGCGAGATCGTGGGACACGAAAATACAGGAAATCGCCGTTTCCCGCTGTATTTCCACCAGAAGTTCGAGAATCTGCCGGCGAACCGAAACATCGAGCGCCGAGACCGCTTCGTCCAGAATGAGAAGCGACGGTTTGGGCGCAATGGCGCGCGCAATCGCCACACGCTGCCTCTGCCCGCCCGAAAGTTCGAAAACGGAGCGGCCGGCATAGGCGGCGGGCAGGCCGACACGGTCGAGAAGGCGGTGTATTTCCGCCGGGCGGTCACGCCTCTGAACGATGCGGTGAATGCGCAACGGCTCGCCTATGGCATCTTCGACGGTTGCGCGGGGGTTGAAGGCACCATGCGTATCCTGAAACACCATCTGCATCTGTTGCCGGGCGGCGCGCAATGCGCTGCCGCCGAGTGCAAGCCAGTTGCGGTTTTCAAAACGGACCGCGCCTTCGTCGGCGGGGATCAGCCGCATGAGGATGCGCGCCAGTGTCGATTTCCCGCAGCCGGAGGGGCCGGCAAGCCCCAGCGTCTCGCCACGCTTGAGCGAAAACGAGATATCGGAGAGCGCCGTCACCGTTCTTGCGCCGGTGCGGTAGTTTTTGCAAAGGCCATCCACGCTCAGAAGGGTTTCGTTCATGGCGCGGCCTCGCTGACGAGCGGCGGGGTCGAAAGATCGAGGTAATCGGCAAGCAGGGTCCGGGTGTAGGCATGCGCGGGCGCGGAAAGCACCCGACGGGCCGGGCCGTGTTCCACCAGCTCTCCGGCGCTTAAAACCGCGATGTCGTCGGCAAGGCTGGAGGCAAGACCGATATCATGGGTGATGAAAACAAGCGTCCTTTCTTCCTCGCGCACGAGATCATCGAGAAGGGTGGCGATGGCCGCCTGGGTCACCGTGTCGAGCGCGCTCGTCGCCTCGTCGGCAATCAGGATCGAAGGGCGCGCCGCAATGGCGGCGGCAATCGCCACACGTTGCCTCTGTCCGCCGGAAAGCTGGTGCGGATAGGCGGAGAGCAGATGGGAGGGATGCGGCAGCCGCACCTTTTCCAGAAGATCGCGGCCAAGATCGCGCGCCGCTTTCCAGGAGAGACCGAGATGCCGCACCGCGCCTTCGGCCACCTGTTCGCCGATGGTCAGGACCGGGTTCAGCGTCGCGCCGGTATCCTGAAAGATCGTGCCGATATCGCGCCCCGGCATCGGCCTGCCGGTGAAAAGACCACTGTCGCGGCTCCAGGATATATCGCCCGAGACCCGTACTGTTCTGGGAAGAAGACCGGCGATTGCCTTGCCGAGTGTGGATTTGCCCGAGCCGCTTTCGCCGATGATCGCCAGCCTTTGTCCCTGCCGTATCGTCAGGGAAACCTTGCACAGCGCCGGGCTGTCGGCCGCGGTGTAGCGGACGCTGAGGTCGTCGATCCGGCAAAGGGCGTTGCCGCTCATGGCGCTTGCCTCCTCGTTGCCATCGCCCTGTTGATGCCTTCTCCGAGAAGGTAGACGCCGAGTACCGTGACCAGCAGGCCGATGCCGGGGATGACGGACAGGAACGCCGCTGAGCGGAGCACGTTGCGTCCTTCCGCGATCATCGAACCCCAGGTGACGATATTGGGATCGCCAAGCCCGAGGAAGGAGAGCGCGGCCTCGGTGAGGATGGCGGCGGCGACGATGATGGCGGCGAGCGCCAGAACCGGCGGCAGGGCATTGGGCAATATTTGCCGGAAGGCGATTTCCAGCGGATGCATGCCGATGGCGCGGGCGGATTGCACATAATCGCGCTCGCGGATGCTCAGCACCTGCGCCCGCATCAGCCGTGCCGGATCCGCCCATGCGCCGAGCGCAATGGCCAGAATGACTGTCGGCATGGAGGGGCCGATGGTGCTGACGAAGGCAAGCGCCAGCAGGAAGTTCGGCACGATCTGGAAGGCATCGGTGACGCGCATCAGCGCTTCATCCACGAGGCCGCCGGCAAAACCGGCAATCGTGCCGATAACGGTGCCGAAAACAAGTGCTGCGGCGGCCGCACCCATGCCGACGAGCAGCGATGCCTGCGCGCCATGGGCAAGTTCGGCCAGCACATTGCGGCCCAGCCGGTCGGTGCCGAGCGGCAGGGCGACATCCGTAAAGGGCGCAATCAGCGGCTCGCCGACGATCGCCAGCGGGTCACCGGGGAACAGGAGTGGAGCGGAAAGCGCGGTCACCGCCAGCAATGTGAGGATGACGGTGCCCGTCACACCTTCGAAGCTGCGCAGGAGCCGGAGAACGAAATTCATGCCGCACTCTCCCCGCTGCCGATGCGCGGATCGAGAACGGAATAGAGAATGTCGACGACGAGATTGACGAGGATGACGAAGACGGCGCTGGTGAGGATAATGCCCATCAGGAGCGGCGTATCGCGGCCGCTGACAGCCTCCTGCGCCAGCCGGCCGAAACCCGGAATGGCAAAGACGCTTTCGATCACCACGCTGCCGCCCAGCATGGTGGCGGCCTGCAGGCCAAGCACAGTGATGAGCGGCAGCGCCGCGTTGCGGGCAACGTGACGCAACACGATGCGCCGTCTGGAAAGCCCCTTGGACGCGGCAAAGAGCACGAAATCCAGCGGCCAGACTGCCGCCATGGCGGTGCGCATGACGCGCAGGAACAGCGCCAGATAGATGAGGCCGAGGCTGGCGACTGGCAGCACGAGATGGCGGGCAATATCCAGCGCCCTTGCAAATCCCTGTTTGCCCGAGGCGATGGTTTCTATGCCCGAGGTTGGCAGCCAGCGAAGCTGCACGGCAAAGACGATGGCCAGAACGAGGCCGAGCCAGAAGCCGGGTGTGGCGTAAAGCGTGAGCGACAAGGTGGAGAGTACGCGGTCCGTCAGCCCGCCGGGACGCGCGCCGGCGACGATGCCGAGCGCGGTGCCGAGGATGAAGGCGAGTGCCGTGGCACTGCCCATCAACAACAGCGTGTTCGGCAGCCGCTCAAGGATCAGCCCCAGCACCGGCCGGTCAAAGGCAAGCGACCAGCCAAGATCGAGCCGCAGCACCGAACTGGCATAAAGCCAGAAACGGGCGAGCATCGAACCGTTGAGGCCATATTGCTCGCGCAGCGCGTCCCGCAGCCCGGCATCGCCGCCGCCGATGGAAACTAGATAGGCATCCACCGCATCACCGGAGGCATTTTCAAGCAGGACGAAGGTGAAGATGAGAACGATCAGCAGCACCGGAATGGCGCTGAGTGCCCTTCGCCGCAGCAAAGACGTCGCACGTTTCACGGCGCGGCCTCAACTATCGACCGCGGTATCCGCCCAGTTGGAAACCGCCCAGCGCGGATTGCTGGCGACATGTTTGACCGTATCGCGCGCCACCGTGATGAAACCCCATTCGGCGACGTTGATGAGCGGCAGATCGGCTGTAACCTGCTTCTGGAAATCCTTGTAGAGCGCGGTGCGCGCAGTCGTATCCACGGTTTCCGCCGCCTTGTCGATCAGCGTATCGAGCGCCTTGTTCTCATATCCGCCCTGATTGGAGAAACCGACGCCAGCGGGAATGCCGGAGCGCACGAGAATGGTGGTGGAGATTGCCGGATCGCCCCGGAACACCGGCGGCGCGACGGCCAGATCGAAGGCGTGGTCGGTATAGACGGCCTTCTGGTGGGCGGCGGCATCATTATTGACCAGCTCGGCATCGATGCCGATTTCCTGAAGCGCCTGACGAAGATAGGAGCCGAATTGTCTGGTTTCGTTGAAATAGGGCGCGGGCAGAAGCTTCAGCGCGAAACGCTTTCCGTCGGGTCCGCGCGCATAACCGGCCTCATCCAGCAGGGCATTGGCCCTGGCGACGTCGAAATCATAGGTTTCGACATCGTCGGTGTAAAATTCCGGTGCGTTTTTCGGCACGGGACCTGTCGATGCCGTGGCGTAACCGAGGAACACCTTGTCGATGACGAATTTTTTGTCGATGGCGTGGGCAATGGCCTTTCTGACCTTGAGATCGGCCAGTTCCTTGCGGCGGTGGTTGATTTCCACCACCAGCTGATAGGTCAGCGCTTCGTAGCCGTCGGCAATCACCTTGATGCCCGGCTGCTTGGCGATGCGGGCAAGATCGGCGAGCGGCACGGCGGAGAAGGCGGCCAGCTGTATTTCTTCCGCTTCCAGCGCCGAGGCGGCCCCTGCGCGGTCGGGCAAGACGCGATAGATGATTTCCTCGAGCTGCGGCTGGCCTTTGTCCCAGTAATTCGGGTTGCGGGTCAGGCGGTAATATTCGCCGGGTTTGTATTCGGCAAAAACGAAAGGCCCGGTGCCGACCGGTTTGGTGTTGGCCGGATTGGTGGCGATATCGGTGCCTTCATAGAGATGTTTCGGCACGACGCTGGTGACGACTGGCAGCGCATTGCGGATGAGCTGGAACGGCGTGGGCTTGGAAAAGCGGAAGACGGCCGTGTGGTCATCAGGTGTCTCCACCTTTTCCAGATTGGCGAAGACCAGCCGGCCGAGGTTCTGCAACGGTTTCCACACGGAGAGCGCCGAAAAGGCCACATCCGCAGAGGTGAAGGGCTTGCCGTCATGCCAGGTCACGCCTTCGCGCAGCTTGAAGGTGGCGCTGAGGCCATCATCCGATCCCTGCCATTCGGTCGCAAGCCGCGGCTCAAGCCCGTCCTTGCCATTAAAGGAGGCTTCCGCCAGCGGCTCGACGATCTTGCTGGCGATATAAAACACGCCGTTCGAGGCGACGATGGCCGGGTTGAGGTTCTTCGGCTCCGAATCGGCCGCGACGATCAGCCGGCCTGCGGCTTTCTCCTGCGCTGCGGCAATTCCCGCCAGTCCCGTGGTTGCGGCAAGAGCAAGCGAGGTCTTGAGAAGCGAGCGGCGGGAAAGCTGGACAGGCGACATGAATTTCACTCCGGAAATGAGGGCGAGACGGGCTTTTCCGCTTGGCCCGCGGCACGCCGATCTTAAGACTGCAACCTCGGCAGTGTCCACGTTAATTCGCGGCCTTTACAGCAATGATTTTACGTTGCGGGTGAGTTTGAAGAAACAATATGCCTCACGCACGCCAATCTGGTTTTCCCCGGTTGCTGCGGAATATCCCCAGCCGGCGGAAAAATCGATTTAATTAAATGAAAACAAATTGTTGATCTTCGTTTTTGCCATGGGCGCATACCCAAAAGGGCCAGTGGGTGAGGTGAAATCTGCCGCCGAGGCGCCGTTTGGAAAGGGGTAATTAACCTTTATTTTCTATTTCAGGGAGACCGAAATATGTACGTTTATGATGAGTGTGCACGCTGCCATGAGCTTCTCCCGATCCAGATTCCAGAATTCGTCCAATAACGCAGGGGAGGGGAGCGAAAACGCCCGTCATGCCGGCGGCAAGGCGGTTGCCGGGCAGCAGACGGCGATGAAGGCAAATGCCGCGCCCCGTCCAAATGCCGATGTCAGCGCAGCCGACGCCATTGAAGGCCGTGCCGAAATGCCCGGCTGGCAGAATGCTTTTGTGCTTGGCCCCAATGTGCGCTTTACCCGCACGCCGGAAAGCGCCTTCAGTCGACGCATGCCGGTCGAGACGCCGAATATTCCGGAAGAACTCCATATTCTCGAAGAGGAAGTCGTGGCTGTCGCTGCGCCGGACACGATGGAGCCGGAGGCGACGGCGCAGCAGGCCGTCGCACATGAGGACGCTGCTACCATAGCTCAGCCGGTCGTAAAGCCGGCGGAGCAGCGTGTGCCGCCGCCGCGCATGCCGTTCCTGCCGCAGCCGCCCGATGCGCGCGGTGCCAGGGCGCTGACCTATAAATTGCGTCTCGAACTTGCCCGCAAGCAGGCGGAAGAAGCCGCTGCCGCCGCACTGGCGCCAGCGGAGGCCGCGACATTCGCGCCCATGGTGCAAGCGCCGTTACAGAGGGTATTCTCCTCCGTTCAGTCGCTGCCTGCCGTCCAGCCAGTTGCTGCGGCGCAGGCCCCCATGCCGGCTGCATCCGTTCCCGCCTTCGCCGCCCATCTGCCGGATGAGCTGTTTTGGGAAGTCATGACGCTTGATCTGCCGGTGGCAGCGGGCGAGACCGTTCCCGCCTATCTGCGGGCCAATTTTGCCGATCCGGCCCTTGCACATCCCGCTCTGGCAAATCCCGCCCTGGTAAATCCCGCTTTGACGAACCCGGCGCTGACGGTGTCGATCCCTGCCGTTTCTGTGTCGGCGGCCGCTGCCGTCGTGCTTTCAGCCGAGCCTCCGGTCGTCACCGTGCCGGGCGGTTCCGCGATCCGGCTTTACCGGGAAATTGGTGTGCGTCAGGCTGTCGTTCCGGTCGCCACTCCGGCCGCAGAACAGGAAATCGCGCCGCAGCCGGTTACGGAAGTCCCCGTCTTCGTCGAGCCGCAGCGGCCGATCGAGCAGGCCCAGCCGATTGAAAGCCAGCCGGCAGCAAGAGTGGCGGCAGAGCCGCGCTTCACGCCCCGCGCACCTATTCAGGCTTCGCAGCCGATGTTCCGCGAAGCGCCGGTCTTTGCCGAGGGAGAATATCAATATCCCTCCATCGATCTGCTGCAGGAAGCCCGTGTCCAGCAGACCACGACCATGACGCCCGAAGCGTTGGAACAGAGCGCCGGGCTTCTGGAAAGCGTGCTGGAGGATTTCGGCATCAAGGGTGAGATCATCGATGTCCGCCCCGGCCCTGTCGTGACGCTTTACGAATTCGAGCCGGCCCCCGGCGTCAAATCCTCGCGCGTCATCGGTCTGTCCGATGATATCGCCCGCTCCATGTCGGCGCTCTCGGCCCGTGTCGCCGTCGTGCCCGGCCGCAATGTCATCGGCATCGAACTACCGAACCCGGTGCGCGAAACGGTCTATCTGCGTGAACTGATCGAAGCGACGGATTATGCCGAAACCCGCCAGAAGCTCGCGCTCTGCCTCGGCAAGACCATTGGCGGCGAACCCGTCATCGCCGAACTGGCCAAGATGCCGCATCTGCTGGTTGCCGGCACCACCGGTTCCGGCAAGTCGGTCGCCATCAACACCATGATCCTGTCGCTGCTCTACCGTCTGAAGCCGGAAGAATGCCGCCTGATCATGGTCGATCCGAAGATGCTCGAACTGTCGGTCTATGACGGCATTCCGCATCTGTTGACGCCGGTTGTTACCGATCCGAAAAAGGCGGTCATGGCGCTGAAATGGGCCGTGCGCGAAATGGAAGACCGCTATCGCAAGATGTCGCGTCTCGGCGTGCGCAATATCGACGGTTATAATGCAAGGGCAGCCGCTGCCCGCGCCAAGGGCGAAACGGTGTTCTGCAACGTGCAGACCGGCTTTGACCGCGCCACCGGCGAGGCTGTTTACGAGCAGGAGGAAATGGACCTTACGGCCATGCCCTACATCGTCGTCATCGTTGACGAGATGGCCGACCTGATGATGGTCGCGGGCAAGGAGATCGAAGGGGCGATCCAGCGCCTGGCGCAGATGGCGCGTGCCGCCGGCATCCACCTCATCATGGCCACCCAGCGTCCTTCGGTCGATGTCATCACCGGCACGATCAAGGCGAACTTCCCGACCCGCATCTCCTTCCAGGTGACGTCGAAGATCGACAGCCGTACCATCCTTGGCGAACAGGGCGCGGAGCATCTGCTCGGCCAGGGCGACATGCTGCACATGATGGGTGGCGGACGCATCGCCCGTGTCCACGGTCCGTTCGTATCGGATGAGGAAGTGGAAAAGGTCGTCGCACATCTGAAGACGCAAGGGCGTCCGGAATATCTCGGTACCGTCACGGAAGACGCCGAAGAGGCGGATGAAGAGGCGGAAGAGGATGCCGCCGTCTTCGACAAGACTTCGATGGGCGACGATGACAGCGACGACCTCTATGAAAAGGCCGTCAAGGTGGTGATGCGCGACAAGAAGTGCTCGACGTCCTATATCCAGCGCCGCCTGTCGGTCGGCTACAACCGCGCCGCCTCGCTGGTGGAGCGTATGGAGCAGGAAGGTATTGTCGGCCCTGCAAACCATGTCGGCAAGCGCGCGATCATCGCCGGTGAGCGTGATCCCTATGATGCGATGGGGACGGACGACTGATTTGATTATCAGAGCGCCGTGCGCCCGTTCGGGCGCACAAAGGACGCTCTAACACCCAGAGTCCGCACATCGTTCCTGTCGAAAATCGTTCCGATTTTCGGGCCGATGCGCTGGGCGCGATATTCGATTGCAAAAACGCGCTCCGTGAATAGCCTGTGCGGCATGGATTCTGGAATCGGGAGGGTTCCCCGCATGTCGCACAGCAATGAAAACGCCACCGTTCTCGCAAGGCTGGATGAGCTGGAGCGGTTCTGCCGCAGCACCTTCCTGGCCGCCGGCACGGATGACGAGACGGCCGATGCCGCAACCCGCGCCATGATGCATGGCACAAGGCTCGGCGTCGACAGCCACGGCGTGCGCCTGCTTGCCCACTACATTCCCGCCCTTGAAGGCGGACGTCTCAATCGGCGGCCGCAGATCCGCCGCGTCTCGGGCTTCGGCGCGGTGGCGACCATCGATGCCGACCATGCCCACGGCGCCCGCGCCACCTATGCGGCCATGGACAATGCCATGACGCTGGCCGAAAAATTCGGCATCGGCGCGGTGGCGATCCGCAATTCCTCGCATTTCGGCCCTGCCGGCGCCTATGCGCTGGAAGCGGCGCGGCAGGGTTATATCGGCCTTGCCGTCTGCAATTCCGACAGTTTCGTGCGCCTGCATGATGGCGCGATGCGCTTCCACGGCACCAACCCGATTGCCGTTGGCGTGCCTGCGGCGGATGACATGCCCTGGCTTCTGGACATGGCCACCAGTGCCGTGCCCTATAATCGGGTTCTGCTTTACCGCAGCCTCGAACAGCAATTGCCTGATGGTGTCGCGTCTGACGGTGACGGCATCGACACGCGCGATCCCCATGCCGTTGAAATGCTGGCGCCACTCGGCGGCGCTTTCGGCTTCAAGGGCGCGGCGCTGGCGGGCATGGTCGAGATTTTCAGCGCCGTTCTCAGCGGCATGAAACTCAGTTTCGACATAGACCCCATGGGCGGGCCCGATTTTTCCACGCCGCGTGGACTAGGAGCCTTCGTTCTGGCGCTGAAGCCCGAAGCCTTCCTTGAACGGGAAGTGTTCGATGAGGGCATGAAACGTTATCTCGAAGTGCTGCGCGGCTCACCCGCGCGCGAGGACTGCAAGGTCATGGCACCGGGCGACCGGGAATGGGCGGTTGCGGCAAGGCGGGAAAGGGAAGGCGCGCCCGTTGATCCCGTTACCCGCGCGGCCTTTGCGGAACTGGCGTCGAAATTCTCGATCGTGCCGCCCGCCTATCACTAAGGCAGGGGCCGTAGTCCGTCAGGCGGGACGCAGCAGCATGTTGGGACGCGGATAGGGGGTTCTCGCCGCCCCCAGCCGTTCGGCGACGACCGGGCGTCCGAGATAATAGCCCTGCGCATAATCGATCTCCAGCTGGCGCACCAGCCGCAGCTGTTCTTCCGTCTCCACGCCTTCAATCAGGATTTTGTGGCCACGGTTGCGGATGAGGCGGATCATGTCCTGCAGCATTGCCCGGCCGCGCGGCGTATTGCTGTCATGCAGGAAGGAGCGGTCGATCTTGACGGTGTCGAAATCGGTCATGCGCAGCCAGGAAAGGCCGGCAAACCCGGTTCCGAAATCATCGAGCCAGATGTTGATACCGAGCGTTTTCAGGTCATTCAGGCAGCGCAGCACATCCGAATGCATCTCCATATCCAGACCTTCGGTGATCTCGAAGGCGAGCCTGTTGCCGGCGATGCCGGCCTCGACGAGGATTGCTGCAACCGAGGTGGCAAAGCCCGGATTCTTCAGCTGCATGGGGGATACGTTGACGCTGACCACGTCCACCCGGTCATCGGCAAGAATCTGCTTGCAGACGGTCTTGATGGTCCAGAGGCCGAGTTCCATGATCGTACCGGTGCGCTCGGCAATCGGAATGAAGATGCCGGGCGAAACGGCGCTGCCATCGAGCAGGCGAAGCCGCATCAGCGCTTCGGCGCCCGGCGTTTCATTGGTCGAGACGTTGAGGATCGGCTGGTAGACGAGGGAAATGAGGTTTTCCGCAATGGCGATCTTCAGAAGCGCTGCGATGTTTTCCGTCTCGTCGCTGGTTTGCGGATCGTCCGGATCGAACAGCTTCATGCAGTTGCGGCCATTGCCCTTGGCAATGTAGAGCGCCCGGTCGGCCTCGTTGATGATTTTCTCCAGCTTGCCGTCCGGATTGGCGCGGGTGAAGGACGCGCCGATGCTGACGGTGACGACGAAGGTGCCGTCCCGGCGCTGGTCGTGGGCAAGCGACAGGTCTTCGACGGTGTGGCGGATCGTTTCGGCCAGCTCGCCCACCTGCTGCTTGGATTTGAACGGCACGAGAACGATGAACTCCTCACCGCCATAACGGCCGATGGAAGCGCCATGCCCGGCGATTGCATCCTGCAGCGCATTGCCCACCGTAACCAGGCATTTGTCGCCTTCCTGGTGGCCATAACGGTCATTGTATTTCTTGAAGAAGTCGACATCGATGAGGAGAACGGCGAAACCTTCCTCCTTCTTGCTCCAATTGTCCCACAGCAGGCGCAGCTGATGGTCGATGGCGCGACGGTTCTGCAGGCCCGTGAGCGAATCCGTATTTGAAAGCCGCAGCAGCGCCTGGCCGCGTTCATCCGCAGCCTTCTGCTGGGCCTTGGCCTCCAGCGCGTTGAGAAAGACGTGATACCGTTCCCGGTTCAGGTTCCAGTTCACATAGGAGGTGAAAACGAAGCAGGAAATATAGAAGGTGCCGAAAGCCACCTTGTAGAACACATCTTCAGGAAACTGCGTCAACGCCAGAAAATAGGTGACGAGAATGATACCTGATGACACGAGCGACAGGTGGAAACGAAAGGTAAAGAACAGGTTGGCGCCCATCATGAAGATCGCCCCGAAAACCATGTAATAGGACATGTTTTCAAGGTTGTCGGTCAAAAGCGAAGGCAGCAGCCAGCCGATATAGCCCATGACGAGCGCAGTCGCGCAGGTGAGGTCGAGGGCAGCCGTGCTGGCGCCCCTGTGCAGCTGGATTTCCAGCGTCAGCAGCGAGGAGAAGACCACGACCAGACGGGCGATGATGGCGTAGAAAGCGACGTCGGGTATCAGAATGATGTCGGTGACGGCAAACAGAAGATAGATGAAAACGGCCGTCCACAGGCCCTGTCTGATCGAACCACGGCGGCTGCGCTCACCTTCCTGCTGGTAAAGGGCAAGAAGTTCATCAGAAAACCGGGAGTCCGGCCGCCGATAGTCTTGCTGTCCTCCCACCTCTCCCAATGTGTGCTTCATGCACTTTCCCATAGTGTTGCGTATACTTTATTAAGTAACTGCTTATTCCACTTTTCCGTGTGCTGTCGCACCCGGTGCGGGTTCCTGCCGATCTTCGCCGATGCGTGCGGAGAACATGGAAAGGAAGAACGCATCATACGTTCGCAACATTAAGTTTCACTAAATCGCGTATCCGCTTTCTCCTATGCCCACGAGTGTGACCAAAAAAATACGCTAATCTACTAATCTATCCCTACACCGCTCAAAAATCGAAAGCGAGTGGCCTTCCGTCTCCGAGAAACGTATAGTTAACAATGTGTTAATACTGGAGGCTGAAGTGGTGCGGGTAAAGAAGAAAAATCTTGACGGGGCAAGTCTGATTACCCCGGATACTGTCGCAAAAGAGATTTTTGCACGCAGAACGGAGACATTCGATGAGCAGTTCGCAGTTGCGAAAGCAGAGATCGCCATCATTCTCGAATTGGCACAGCAGCAATTCGACAATGGCGTTTCGGCGCGTGAGATAATACATCGAACGGCGGGCGCACTGCATGGATTGCGAGATAAGCTCCACTCCAGCGTGTGGGCGGAGTTGATCCCCCTGGTGCAGAATCACTCCGTGTCGGAGCGTTTTCTCGAAGATCCCTTCACCCGGTGGTCGTTCGAAAAGCCGAGGGGTTATTCCGGCGACGCCCAGTTGCTCGACTTCATCTACGCTCATGACAGCGTTGCCGAACTGGTGAAGAACGCTTCGCCGCTGGGGGCCGCCCTTTACGATTACACAAAGGACGCTAGTTCCTCGGTTGCCGTGCGCGAGCGGCGGGATCTGCTGACGCGGTTCGTGGATGAGGCTGCCGCCCGCCACGGCGAAGAGACGGAAATCCTCACCATCGCCTCCGGCCACCTGCGTGAGGCCGATGCTTCGGTGGCGCTGAAAGAGGGCAGGATCAAGCGCTGGGTGGCACTGGATCAGGATCCCTTGAGTGTCGGCTCCGTCGCCCGTGATTTCGGCGGCCGCGGTGTGGAGGCAATTGACGGTTCGGTCCGCGATATCGTGCTGCGCACGCAGGAGCTCGGCAGCTTCGATCTGATCTATGCGGCCGGCCTGTATGATTATCTGAACGACCGTGTGGCGATCAAGCTGACACGGCGCTGCATGGAGATGCTCAAACCCGGCGGCATGTTCCTCTTCGCCAACTTCTCCGAAGATATCGTCGTCGACGGTTATATGGAGACCTTCATGAACTGGGCGCTGCTGCTGCGCTCGAAGGCGGATATGTGGCGGATCGTCAATGCCAGCGCCGATCCTGCAAGTATCGAGGCGGAGGTGTTCTTCGGCGAGAACCACAATATCGTCTATGCGACGATGCGTAAGAAGGTGTGAGACAGAAAGCCGCGCTCGTTATTCCTTCGCGGGAAGCGAGCGCGTGCCGCTTGTGTCTTCTCCCCGCCGGGGAGAAGTCCGCGGCAGCGGGATGAGGGGGCGAGCTCTCCTCATATCGCTGGCGTTGCCACCTCATCTGCCCCTTCGGGCCACCTTCTCCCCGGCGCGGAGAAGAAATGCGCGGCCACCTCCGTGCCCAATGTCATCGTTGTTTAGGCCGCCCTCTGCCAATAACCATTTGATTAAACCACATCGCGGGCCTAAGAATCCGCGCGGAATGCGTTGCAGAATGGAATGGCTGAAATGAAGAGATATTATTCGGATATGGGCGGTCTGCCGGGGCAGACGGAACTGCTGTCGAGCAAGGCTGTTTTCAAGACCGCCTATGCGGTCATCCCCAAGACCGTGATGTCCGATATCGTGACAAGCGTGCTGCCGCACTGGACCGGCACGCGGGCCTGGATCATCGCCCGGCCGATGACGGGGTTTTCCGAGACTTTCGCGCAATATATCGTCGAAGTGCAGCCCGATGGCGGCAGCGAGCGGCCGGAGCCGGACGAGAGGGCGCAAGCGGCGATCTTCGTTGTCGAAGGCGAAATGACCGTGACGTTCGAGGGCGCGCAGCATGCGCTGCGGGAGGGCTCGTTTGCCTTCCTGCCGGCCGGTGCGCGCTGGCAGGTCAAGAATTCCGGCAAGGCGCCGGTCAAGTTCCATTGGGTCCGCAAGGCGTTTCAGGCGGTTGACGGGCTGGAGCCGCCGCCGGCGATCTTTTCGCATGAAGACGAGATCGCCATGTCGGCCATGCCCGATACCGATGGCAAATGGGCGACGACCCGCTTCATCGATCCCGAAGACGTGCGTTACGACATGCATCTCAACATCGTTACCTTCCAGCCGGGTGCGACCATTCCCTTCATGGAAACCCATGTGATGGAACACGGTCTTTACGTGCTGGAGGGCAAGGCGGTCTACCGGCTGAACGAGGACTGGGTGGAAGTTGAGGCGGGCGACTTCATGTGGCTGCGCGCCTATTGCCCACAGGCCTGTTACGCGGGCGGCCCGGGCCGGTTCCGTTACCTGCTCTACAAGGATGTGAACCGTCACGTGAAGCTCTGGTAAAGGGCATCCCAGCGGCGAAATCCGTGAATTATCGCGCAATCCGGCAGGTTGCGCGATAAATGCTTGCGTTAAATCGAATATCCCTAATAAATCCCGATATGCGGGCGGTCGTCGCCGTGCCGCACCGTTTGGCATCCGCCTGCATCCACCCTTGAGAAGACTGCCCGTATGAGTGAGACGATCGATACCAATATCTTCAATCTCGCGCCGGTGGCGATGTGGATCGAGGATTTCAGCGCGGTGAAGAGCCAGTTCGATATCTGGCGGGCTGAGGGCGTCGAGGATCTCAGGGCGTTTCTTCTGGAAGATTTATCGCGTGTGGCGGCGTGTTCGCAGAAAATCCGCGTCATCCAGGTCAATGCCAAGACGCTGGAACTGTTCGAGGCGCGCGATCAGGCGCATCTCGTCGACAATCTGCATCGGATTTTTCGCGACGACATGCTGGAAAGCCATGTGAACGAGCTTTCCGAACTCTGGGCGGGGCGGACGGAATTCACCAGCAATGCGGTGAATTATTCGATCGGCGGCAGGCGGCTTGATATCCAGCTGCGCGGCGCGGTCATACCCGGCCACGAGAACACGCTCGGCCGGCTGCTTTTGACCACCGAGGATGTGACGGAACGGGAAGAAGCCCGCCGCAAGGAGCTTCTCAACCGCCGTTATGCCGAGGGCATGTTCAAGCATTCGCCGGTTTCGCTCTGGGTGGAGGATTTCAGCCGGGTGCGGCGACTGATCGAGGAAGTCCGGGAACGCGGCATCATCGATTTCCGCGTGTTCATGGATGTGCATCCCGAATTTGTGCGCCAATGCATGAGCGAAATCCGCGTCATCGACGTCAATCGCGCCACGCTTGACCTGTTCTGCGCGCCGGACCGGCAGGTTCTATTGCAGCGGCTCGGCGATATTTTCCGCGGCGAGATGGAAAAGCCGTTCCGGGAACAGCTGATGGAGCTTTGGAACGGCAATCTCACTCACCATCGCGAGGTGGTGAATTACGCGTTGGATGGTTCGGAGCGGCATGTGCTCCTGCATTTTTCCGTCTTCCCCGGCCATGAGCGCGACTGGTCGCTGGTGCAGGTGGCGCTGACGGACATCACCGCGCGCAAGAAGGCGGAAGCCTATCTCGAATATCTCGGCAAGCACGACGTGCTGACCAAACTGCATAACCGCGCCTTTTATTCGGACGAGTTGAACCGGCTGGAGCGCAGTGCGCTGCGGCCCGTTTCTGCCATTGTCATCGATCTCAACGGCCTGAAAGAGGCCAATGACAAGCTCGGCCATGATGCCGGCGACGCCCTGCTGCGGCGGGTGGGCGAGGTGCTGAACGGCGTGGTGGCCGCGCCCAACCATGCTGCGCGCATCGGCGGCGATGAATTCGCCATTCTTCTTCCCGGCGCCGACAAGCAGATTGCCGCCGCCATGGTCGAAACAGTCTATGAGCTGCTGAAGATCAACAACCAGTTTTATTCAAGTGCGCCGCTCAGCCTGTCGCTGGGAGTGGCGACCAGCGAATCCGGCGAAGCGATGGAATCGCTGGTGCGCCGCGCCGATATGAATATGTACGAACATAAGAACGCCTATTATGCGGCCCTGCGCAGCAGATCCGCCGACAATAGTGAGACGCCGAAGAGCAGTCCGCAGCCGGAAGCCACTTCGCTAAAGCGTCTGTTCTGAAGAAAGGCGAGGGCGCTTCAAGGCGCGGGGCGTTCTTGTCTTCCGCGACGATTTGCATCATCCCGACGTCATCCGTGGGCTTGTGCCGAGGATCTAACCACGTCGAATAAAATCGATACGGTGGCAGATCCTCGGGATAGGCCCGAGGATGACGTCGGCGCAATTGGCCCGACCCTCTCTCCCATTTCACGGTTCCACTCTTCCTTGGTGTTCTGTCAGGGCCTTACACATCTTCACAAGCGCGTGAGGCCGCTGTTGCGCTGCAACAATTCCGTTGCCCGAATTTTACATACGTCTTAGTATGTATGTAAATGTGACCTTTTTTGTGGAGTCGGAGCGCAGTATGGCGAAGAAATTGGGGCAGATCGTAGCGGTGTTGTTGACGGGCATCGTTCTGGTCGGATGTAGCGACGAGCAGGCCTCTGCGCCCGGCGCGCCGCCGCCCGGCGCGGTCAAGGTCGTGACCGTGAGCCAGGAAGAGCTGCCCATCACCAATGAATTGCCGGGACGCATCGCGCCGACGCGGCTTGCCGAAGTACGCCCGCGCGTCTCCGGCATCATTGTCGAGCGGGTGTTCGAGCAGGGCTCGCTGGTGAAGGAGGGCGATGTGCTCTACCGGATCGATCCCGCGCCGTTCCAGGTGCGCGTCGATAGCGCCGAAGGCACGTTGCGCCGGGCGCAGGCCGCACAGCTGCAGGCGCGGCAGACGGCTGACAGGCAGCAGCAGCTGCGCCGTTCGAATGTTGGTTCGCAGCAGGAATTCGACAATGCTATCGCCCAGCTGGCGCAGGCGGATGCCGAAGTGGCGGTGGCCGAGGCCGGCGTTGCGGAAGCCAAGCTCAATCTGCAATATGCCAATGTCACCGCACCCATCAGCGGCATGATCGGTCGGGCGCGCATTACCGAAGGCGCACTCGTCAGTGCCACCGGCTCGGAGAACCTGGCAACGATCCAGCAGCTCGATCCGATCTATGCCGACTTCACCCAGCCGGCCGCCGATCTCATTCGCCTTCGCAAGGCCCTGCAGGATGGCCAGTTGATGACCGGCCCAAACGAGGCGGAAGTCAATCTGCTGTTTGATGACGGCACCCGTTATCCGATTTCGGGCCGCCTGCTGTTCTCCGAAGCGGCAGTGGATGAAACCACCGGCCAGGTGACGCTGCGCGGCGAATTCCCCAACCCGAACGGCGACCTTTTGCCGGGCATGTATGTCCGCGTGCAGATCCAGCAGGGCATCCAGAAGGCAGCCTTTGCCGTGCCGCAGCAGGCGGTGCAGCGCGATGCGGGCGGGCAGGCGAGCGTGCTTGTCGTCAATGCCGAAGACACGGTCGAACAGCGCCGCGTCAGCGTCGGCCGCTCGATTGGCGATCGCTGGGTGATTACGGAAGGCCTGAAGGACGGCGACCGCGTCGTTGCCGAAGGTTTCCAGAAAACCGCGCCGGGCGCCAAGGTGAAGCCTGAGCCATGGTCTGCGGAGCCCGATGTCGCTGCCGCCGCCGGCAGCGAAGGCGCGGCTTCGGCCGAGACCTCGTCTGAGACCCCGGCCGCGAAGCAATAAGGACCGATTTCCATGGCACGTTTTTTCATCGATCGGCCCATTTTTGCCTGGGTCGTCGCCATCTTCATCATGCTGGCGGGCCTGCTCGCCATTCCCATGCTGCCGATTGCGCAATATCCGAATGTGGCCCCGCCGCAGATTTCCGTCGGCACGACCTATCCGGGCGCATCGCCGGAAGATATCTATCAGAGCGTCACGCGTCCCATCGAGGAAGAGCTGAATGGCGTCCCGGGTCTGATCTATTTCGAATCGACGTCGGAATCCTCCGGCCGTATCTCGATCAACGTCACCTTCGAACCCGGCACCAATATCGGTGAGGCGCAGGTCGAGGTTCAGAACCGTATCGCCCGCGTCGAACCCCGACTTCCGCAGGCGGTGACGCAGCAGGGCCTGCGCGTTGAGCAGGCCGGAACCTCGTTTCTGATGATGGTGGCGCTGACGTCCGTGGACGGCAATACGGACGCCATCGGCCTTGGCGACTATCTCAGCCGTAACGTGGTTGGTGAGTTGCGTCGCGTTCCCGGCGTCGGCAGCGCGCAGCTGTTCGCCACCCAGCGCTCCATGCGCATCTGGATGGACCCCGACAAGATGCTGGGTCTCAGCCTGACCTCGAGCGATGTCATCGGCGCCATCCAGGCGCAGAACTCGCAGGTCGCGGCTGGCCGCATCGGCGCATCGCCAAACCCCGTTGGCCAGCAGATTTCTGCCACCGTCAACGTGCAGGGCCAGCTGACCTCGCCGGAAGAATTCGGCTCCATCGTGCTGCGCGCCAATCCGGATGGTTCCTCCGTCCGGCTGCGCGACGTCGCGCGGGTCGAGGTGGGCGGGGAAAGCTACACCTTCTCGAGCCGCCTGAACGGCAAGCCCAGTGCGGCCATCGGTGTCCAGCTTTCGCCGACGGGAAATGCGTTGCAGACTTCCGAGGGCGTGCGCGCCACGATGGAGGAGCTGTCGCGTTATTTCCCGGCGGGTATCGAATATGAAATTCCCTACGATACCAGCCCCTTCGTGAAAATCTCGATCCAGAAGGTGATCAACACGCTGGTGGAGGCGATCATCCTCGTCTTCGTGGTGATGTTCGTCTTCCTGCAGAACATCCGCTACACCATCATCCCGACGCTGGTCGTGCCCGTGGCGCTGCTCGGCACCTGCGCCATCATGTATATTTCGGGCTTCTCGATCAACGTTCTCACCATGTTCGCCATGGTTCTCGCCATCGGCATTCTCGTCGATGACGCGATTGTCGTGGTGGAAAATGTCGAGCGCATCATGGCGGAAGAGCATCTGTCGCCGAAGGAGGCGACCCGCAAGGCAATGGGCCAGATCTCCGGCGCCATCATCGGCATCACGCTGGTTCTGACGGCGGTGTTCGTGCCCATGGCCTTCTTCCCCGGCGCCGTCGGCATCATCTACCAGCAGTTCAGCCTGACCATGGTGGTTTCCATCCTGTTTTCGGGCTTCCTTGCCCTGTCGCTGACGCCGGCGCTCTGCGCGTCGTTCCTGAAGCCGATCAAGGCCGGGCACCATGAGAAGAAGGGCTTCTTCGGCTGGTTCAACCGCGGCTTCGACAAGGCCTCGCATAAATATTCCTCGTCGGTCGGCAGCATCATCAAGCGTTCCGGCCGCTTCATGGTCATCTATGCGGCGCTGCTTGCCGGTCTCGGCTGGGCCTATATGCAATTGCCCAGCTCCTTCCTGCCCAATGAGGACCAGGGTTACCTGATCGTCGACATTCAGGCGCCGGCGGAAGCCAGCAGCGAACGCACCCTGCAATCCATCCAGGAAATCGAAAAGATCTTCCTGGCGGAGCCGGCGGTCGATCGCGTGATTGCAGTTTCGGGCTTCTCCTTCTCCGGTTCCGGCCAGAATGCCGGTCTCGCCTTCGCGACGCTCAAGGACTGGAGCGAGCGTGGACCGGAGGATTCCGCCTCCGCCATCGCCCAACGCATCAACGGCAAGCTGTGGGGCCTGCCGGGTTCCATGTCCTTCACGCTGTCGCCGCCGCCCATTCAGGGTCTCGGCAATTCCAGCGGCTTTACCTTCCGCCTGCAGGATCGCGGGGGTGCCGGACAGACGGCGCTGAGCGCCGCCGGAGCACAGCTGATGGCGGCAGCGCAGAAAAGCCCCATTTTGGCCGGCCTGCGCGTGGAAGGCATGCCGGACTCTCCGCAGGTCAACCTCATCATCGACCGTGAAAAGGCCAACACCTTCGGTGTGACCTTCAGCGACATCAACGCCACCATCTCGGCCAATATGGGTTCGTCTTACGTCAACGACTTCCCCAATGCCGGCCGCATGCAGCGCGTGACGGTGCAGGCGGAGCAGGGCCAGCGCATGAAGACCGAGGATCTCTTGAACCTCAACGTCCGCAATGCCAATGGCGGCATGGTGCCGGTAAGCTCCTTCGCCACGGTGGAATGGGTGCGCGGCCCCTCGCAGGTGGTGGGTTACAACGGCTATCCGGCGATCCGCATCGGCGGCCAGTCGGCGCCCGGTTATTCCTCCGGTGATGCGATTGCCGAAATGGAGCGTCTGGCGGGCGAATTGCCAAACGGCTTCGGTTTCGAATGGACCGGCCAGTCGCTGCAGGAAATCCAGTCCGGCTCGCAGGCGCCGGCCCTTATCGGCCTCAGCGTGCTGTTCGTCTTCCTGCTTCTCGCGGCGCTTTATGAAAGCTGGTCCATTCCGCTCTCCGTCATGCTGGTGGTGCCGCTCGGCGTCATCGGTTCGGTGGCGGCGGTGATGCTGCGCGGCATGCCGAACGATGTCTACTTCCTGGTTGGCCTCGTCGCCATCATCGGGCTTTCGGCCAAGAACGCGATCCTGATCATCGAATTCGCCAAGGATCTGCGCGCAGAGGGCAAATCCACCTATGATGCGACGGTGGAGGCGGCGCACCTGCGCTTCCGACCAATCCTGATGACCTCGCTCGCCTTCTCGCTCGGCGTGCTGCCGATGGCAATTGCGTCGGGCGCCAGTGCGGCGAGCCAGAACGCCATCGGTACCGGCGTTCTGGGCGGCATGATCTCGGCGACGATCCTTGCGATCTTCTTCGTCCCCGTCTTCTTCGTGTTTGTCATGAAGTTTTTCGGGGATCGGAAGAAGGACGACAAGATTGCTGCTGACGCCGTGTCGCCGGCGGAATAAAACGGATGTGAAGGCCTGGCCGAAAGTCATCTGAGTGTATTCATGTGAATGACAGCCCGGCACGACAAAAAAAGGCACGGTGCGAAAGCGCCGTGTCACGATTGGAAGGAGACATCAGCATGCGCCGTACCAAGGCCGAGGCAGAAGAGACGCGTCAGGCGATCCTTGCCGCTGCCGAGCGTGTGTTCTTCAAAAAGGGCGTGGCCAATAGCTCACTGGACGAGGTAGCGGTCGCGGCCGGGGTGACGCGCGGGGCGATATACTGGCATTTCTCCAGCAAGACCGACCTTTTCATCGGCCTTTACAAATCGGTGGCGCTGCCGGAATCGGATCTGCTTAATTTCGATGATCCTGATCTCAAGGGGTTGACCCTGCTGGCCAAGATCGAGGAGGCGGCCTGCAAGTGGCTGGCACTTCTGGCGCAGGACGAACAACGCCAGCGCATCATGACCATCAGCCTGCGTACCAGCTATTCAGACGAATTCGCCCCTGTCCTGCATGCGCAGGAGGAGCTGGACCGCTACCACAAGGATCGGCTGGAAGCCGCTTTCGAGCGGGCGCAGGCGGAAGGTGCCTTCAACGACAACTGGACAGCGGAATCGGCGCTCGGGGCACTCTACTGGCTGCTGAAAGGCATCTGTTCCGACTGGCTGCTGTTCGGCAAGCGCTTCGACCTTTCAAAAGACGGCGGTAAGGCCGTGCATAGCCTGATGAAAGGCTTCAGGCGCGCCGCCAATCCCTGACCCGATCCGCCGTCGGGCTGGGAAGTCCCCTTCAAATTTCAGTGTATTCTAAAAGACGAGCGAAATTTGCTTTACGTACCTCAAAACGGACGTTAGCTTCTTCCCTGAGCTTTGGGAGGAGTTCGCCTATGGTCAAATCAGGAAAAATCGAGGGGCAAAAACCGTTCGTTCTCACCGGCTGTCGGTGACGGCGCATGGCTTCTGCTGACGAAACTTCAGCCCCCGTTCTTGTCCGGACGGTCGGGCTGTCGAAATCCTTCGGGCCGGTTCAGGTTCTGAAGGATATCGAGATCGCGGTGCGCGCCGGCGAGGTGCACGCCATCATCGGCGAGAACGGCGCCGGCAAATCGACGCTGATGAAGCTGCTGGCCGGCAATGAAAAGCCGTCGGGCGGTGAAATCCTCATCGATGGCGCAGCCGTTACGCTTGGCGGGCCGGTGGATGCCGAACATCGCGGCATCGTTCTCGTACATCAGGAAATATTGCTGGCGCCAGATCTGACGGTGGCGCAGAACATCTATCTCGGCCGCGAATTGCATAAAGGTCCAATGATGGACGACCGCGCCATGCGCGATGGTGCGCGCAAGGCCGTTGGCGATCTCGGCGGCACGATCGATCCCGACGCCATCGTCGGCAGTCTGTCGATTGCCCAGCGGCAGCTGGTGCAGATTGCCCGTGTGCTGCTGGTGCCGCATCGCGTGGTGATTTTCGACGAGCCGACCGCGAGCCTGACGCCTATCGAAACCGACGCGCTTTTGAACGTCATCCGCGACATCCGGGCGAAAGGCGTGGCCGTGCTTTATATTTCGCACCGCCTGCCGGAAGTGAAGGAGATAGCCGACCGGGTGACGGTGCTGCGCGACGGCAGGCTGGTCGCCTCGCATCCTGCTTCGGAGCTGGAGCCGGCTGATATGGCGAGGCTGATGGTGGGGCGGGATGTGGCCAAGCTCTATCCCGACCGGAACGCTGGCAGCGAGCGTGAGCCGGTTCTTGAGGTGGAGCATTTTAACGTCCCCGGTTATGCGCAGGATGCCGGTTTCGGCCTGCGCAAAGGCGAAATCCTCGGTTTTGCCGGTCTTGTCGGCGCGGGCAGGACCGAGCTTATGGAGGGCGTGCTTGGCCTGCGGGCCGGGCGGGGCACGATCCGCCATCTCGGCAAACAGGTGCATTTCGCCAAGGCCGAAGACAGCCTGAAGGCCGGGATCGTTTATCTGAGCGAAGACCGCAAGGGCAAGGGCTTGCTGCTCACCAAGGATTTGCGGGTCAATCTCACGCTTGCTTCGCTCAAAAAATTCAGCCGGCTGTTCCAGATCGATACCCGCCGGGAAACGGCGGCGCTGGATGATGCCATCCATGATTTCGATATCCGCACCGGCCGCAAGGATTTGCTGGCGGGCCAACTTTCCGGCGGCAACCAGCAGAAGCTGCTTCTCGCCAAGATGATGCTGCTCGATCCGTCCATCGTCATCATCGACGAGCCGACGCGCGGCATCGATATCGGCACCAAGGAACAGATCTACCGCTTCATCGCCAAGCTTGCAGACGAAGGACGTTCGATCATCGTCGTCTCCTCGGAAATGCCGGAACTGATCGGCATCTGCGACCGCATTCTGGTGATGCGTTCCGGCCGGATCGTCGGCGAGGTAACGGGCGAGCGCATGACCGAAAACGATATTGTGGCGCTGGCGACCGGCGTTCACACGCAGGAACCCGCCTGAGGCTGCGGGTTTCGAAAGATATGGCCTGAAGAAAAGACAATTGAGGGGAAACATGACCGAGGCCGCAACTGACACCGGCAAGACGCCGAAGACCTCGAAGGACTGGGATCTGCGCGCCGTGGCGCCCTTTGTGGCGCTGGCCCTGCTTCTGGTTCTCGGCACTATCGCCAATCCCAATTTCATCGGCATCGACAATCTGCTGAATGTCGTCACCCGCAGCGCCTTCATCGCCATCAT
The DNA here is from genome assembly GCF_005221385.1 of Agrobacterium tumefaciens. Classification (NCBI taxonomy): domain Bacteria; kingdom Pseudomonadati; phylum Pseudomonadota; class Alphaproteobacteria; order Hyphomicrobiales; family Rhizobiaceae; genus Agrobacterium; species Agrobacterium tumefaciens. The sequence goes on along the minus strand of NZ_CP039904.1, from coordinate 190,343 downwards.
CGCGCTTGGCGCAACCTACGTCATCACCTCGGGCGGGCTTGATCTTTCTGTTGGAGCTATGGTGGCTTTTGTCGCGAGCCTGATGATCCTGTTCATGAACAGCGGCGTCATCACCAGTCCGCTTTTAATGCTGCTTGCCGCCATGGCGCTGGCGCTCGCCATCGGCGCGGCCTGCGGGCTGGCGAACGGCCTCATAACCACCATCGGCCGCATCGAGCCATTCATCGCCACGCTCGGCACCATGGGCATCTATCGCGGGCTGACCACATGGCTGTCGCAGGGTGGTGCTATCACGCTGCGCAATCCGGAAATCCAGACGCTTTATCGACCGGTCTATTTCGGCAATGTTCTGGGCGTGCCGGTACCAGTCATCGTCATCTTCGTCACTGCGGCAATAGCCGCCTTCGTGCTGTACCGCACCCGTTACGGCCGGCATCTGACCGCAGTAGGGTCCAGTGAGGATGTGGCGCGTTACTCCGGTATTTCGGTCGCCCGGGTTCGCACCATCGCCTATGTGGTGCAGGGGCTGTGTGTTGCGGTGGCGGTGCTGCTTTATGTGCCGCGTCTTGCCTCCACCTCGGCCACCACGGGCATGTTGTGGGAGCTGCAGGCCATCACCGCCGTCGTTGTCGGCGGCACGGCGCTGCGCGGCGGGGTGGGGCGCATCTGGGGCACGATCTGCGGCGCCTTCATTCTGGAGATCGTCGGCAACATCATGATCCTGTCGAACTTCGTCAGCGAATATCTGATCGGCGCCATTCAGGGGGCCATCATCATCATCGCCATGCTGGTGCAGCGTTCGCTCAGCCGCAGGTGACGTATCACGCCGCGCCATGTGGGGCAGGTGCGGTTGAAGGAGGAACGCCCCGGTCTTGGGAGGAAAGAGACTATGCGTAGAAAATTCATCGGCGTGGCCTTTGCCGCGCTGGCTGCGGTGCTGGCGGGCTCGGCCCATGCGCAGGACAAGAAGGTCACGATCGGCGTATCCATTCCGGCCGCCGATCACGGCTGGACGGCGGGTGTCGTCTACCATGCCGAGCGGGTGGCGAAGCTTTTGATGCAGGAGCATCCGGGGCTCAATGTGATCGTAAAGACATCGCCGGACGCCGCCAATCAGGCTAACGCGCTTCAGGATCTGGCCGTTCAGGGGCTGGACGCGCTGGTCGTGCTGCCGTCCGATCCCGATCCACTGGTCAACGCCATCAAGGAGATCAAGGACAAGGGCACCTTCGTTGCGCTGGTGGACCGCGCGCCGAGCGTCAACGACAATTCCATCCGCGATCTCTATGTTGCCGGCAACAACCCGGCGCTTGGCCAGGTGGCGGGCGAATACATCAAGAAAACCACGCCGGATGCGGAAGTGGTGGTCATTCGCGGCCTGCCGATCCCCATCGACCAGCAGCGCCAGGATGGTTTCGACAAGGGCATCGCCGGCTCGAACGTCAAGGTTCTCGACCGCCAATACGGCAACTGGAACCGCGACGACGCCTTCCGCGTGATGCAGGACTATCTGACCAAATACAAGAAGATCGATGTGGTCTGGTGCCAGGATGACGACATGGCGATCGGCGTGCTGGAAGCGATCCAGCAGGCGAAACGCACCGATATCCAGTATATCGTTGCGGGTGCCGGCTCCAAGGACATGATCAAGAAGGTCATGGATGGCGACAAGCTGGTGCCGGTCGACGTGCTCTATCCGCCGGCGATGGTGGCGACCGCCATGCAGCTGACGGCCGGGCATTTTTACGATCAGGTGCCGGTTGCCGGGAATTATATTCTCGACGCGACATTGATCACCAAGGAGAATGCCGAGCAGTTCTACTTCCCGGATTCGCCGTTCTGATAAGGGCTCCGGCCATGCGACGCCCGCTGGAAGGCGGGCGTGGTGATGGGTGGAAAAACTTGCAGAGATCAGGTTTTAATGAGGCCGTTGCATCCGCACACCGTCACCCCGGACTTGATCCGGGGTCCAGCGCGATCAAGTCATTGATCGCAAAAGACTCTTTCACGGCGCAGACGCGCCGTGGCTGGATGCCGGATCAAGTCCGGCATGACGGAGGGGTGCTCGGTGAAAGCCATCCGGCTCTCCACTTCTCACCCATTCTTCCTGAACCACGCGGAGAGATAATCCACGAAGCTGCGCACCTTGGCCGGCAGGTAACGGCGATGCGGATAGACCGCATAGATGCCGCGGTCCTTGGAAATATAATCGTCGAACAGCGTCACCAGCTCGCCGGACTGGATATAGGGCCGGGCGATGAAATCCGGCACCATGGCGATGCCGAGGCCGGCGCGGGCGGCGCGCAGCGTTGCCTGCGGGCTGTTGACCTCGATCGGCCCGCTGATCGTGACTGAGTTCGAGCCGCCATCCGGCTCCAGATATCGCACCGTATTGTGAAAACGCGTATTGGTGTCGATGATGAAGGGAACGCGGGAAAAATCCTGCGGCCCGTTGAGCGGCCCATGCTGGGCCACGAAATCCGCCGTCGCCACCGCATAGACGCGGAAATCGGAAAGCTTGCGGGCGATGAGGCCCGAATCCTCGAGCCGGGTTATCCGGACGGCAAGGTCGAAACCCTCTTCGATCAGATCAACGAATCGATCTTCCGCGACAATTTCCAGCGACAGTTCAGGGTTTTCCTTGGCGAAATCGATCAGGCTCTGGCCGACATCGGCGTCGATGAAGGTGCGCGGAACCGAAATCCTGAGCTTGCCCTTCAGATCGGCATTCTTCTCGCGCACCAGATCGGCGAGGTTGTCGATCTCCTTCAGAATGTCGGAAGCGGTGCGGTAATAGGTGTGCCCGGCCTCGGTCAGCGAGAACTGCCTTGTCGTGCGGTTGAGGAGCAATGCGCCGAGATCATCCTCCAGTTCCCGCACATATTTGGACAGAAGCGCCTTGGAGCGCCCGGTCTTGCGCGCGGCGGCGGAAAAACCCTCCGCCTCGACGACATCGATAAAGGCGCGGATGCGGGTCAGCGTGTCCATGGAAATCCTCCGGTTCGTTCCATATAATTGAACGCTGAAGGGCGACTGTTCAACCCTAAATTCATTGCTGAAAAAATCCGCTAAATGGTGAAAAAAACCTCTTGATTATGACTGCGAATATTCTTATTTCCCGTGCTGCCCAAAGTCGCACGTGCCCATGTGTGTCCGCCGAGTCCTCGATGTGGTGAGGATTTAGGTAAGGTACCTGGAACTAACCCCTCCAGTCGCTATTCCGGCCAACCGGGAAATGCGAGGACATATGAAGCAACGACGGTGCGGGCCTTTCTGGTTCTCTGCCGGCTTTCCATCAGCCGGGGTACTGAAGAGGCACACCATCATTGCCTGAAGTGCGGTCGGGTCAATCCCTCCAATCGATGGCAGACAAAGCCGAATGATGCTCTGGCAGGGCATCGTTCATATTCACGCCTTGAGCGTATGCTATCGATTCTGCGCCTCCACCGGCTGATTCGAATGCATATCTCGAGCGTCCTTTGTCCTCCGGATTTTTCCGGAGTCGGTTTTATAGGGAATATATCGATGACGACTGCACGCATTCTCGACTTCATCAAGACCCGACGTCCCGAAGGCCCTTGCCTTGTGGTTGATCTCGACGTCGTGCGCGACAATTTCAACGCGTTCCGGCATTCCCTGCCGAACAGCGCGATCTATTATGCCGTCAAGGCAAACCCGGCTCCGGAAATCCTGAAGCTGCTCGCTTCGCTCGGCTCCAGCTTCGATTGCGCCTCCGTGGCTGAAATCCAGATGGCACTCGATGCCGGTGCAACGGCCGACCGTATCTCCTTCGGCAACACCATCAAGAAGGAACGCGATGTCGCCCGCGCTTACGCGCTCGGCATCGATCTCTTCGCCGTGGACAGCCATGAGGAAGTCGAGAAGGTTGCCCGTGCCGCCCCCGGCGCCCGCGTGTTCTGCCGCGTTCTGACGGATGGCGAAGGCGCTGAATGGCCGCTGTCGCGCAAGTTCGGCTGCGTGCCGCAGATGGCCGTCGACGTTCTGGTCTATGCGCATCAGATGGGTCTGGAATCCTACGGCGTGTCTTTCCATGTCGGTTCGCAGATGATGAACCTCGACGCATGGGATGCAGCACTTGCCGATGCAAAGCGCGTCTTCGCTTCGCTTTCCAAGCAGGGCATTCACCTGCAGATGGTCAATATGGGCGGTGGTTTCCCGACCAAGTACCTGCGCGACGTTCCTGCCGCTGAAGAATACGGCCAGGCAATCGACACGGCGCTGCGCAAGCACTTCGGCAACCAGATCCCGAAGACGATCATCGAGCCGGGCCGCGGCATGGTTGGCAATGCGGGCGTCATCAAGGCGGAAGTTGTTCTGGTGTCGAAGAAGTCCGACAATGACAACCACCGCTGGGTGTTCCTCGACATCGGCAAGTTCGGCGGTCTCGCCGAGACCATGGATGAGGCTATCCGTTACCCGATCCGCACCGAGCGTGATCAGGACGAGATGCAGCCCTGCATTCTGGCCGGCCCGACCTGCGACAGCGCCGACGTGCTGTATGAAAAGAACATGTACCCGCTGCCGGTCTCGCTGACCATCGGCGACGAAGTTCTGATCGAAGGCACAGGCGCCTACACGACGACCTATTCGGCAGTTGCCTTCAATGGCTTCGAGCCGCTGAAGGCCTACGTCATCTAAGGCATCCAACCGAAAGCCGTACGCGCTTTTCGGGAAATCCGATGCTGATTGAAAGTCCGAACGCCGTCCGCTGAAAAGGGCGGCGTCTCGACCAAGCTTCCGTTCCGGCCCTGCCGATTGTGCTGTTGCGCAAATCCCTGCTTGCTGCTCCTCTTCCAGCCGAGGAAAGCGTGTCGGCGGGCCGGAACGGCTCCACCATTTTTCATCAAGGGCCGCGTGTGGGCGGTTGTGTGACGGGAGGCCAAGGATGGCCGCTCTTTTGAATTCGGTACGGGCATTTTTTACACCGCAGACATTTCATGTCGATCAGGAAAATCCGGGCGATGTCGTTGCCCGTGAGAACCTGCTGGACCGCGCCATGGGCGCCGGCCGCCGCCGCAAGTCTTCCGAGAAGCTGCGTGCAGGCCGCGTTCCGGCCGAAGGCCTGGCGCTGGTCGCCCGTGATGAGGACGGCCATGTCATCGCCACGGTGCGCCTGTGGAATGTCGAGGCGGGCATTTCGCGCGAAGGCCGCGCCGTCGATGCGCTGCTGCTCGGCCCGCTGGCCGTCGATGCCGCCCATGAGGGCAAGGGCATCGGCTCGGCGCTGATGCGCGCGGCGATCGCCGAAGCCACCAGACGCGGCCATGGCGCCATCCTTCTGGTCGGCGATGCGCCCTATTACGAGCGCTTCGGCTTTTTTGCCAACAAGGCGCAGCACCTGATCATGCCCGGCCCGTTCGAGCGCAGCCGTTTCCTGGCGCTGGAGCTGAAAGCCGGATGGCTGGAAGGCGCTGCCGGTCTTTTGGTGGCAAATGGCCGCCGGCTTTCGGCCTGAGCCGAGCCCCGATGCTGATATCAAACCCCGGCTCAAGCCGGGGTTTATTCTTTCCGCCATATGGTCTGTGCGAAGGCCTTTCCCTGCCGATAATTTTCCCGAACGCCTCTTGCCCTTGGGGATTTGCGGGTATATACCCAGACAAATGCCAAACAATAGCTGCCACTGCATTCTGTTGCGCAAAGCATCCCGCAAGGTCTCGTCCTATTATGACGAGGCGCTGGCGCCGCTTGGCGTCAATATCGGCCAGTTCAGCCTGTTGCGAAACATCAATCGCACCGCGCCGGTGTCGCTCACTGATCTTGCTTTCCGGGTGGAGCTGGATCGTTCCACCGTCGGTCGCAACGCCAAGGTGTTGGCGCGCATGGGGCTGGTGGCGATCGGCCACGGCGAGGACCAGCGGGAAGCGGTGCTGACCGTGACGGACGAGGGGCAGGCGATCCTGAAGACGGGCGCGCCGCTCTGGGACGGCGTTCAGGACGAGATTGAGGCCCGGCTGGGGCCGGAAAAGACCGCGCAATTGCAGGAACTGCTCGCCGCCCTGTAATTTTTTGATCATGAAGCGGGTATCTGCCCGTAAAATCGGGTATATGCCCGCAGGACTCGGCCAAAGGCCGCTGGAAAGGGACCTTGAACATGCTCTCCACACGCCTTGCCAGCTGGATGGCCGGCAGAAACCTGCATTATGGCTGGGTTGTCGCCGCCACCACCTTTCTGACCATGCTGGCCACCGCCGGCGCCATGGGGTCTGCGGGGGTGATGATCCAGCCGCTGCATCAGGAGTTCGGCTGGGATATCGCCGATATTTCCACCGCCATGGCCGTGCGCCTGGTGCTTTTTGGCCTGCTCGGACCTTTCGTCGCCGCCTTCATGAACCATTTCGGCATCCGGCAGGTGGTGTCGACGGCGCTTGCCCTGATCATGGGCGGCATCGTCCTTTCGTTCTTCATGACTGAGGTCTGGCAATTGCTGCTGCTTTGGGGCGTGGTGATCGGGGTCGGCACCGGCATGACGGCGCTGGTGCTCGGGGCGACGGTTGCGACACGCTGGTTTTCCAAGCGGCGGGGACTGGTGATCGGCCTGATGACGGCGAGCAACGCCACCGGCCAGCTGGTTTTCCTGCCTCTGCTTGCCGCGTTGACCGAAGCTTATGGCTGGCGGATGGCCCTGACGATGACGGTTGCGGTGATTGCGGTCGCAATGGTGCTCGTGCTGCTGCTGATGCGCGATCATCCCGCCGATCTCGGCCTGCCGGCCTATGGCGAGACGGTTGTGGTGCACCCGCCAAAGCAGGATCACAAATTCCTCGCAACGCTGGTATCGCCGATTCTGACGCTGAAAAGCGTTTCCGGAAACCCGGTTTTCTGGGTGCTGTTCGGTACTTTCTTCGTCTGCGGGCTTTCCACCAACGGCCTTATCCAGACCCACTGGATTTCGATCTGCGGTGATTTCGGCATGGCCGCCGTCACGGCGGCGGGCACGCTGGCGGTGATTGGCATTTTCGATTTCTTCGGCACCATCTTTGCCGGCTGGCTTTCCGACCGTTTCGATAACCGTTTCCTGCTGTTCTGGTTTTACGGTCTGCGTGGCCTGTCCCTGCTTTATCTCTCCTTTTCCGGGTTCAGCTTCGTGGAGCTTTCGGTCTTTGCCGTATTTTACGGGCTGGACTGGGTGGCGACCGTGCCGCCGACCGTGAAGCTCGCCGCAGAGAATTTCGGCCGCGAAAAGGCGGGGCTGGTGTTCGGCTGGGTCTTTGCCGGTCATCAGTTGGGCGCCGCCACTGCCGCCTTCGGCGCCGGTTTCTTCAAGAGCGACTTCGACACCTATATGCCCGCGCTGCAGATTGCCGGCCTGATGTGCATGATTGCCGCCGTCTCGGTGCTGCTGCTCAGAAAGCCTGGCTCGGCGAGTCTTGCGCCGCAGGCTGCGTGACCGTCACGCATTGCTCGAATAACACAGGCAGGCGGTGGATGATTTTCCGCCGCCGGCTCTTTTCGCCCAATCACTTGCCGCAAAATTGCTCCCCGCTTTTCCCCATCGCCTCTTTCGGCCGCATCATTGTTCCCGCAACCGGAACGGCAGGGCGATACGCGCGGCGTCCTTCGCGAACCGGTGGCCGGCATCGACAAGCGTGGTTCTGGCAGATCATGTTTCGGAAAGGCGCCCCGCAATGCCAGAAGCGGGGAGGGACCGATCCGATAGGTGCCGTGAAAATACCCTGACCAAAAAGGGGCCATTATCACGGCCCGCAAGACGCGGTCCGGCAAATGCACGACTTTCACCACACTTTCATCCCATCCGCATTTGCCGGACCGATGTCTCGCCCCGCTGCCTTGCCGCCGCGGTGAATTTCCGTGCGTAAAGCGCTTTGGACTTGTTAACCTCCCATTCTGAAACGTTGTAGATTTCAACAGCTCCGGCTGTACCTGCTGGCCGACTTGGTCTAAACCGCTGTTCATCTTTTCACGCTCGATGGATATGAGAAGGCCTCTCCGATGACCGATCCCAAAGCGCTTGCAGCCCGTTTTCCCGGCGATTTCCTGTTCGGTGTGGCAACCGCATCCTTCCAGATCGAAGGCTCCACCAAAGCGGATGGCCGCAAGCCCTCCATCTGGGATGCCTTCTGCAACATGCCGGGCCATGTCTTCGGGCGTCACAATGGCGATATCGCCTGCGACCATTATAATCGCTGGGAAGAAGACCTCGATCTCATCAAGGAGATGGGTGTCGAGGCCTATCGTTTCTCCATCGCCTGGCCGCGCATCATTCCTGACGGTTTTGGACCGATCAATGAGAAGGGGCTCGATTTTTACGACCGGCTCGTTGATGGCTGCAAGGCGCGCGGCATCAAGACCTATGCGACGCTTTACCATTGGGACCTGCCGCTGACGCTGATGGGCGACGGCGGCTGGGCGTCGCGTTCCACCGCCCATGCCTTCCAGCGATATGCCAAGACCGTCATGGCCCGCCTCGGCGACCGGCTGGATGCGGTGGCGACCTTCAACGAACCCTGGTGCGCGGTGTGGCTCAGCCATCTCTACGGCATTCATGCGCCGGGCGAACGCAACATGGAGGCGGCCCTTGCCGCCATGCACCACATCAATCTCGCCCATGGTTTCGGCGTGGAGGCCTCCCGCCATGTCGCGCCAAGGGTGCCGGTGGGGCTGGTGCTGAACGCCCATTCCGTCATTCCCGCTTCCGACAGCGAAGCTGATCTGAAAGCCGCCGAACGGGCCTTCCAGTTCCACAACGGCGCGTTTTTCGATCCGGTTTTCAAGGGTGAATATCCGGCTGAGATGATGGAAGCGCTGGGCAGCCGCATGCCTGTCGTGGAGGCGGAAGACCTCGCCATCATCAGCCAAAAGCTGGACTGGTGGGGCCTGAATTATTACACGCCGATGCGCGTTGCCGACGATGCGACGCCGGGTGCGGAATTCCCCGCCACCACACCGGCTCCCGCCGTGAGTGATGTGAAGACCGATATCGGCTGGGAGGTTTACGCGCCGGCGCTGCAGTCGCTGGTCGAGACCCTCTACAAGCGATACGACCTGCCGGAGTGCTACATCACCGAAAACGGCGCCTGCTATAATATGGGCATAGAAAACGGCGAGGTGAATGATCAGCCGCGGCTTGATTATTACGCCGAACACCTCGGCATCGTCGCCGATCTCATTCGTGACGGTTACCCGATGCGCGGTTATTTCGCCTGGAGCCTGATGGATAATTTCGAATGGGCCGAAGGCTATCGCATGCGCTTCGGCCTCGTGCATGTGGATTATGACACGCAGGTGCGTACGTTGAAGAACAGCGGCAAATGGTACAGCGCGCTGGCTTCGGGTTTCCCGAAGGGCAACCATGGTTTGGCGAAGGGGTGAGGCTTTCGCCCTCATCCCTGTGCTCGTCACAGGGATCCAGCCAGCCCAAGTCCTTGGGCTGAAAGGAGTCTCTCCGTCGCGCAGACGCGCGCCGGCTGGATTCCTGTGACAAGCACAGGAATGAGGGTGGGGAGGCTGGCAGGCGCGTGAAATTCACCTGTCGCACCCCTGACAGGCGAGGACGCGAAGCCTCCCCGTAAAAAGTTCTCTCTCCTTATTATCAGTTTTACAAACTTTTTTATCGGTTACCTGGCGGTGCCTGCTTGTGCCCGCCAGCCCGTCGCCTATGTCAGACAGGCTACGAAGCGTAGCGCCCGTTCTGTCACCCAAGGGGCAGGGCGGGCTGGTCCTCCCAAGGGAAAACGAACATGCTTATCGAAAAACTCAACTGGCGTTATGCCACCAAGAAAATGGACCCTTCCAAGACGGTGTCCGAAGACAAGGTCGAGCGCATTGTCGAGGCGGCGCGGCTGGCGCCCACCTCCAGCGGTCTTCAGCCCTTCGAGGTGATCGTCGTCACCGATCCTGACGTGCGCGCAAAGATCCGTGAAATCGCCTGGAACCAGGCGCAGGTGACCGAAGGCTCGCATCTGCTGGTATTTGCGGCGTGGGACAACTACACCGAAGAGCGGATCAACCACATGTTCGATCTGGTCAATGAAGAACGCGGCATCAAGAATGAAGGCTGGGAAGCCTATCGTCAGATGCTTCTTACCTCTTATCCGCAGCGCGACCAGCAGGTGAATTTCGAACATGCCGCCCGTCAGGCCTATATCGGTTTCGGCATGGCGGTGGCGCAGGCCGCTTTCGAGGGTGTGGATTCCACCCCGATGGAAGGTTTTGATCCGGCGAAGCTCGATGAAATTCTGGGCCTGCGAGAAAAGGGTCTGCGCTCCGTTACCATCCTGCCGCTGGGTTATCGCCAGCCCGATGGCGACTGGCTGGTGAACCTGAAAAAGGTGCGCCGCCCGCTTGCGGAATTCACCAGCCGCGTGTGATTTTCATATCGTCGCGAAATCTTGACTGCCGCAGGGTCGCCAAGGCGGCTTTGCGGTAGATTTTTTCTCTCTTTTCAGATAATTGAAAAAACATCCCTGTTAAAAGGTGGCGCGTGCGGGCAAGTATGCGCCATCGAATTGCCGATCCCCGGCATTTCTGAGTGAAAGCCTGACGAAATGACCCGGAAAATCAGCTGTTATCGAATGTGCCCCTAGGCTGCATGAAGAGAGCGGTTTCGTGCCGCAACAGGATTTTTTGAGACCCGATCCGTCACGCGTTTTCCCAGAGTTTACAATGAGTTTTCTATCATCCGCGGCACCGCCCGCGACCCGGCCACAGGCGGCCCCGGAGCGGGCGGTCAACGACCCGATGGTCACGTTCGAAGGCGTGACCAAGACATTCGGCGGCGCCGACGGCAAGCCCGGCTTCGCAGCTCTTGCCGGTATCGATTACGTCGTGCCGAAAGGCTCGATCACCGGCATTATTGGCCGCTCCGGTGCCGGTAAGTCGACGCTCATCCGCCTCGCCAACGGCCTTGAAAAACCCTCGTCCGGCCGTGTGGTCGTCGATGGCGTCGATGTCGCGGCGCTGGATGAAAAGAGCCTGCGCACGCTGCGCCGCTCGGTCGGCATGATCTTCCAGCACTTCAACCTTTTGTCGTCGCGCACCGCTTTCGACAATGTGGCGCTGCCGCTCGAAATATCAGGCATGGGCAAAAGGGAAATCGAGACCCGCGTTGGACCGCTGCTTGATCTCGTCGGGCTCTCCGACAAGGCGAGGCGTTATCCGGCCGAACTCTCCGGTGGCCAGAAGCAGCGTGTCGGCATTGCCCGCGCGCTTGCCACCCAGCCGAAGCTGCTCCTCTCCGACGAGGCGACCTCGGCGCTTGACCCGGAAACGACGCAGTCCATTCTCGAACTCCTCAAGCGCATCAATGCCGAACTTGGCCTGACCGTGCTGCTCATCACCCACGAAATGGAAGTGGTAAAGACCATCGCCTCGCAGGTGGCTGTCATCGACAGGGGCCTGATCGTCGAGGAAGGCACGACCTTCGACATCTTCACCGCGCCGAAACACGAGACGACCCGCAGCCTGCTGTCGTCCTCGGTCGGCGTGAAGCTGCCGCACTGGGTCACTTCGGGTCTGAAGCCGCAGGCGGCGGAAGGCGATCGCGTTCTGGTGCGTCTCGTCTTCTTCGGCGAAACGGCGTTCCAGCCGCTGACGGCCCGTCTGGTCGCTGAAATCGGCCCCGACGTGAACATTCTCGCCGGCACCATCGAGGAAATTTCCGGCGAACCCTTTGGCTCGCTCGTTGTCTCCTATCCGGCTTCGGCTGACGTCACGGCCCGCGCCGGCCGCTTTTATGCGGAAACCGGTCTTCACACGGAGGTGCTCGGTTATGTCGCCTGATATGATCTTCAACCTTCTGCTGAAGGGCCTGCTACAGACCATGCACATGGTCGCGGTCGCCGGCATCGTCGGCTCCATCATGGGCGTGCCCATGGGCGTTTTCCTCGCCACCAGCGGCAAGGGCGAACTGTTTCCCGCCCCGATGACCAACCGCATCCTCGGCCTCATCGTGAATGCGGCGCGCTCCACCCCCTTCATCATTCTTGTCGTGGCGATCATTCCCTTCACCCGTCTCGTCGCCGGCACGTCGATCGGCACCAATGCGGCCATCGTGCCGCTGACGGTCGCGACCGTGCCCTTCATTGCAAGGCTGGTGGAAGCGGCAATCCGCGAGGTGGACAAGGGTCTCATCGAGGCTGCCCGCGCCATGGGCGCTACCCCGCTGCAGATCGTCACCAAGGTTCTGCTCGCCGAAGCCAAGCCCGGCATCACGCTGGCGCTCACGCTCACCCTGGTCAGCCTCATCGGTTATTCGGCCATGGTCGGCGCGGTCGGCGGCGGCGGGTTGGGCGATCTCGGCATCCGCTATGGCTACCAGCGCTTCATGCCCGACGTGATGCTGGCGGTGGTTCTGGTGCTCATCGTGCTGGTGCAGCTGGTGCAGAGCGCCGGTGACCGGCTGGCGCGCAGCTTCGACAAGCGGACCCGCAAGAATTAACTGCGTTTATAATAACAACCCAAGGAGACACCCATGAAAAAACTCATCCTCGCGGCTTCGCTCGCCGCCCTCTTCACCGCCGGTCAGGCGCTGGCCGAGACCATCAAGATCGGCGTCACCCCCGCCGAGCACGCGCAGATCATGGAACAGGTGAAGAAGATCGCAGCCGCCAAGGGCCTCGATATCGATATCATCGAATTCTCCGACTATGTCGTGCCGAACCAGGCGCTGAACGATGGCGAGTTGCAGGCCAATTCCTTCCAGCACCAGCCTTACCTCGACAACCAGATCGCTGACCGCAAGTTCGATCTCGTCAGCGTCGGCACCACCATCACCACCCCGATGGGCGTTTATTCCAAGAAGGTGAAGAACCTTGACGAGCTGAAGGACGGCGCGACCATCGGCATCCCGAACGACCCGACCAATGGCGGCCGTGCGCTGCTGGTTCTCGCTTCCAAGGGTGTGCTCAAGGTCAAGGAAGAGGCCGGCCTGAAGGTAACGCCTGCCGACATCACCGAAAACCCGAAGAACATCCAGATCGTCGAGCTTGACGCCGCCCAGCTGCCGCGTTCGCTTGACGACACCGACGCTTCGGTCATCAACACCAACTATGCGACGGCTGCCGGCCTGAACCCGAAGAAGGACGCCATCGCCGTCGAAAGCGAGAAGTCCCCTTACGCCAACATCATCGCCGTCCGTGCGCAGGACAAGGACAAGCCCTGGGTGAAGACGCTGGTGGAATCCTACCACAGCCCGGAAGTGAAGGCCTTCATTCTGGAAAAGTACAACGGCACGGTCATCCCGTCCTGGTAATCCGGTTCGCAAGTGCAAAAGTTCTGGCCTCTCCCGTTCGCGGGGGAGGTTTTTTCTTTTCCTTTGGGCGGGAAATCCGTCTTTCATGAAAAACCCCCGCCATTTTAGGGAAGGATTTTTCAGCTTCGTGGCCAGACTGTCGTTTTATACCCGTATCTTTTTGGGGCGGCGTCACAATGCCGTTTAACGGCTTTTGAATGTTTCCTTCGCAAGATGATGCTTTCGAAGGGGAATTTATGCGGATTGCGCCGCGAAACATTGGGGAATATTTGCCGGTCGGGCGCAGAACCGCCGTCGGCATCGTATTGTCCACCTTTGCGCTGGTGCTTCTCATCGTCACCGCGCTGGTGCTGTCCGCCCTCAGCCAGGTCCGGGAAAAGGCGAACCTGCTTGACAATGCCCGCTCACGCGAGACCACGGCGGGCGCTCTGGTCACCTTCCGCGAGCAGCTTGGCGCTACGCTGAATGACTACGCCGCCTGGGACGACGCCGCCGAATATGTCTATGCGCCTGACAGGTTCGACTGGGTAGCCAGCAATTACGGCGACATGACGGTCAACAACGAGCTTTTCGACACCGCCGTTATTCTCGATGAGGATGGCAGGATTCGCATGGCCTATCAGAACGGCAAGCCGGTCAAATGGGCGCATGACATCTATTTTGGTAGTGGCCTGAGAGAGATGATTGAACGCGTGCAGGCCATGCGTCCCGGCATTGCTTCGCAGGTCACGGGTTTCGTGAAGACCGAAGACGGTATCGCCGCCGCCGGCGTGGCGCTGGTGCGGCTCAAATCGGGCGTTCTTCCACCGGTTGGCGCTGAGCGGCGCTATCTGATTTTCGCCCGCCATCTCCGGCAGGCGACCGTGGACAAGCTTGCCCGCAACTACGTCATCGACGGCCTGGAACTGCAATATGGTGATGGACCGGTGGAGAACCATGTGGATATCGTCAATCCGCTGGGCAATGTGCTGGCCCGGCTCGCCTGGCGTTCGCACCTGCCGGGCGATGTCAGCTTCAGCGAGGCAAGGCCGATCGTTTTCACCGCGCTCGGTATTGCCGGCACGTTCTTTCTGGTGCTTCTCATCATCGGCTCGGCCACGCTTGACCGGCTGAAGGCGGATGAGGCGGCGGCAAGGGAAGAGGCGCTGCGCGACCGCCTGAGCGGGCTCAGCAACCGCGCCGGCCTGTTTGCCAAATTGAACCGCATGGTTGGCAAGGCCCGTCACGACAAGACCGATATCAAGCTGCTCTACCTCGATCTCGACGGTTTCAAGGAAATCAATGATTCCTACGGCCATGCTGCCGGTGACCGGCTGATCAAGGGCGTGGCGGCGGCGCTTCGGGTGCTGATGCCGGAAGGCGCGGTGCTGGCGCGGCTCGGCGGCGATGAATTCGCCATCGCCATTCAGGGCAACGATGTCTGGTCGGAAGGCCGCAAGCTGTGTCTGGCGCTGCTTGAACTTTTCACCGAACCTTTCAGCATCGGTGAAAGGGTGGCGAGCATCGGCTGCAGCATCGGCACTTCGGTCTCCCGTGCCGGTGATATCAATGGCGAGGAATTGCTGCGCCGTGCCGATATGGCCATGTATCAGGCCAAGGAGAACGGGCGCGGGCGTTACGTTTCCTATGAGCTGAAGATGGATGCGCTGCGCGAGGAAAAGCTGCAGCTCGAAGCCGATCTTCGCTCCGCCATCCTCAACGACGAGATACAGGTGGTCTACCAGCCGGTCGTCAGCGCTGCCACGCGCTGCATCACCGGGGTGGAGGCGCTGGCCCGCTGGCAGCGGCCGGGATATGGTTTCGTGCCGCCGGATATCTTCATTGCCGCTGCCGAAACCAGCGGCCTTATCGACCGGCTCGGCCTTCTCGTCCTGCACAAGGCCTGCGAGACGGCGCAGCAATGGCCGTCCATCAAGTTATCGGTCAACATTTCCCCGGTGCAATTCCGCAATCCCGCCTTTTCCGGTTATGTGGCGGATATTCTCGCGGCCACGCAGACGCCATCCGAAAGGTTGCGCTTGGAAATGACGGAAGGTTATTTCATCCAGCATCCGGAGCGGGCAAGTGCTGCAATCGACAAGCTGAAACAGCTTGGCCTGCATATTGCGCTTGATGATTTCGGCGCTGGATTTGCAAGCGTCGGATATCTGCGCCGCTTCGGGTTCGACCGGATGAAGATCGACCGCTCGCTGGTCATGGCGCTGGAACACGGCGGCAGGTCGCTGGAAATGCTGCAGGCAACCGTGGCGCTGGCCAAATCGCTCGATATTCCGGTGACGGCGGAAGGCATCGAGACCGAGGAACAGGCCGCCATCCTGCATCTGTGCGGCTGCGATGAGTTGCAGGGTTACCTGTTTTCGAAGCCCGTGGCCGCTGAAGACATCACCATCATGGTCGAAGGGCAGAACGCGCCGCTATTTGCACTTCGGGCAGGGGCATAAGACGACAATCAATTGATGCGTGTCGACTGCTGCGGCATCCGTTGTGTTACGGGGCAGCCGTCCTGAACCTTGGTCCAGGACGAGACGTTGAGCTTCATCTCGCAGCGCGCGAGATAGGAGCCGCCATCAACCTTCAGGCAGGATGTCTGGCCGAGTTCGAACATGGTGCCGCGATTTCGGCATTTGCAATTGTGAGCATCCGCCAAGGTGGGCATGAGGGCCATGATCAGCCCGGCTATGAGCACTCCAGAACGCATGGCTGAGGCTCCAAAGGACATGCCCTCAGGTTATACCTCTCCGAGAATATAGTCAAAATGGTCTTGCCTGAGGATGGACGCAGCTGATGGCCTCGAACGCTGCCGATTTCAGCCGATCAAAATCGCCCGGATATCATTCACATTGGTCAGCGTCGGCCCCGTCACCACGAGATCACCGACCCCTTTGAAAGCGGTATAGCTGTCGTGGTTTACGAGCGACTGGCGCGGATCGACACCGGCAGCCCGCATGCGGGCAAGCGTATCCGGTGTCACCACGGCACCCGCCGCATCCTCCACGCCGTCTATGCCGTCGCTGTCGCCCGCAATGGCCCAGATGCCGTCTGCACCCTTCAGCGTCAGCGCAAGGCTCAGCAGGAACTCCGTATTGCGGCCGCCCTTGCCGGCCGGTCCCTTGCCGCCAACTCCCCTGTTCAGCGTGACAGTGGTTTCGCCGCCGGAAAGCAGCACGGCCGGGCCTTTGACCGGCAGGCCCTTGCGGCTGGCGGAAAGGGCGATGCCGGCCATGACGGCACCGACATCCCTGGATTCGCCTTCAAGGGAATCGCCGAGGATAAGCGGCGTAAGGCCGAGCTTCACCGCCTCTTCCGCCGCCGCCTGCAGGGCAAGCGAGGGGGCGGCGATCATCCTGACATCCTCATCGATATCGCCGGCCTTCGGTGTCTCCTCGCCCTTTTCCAATACCTTGCGTACGGTTTCGGGAAGATCGAGCTCATAACGCGAGACGATTTCCCGCACGGTTTCAATGTCGCTTGGATCGGCAACCGTCGGGCCGGAGGCGATCTCGGAGGGGTCGTCGCCCGGTACATCGGAAATCAGCAGCGATACGACCTTGGCCGGTTTGGCGGCCAGCGCCAGCCGCCCGCCCTTGATGCGGGAGAGGTGCTTGCGCACGGCGTTCATTTCGGAAATCGTCGCACCGCTGGTCAAAAGGGCACGATTGACGGCCATCTTGTCGGCAAGCGTCATGCCTTCGGCGGGGGCGACCATCAGCGCCGAACCACCGCCGGAAATCAGCGCGATGACCATGTCGTCGGCGGTCAGGCCCTCAACGGCGGCGAGAATGCGTTTTGCGGCTTCCGCGCTCCTGTCGTCAGGCACGGGATGCGAGGCCTCGATGATTTCGATGCGACTGGTCGGAACGGCATGGCCATACCGGGTCACCACCACGCCGGAAAGATCGACATGCGGCCATGCCGCTTCGAGCGCTGCGGCCATGGCGGCCGAGGCTTTGCCGGCCCCAACCACCACGCAGCGGCCTTTGGGCGGGGAGGGAAGGTGGTGTTGCAGCACCTTTGCCGGATCGGCACTTGCGACTGCCGCCAGGAAAATCCGGTTGAGGGCGTCTTTGGCGCGGCTGTCATTCCATGCGGTCATCGGTTCATACTCCAATCCAGAGCGCGCCAAGCGCCAAAAGGGCGGGCAGTGCCTGAATGAACAGGATCTTCATGGTATTGGCGGTAACGGCGCCGAAAATACCGGCCACCAGAACGCAGGTGAGGAAGAAGACCTTGAAGCTCAGCCCGGTATCGCCCTGCATGAGCCCATAGATCAGCCCGGCTGCCAGAAATCCGTTATAAAGCCCCTGATTGGCGGCAAGGACTTTTGTCTGCCGGGCGAAATCCGCCGAGAGGCCAAAGGCCTTGCGGCCGGTTGGTTTTTCCCACAGCAGCGTTTCCAGAATGACGATGTAAATATGGATGGCCGCAACCACGGCAATCAGAATGCTGGCGATCATCGGCGGTTTCCTCCAAAACCCTGATGTCCGTGGCGCATTGGTTCTCGCAAGAAGAACGGCAGCGAGCGGACAATTCCGTTTTAACGGCGGGACGAAGCGCTGCAAGGGCTGAATCTTCTCTTCCCATGCAAACTGTTGATGAGCGGCAGCCTGTTGCTTGACTCTTTGCTGAAATAGGAACAAAACAAGAACAGTAAGATTAAAAATCCGGAATTGAAACCCGTCATGCCATGCAAAAGCGCGCGGACCAGTTGCTCGTTGTCGAAGAGCTGCGTGAAAGGCTGGAAAGGATCGGTAACGGCCCTCATCGCCTGCACGAGAGCTTGCCTTTCGGCGTGGATGCCATCGACCATCACCTGCCGGGAGGCGGGCTGAAGCTCGGTTGCCTGCATGAGGTGAGCGGCGGCGGCAATGGCGCTGCCGATGGTGCGGCGGCAGCGTTGTTTGCAGCCGGTGTGGCGGCACGGCTTTCCGGCAAGGTTTTATGGTGTGTCACCCGGCGGGATCTGTTCATGCCGGGCCTGACACAGGCCGGCCTGTCGCAGAACCGGCTCATCATCGTTGAATGCCGCGATGAGAAAGGCGTGCTCGACTGTTTTGAGGAGGGTTTGCGCTGCAATGGTTTCGGCGCGGTGATGGGCGAATTGGCGAAACTGCCGATGAATGCCTCGCGGCGGCTGCAACTGGCAGCGGAAACCTCAGGGGTTACCGGCATCGCCATCCGCCGCTTCCGGCGTGCGGCCGATGCGGCGCTGTTCGGTGAGCCGACGGCGGCGGTGACCCGCTGGCGCATTTCCGTGCGGCCTTCATCACCCCTGCCGGTGCCGGGGGTGGGCAGGCCGCGCTGGTTGCTGGAGCTTTTGCGATGTCGCGGCGGCGAAAGTGCCGAATTTGAAGTGGAAGCCTGTGATGCAAAGGGTCGTCTCGCTCTACCTGCCGACATGGCCGACGGATCGTTTCCGGCGTCTTTCGGGCAAGGACGCGCCGCCGGTTGAAAAGCCGCTGGTCATGATTGGTCGTCAGGGCAGCCGCCGGCTGGTGCTGGCGCTCGACAAGGCGGCAAAGGCGGCGGGTATCCGGCCGGGCACGCCGGTCAGCAAGGCGCAGGCGCTGGTGCCGGGTCTTCTCGTGGAAGATATGGATACGGCTGGTGATGCCCGCGCCCTGCAGCAGCTGGCCTTTCATTTCCTGCGCATCTATGCCCCCATCGTCGCTGCCGACCCGCCGGACGGGCTGGTGCTGGACACGGCGGGTGCGGACCATCTGCACGGCAATGAGACGCTGATGCTGAGCGGCATGGTCAACCGCCTGCATGCCGCAGGCTTTGCCGCCCGCGCCGCCATTGCCGATAGCTGGGGCGCGGCCCATGCGCTGGCGCGTTTTAGCCGTGAGGCGATCAGCATCGTGCCGCCGGGCGGGCAGCGTGCGGCGATCAGCGGCTTGCCGCTTGCTGCGCTCAGGCTGGAGGAACGCATCGTTTCCGGGCTGAAGGTGCTCGGTTTTCGCAGCATCGGCGAGCTTGCCGAAGCCCCGCGCGCGCCGCTGACCCTGCGTTTCGGCCCCGAGCTCGTCCGCCGTCTTTCCCAGGCGCTCGGGGAGATCGGCGAACCCATCGAACCGGTGCGGGTGGCTGAACTGGTGGAGGTGCGGCGCGCATTTCCCGAGCCGATTGCTGCGGCGGAGACGATTGCCCGTTATAGCCAAAAGCTGGTTATAGGCCTTTGCGCCGCGCTGGAAAGGCGCGGCCTCGGCGCGCGCCGTGTCGATCTGGTGCTGCACCGGGTGGATAGCGGCCTGCAGGCGGTGCGGGCCGGCACCTCCAGACCGGTGCGCGATGTCAAACAGCTTGTCCGGCTTCTGACTGATCGTATCGACACCATCGATCCCGGTTTCGGCATCGAGATGATGGTGCTGACCGCCACCCATACCGAGCCGCTTGTCGCCGCGCAGGCCCGATCCTCGCTTCTGGAGGAAGGCCGTGCGGACATCGCCGATACGGTCGATGTCATCCTCAATCGTGGTCATAAGGTCTATCGTTATGCGGCGGTGGCAAGCGATGTGCCGGAACGCTCCCTTGCTTCAGTTGCGGCGCTTGCGCCTGAGGATACGCTCGGCTGGCCCGGCCACTGGCCACGCCCGGTCAGGCTGTTTGCAAGGCCGGAACCCATCGAGACGCTGGCGCTGCTGCCGGACCATCCGCCGCGTTATTTCCTCTGGAAAGGCGTGCGCCACAATGTGCGCCGCGCCGACGGGCCGGAGCGGGTGTTCGGCGAATGGTGGAAACGCGACCGGGAAAAAGCCGCCGTGCGCGATTATTTCATGGTGGAAAACGAAAGCGGCGAGCGCTTCTGGATTTTCCGCTCCGGTGACGGCGAACATGCCGAAACGGGCTCGCAGGGCTGGTTCATCCACGGGGTTTTCGCATGAGCGCGCCGCATTATGCCGAATTGCAGGTGACCACGCATTTTTCCTTCCTGCGCGGAGCGAGTTCCTGTGAAGAGCTTTTCGAACAGGCCAAAAATCTCGGCATCGAGGCGCTCGGCATTGCCGACCGCAACAGCCTTGCGGGCATTCCCCGCGCTTATGAAGCCGCCAATAATCATGGTATCCGCCTCATCATCGGCTGCCGGCTCGATCTGGATGACGATTTTTCCGTGCTCGTCTACCCCATGGATCGCCCGGCTTACGGGCGGCTTTGCCGGCTGCTTTCCGTCGGCAAGAAAAGGGGTGGCAAGGGCAAATGCCGGCTGGCATGGGATGATCTCGTGACCTATGGCGAAGGCCTGATTGTCGTGTTGCTCGCTGACCTCGCGGATGATCTCTGCGCACTGCGGCTGCGACGTCTCAAAGCTGCTTTTGCCGACAGGGCCTATATGGCACTCAGCCTCCGAAGACGCCCCAACGACCAGATGCGGCTTTTCGAACTCTCGAACATGGCATTAGCCGCGGGTGTGCCGACCGTGGTGACCAATGACGTGCTGTTTCATGTGCCCGAGCGGCGCATGCTGCAGGATGTCGTCACCTGCATCCGGCACAATTGCACCATCGACGAGGCGGGTTTCCGGCGCGAGCGCCATGCCGACCGCTATATGAAACCGCCGGAAGAGATGCACCGGCTGTTTGCCCGTTACCCTGAAGCGCTCTCCCGCAGCCTTGAAATTGCGAAACGCTGCAAATTTTCGCTGAAGGAACTGGTCTACCAATATCCAGAGGAACGCACCCTGCCGGGGCTGACGGCGCAGCAGGCGCTGGAGAAGATGGTCTGGGAAGCGGTGCCGGATCGTTATCCGCATGGTGCGCCGGAAAAGGTAGAAAGGGCGCTGCATCATGAACTTGGCCTGATCGGAAGGCTGGAATATGCCCCCTATTTCCTGACGGTGAACGCCATTGTTCGCCATGCGCGCTCATTGGATATTCTCTGCCAGGGACGCGGCTCGGCAGCCAATTCGGTTGTCTGCTACGTGCTCGGCATCACCGCCATTGATCCCCTCAAGGTCGATCTTCTGTTTGAACGTTTCGTTTCGGAAGAACGGCGCGAACCGCCTGACATCGATGTGGATTTCGAACATCAGCGGCGTGAGGAGGTCATCCAGTGGGTTTATGATACCTATGGTCGCGACAAGGCCGCACTGTGTTCGGTCGTCACCCGTTATCGCGGGCGTGGGGCGTTGCGCGATGTCGGCAAGGTTCTGGGCCTGCCGGAAGACTTGACGAAACTCCTCTCGTCGCAGGTCTGGCGCTGGAGCGAGGGGGTGGGTGAAAAGCAGGTGAAGGAACTGAACCTCAATATGGAGGATCGCCGCCTGCAACTCGCTTTCGAGCTGGCCAACCAGCTTGTCGGCACACCGCGCCATCACAGCCAGCATCCGGGCGGCTTCGTTCTGACCCATGACCGGCTGGACGAGCTGGTGCCGATCGAACCCGCCGCCATGGATGATCGCCAGATCATCGAATGGGACAAGGACGATATCGATGTCGTGAAGTTCATGAAGATGGATTGCCTGGCACTTGGCATGCTTTCCTGCATGAAGCGCGGCTTCAACATGCTGGAGGAGCGGTATGGGGAGAAATACGATCTCACTTCCATGCCGGATGATGATGCGGCAACCTTCAAAATGATCCAGAAGGCCGATACGCTTGGCACCTTCCAGATTGAAAGCCGGGCGCAGATGTCGATGCTGCCACGCCTGAAGCCCGCAAAATTCTATGACCTCGTCATTCAGGTCGCCATTGTTCGCCCCGGCCCCATTCAGGGTGATATGGTACATCCATATTTGCGACGTCGTGACAAAAAAGAGGCGGAACATTATCCCAAAGAGGAGCTGAGAGGCGTGCTCGGCAAGACACTGGGCGTGCCGCTGTTTCAGGAACAGGCTATGCGCGTCGCCATCGAATGCGCCGGATTTTCACCCGGCAAGGCGGATCAGTTGCGCCGCGCCATGGCAACCTTCAAGAATGTCGGCACCATTTCCAAATTCAGGCAGGATCTGATCGACGGCATGGTGGAGCGCGGTTATGAGCAGGAATTCGCCGAACGCATCTTCAAGCAGCTGGAAGGCTTCGGCAGTTATGGTTTTCCCGAAAGCCATGCGGCTTCCTTCGCGCTGATTGCTTACGCCTCTTCATGGCTGAAGTGCCATCATCCCGATATTTTCTGTACCGCGCTTCTCAATTCGCAGCCGATGGGGTTTTACGCCCCGGCGCAGATCGTGCGTGATGCGCGTGATCATGGCGTCGAGGTGCGCCCGGTCTGCGTCAATAACAGCCGCTTCGATTGTACGCTGGAGCCTACGGGCAAGAAGAATGGCAAGGGTGAGGAGCGTTTTGCCGTGCGGCTTGGCCTGCGTCTGGTGAAGGGGCTTTCCAACAAACATGCCGCCAATATCGTTGCCGGCCGGCAGGATCGGGTGTTTGCGTCGGTGGATGATCTGTGGCGCAGGGCCGGCGTTCCTGCCGCCGCCCTTGTCTGTCTCGCCGAAGCCGATGCCTTTCTGCCGTCGCTTTCGCTTGCCAGACGCGAGGCGCTGTGGGCCATCAAGGCCTTGCGGGATGAGCCGCTGCCGCTTTTCGCCGCCGCTGCCATCAGGGAAAATGCCGTTATCGAAGAGCTTCAGGAACCCTCCGTTGCGCTCCGCCCCATGACTGACGGTGGCGAGGTGGTGCAGGATTACGGCCATGTGGGGCTGACGCTGCGCGAACACCCCATGACCTTCCTGCGTCGCGATCTTTCCCGCCGCCGCATCGTCACCTGTGCGGAGGCGGTGCGCGTTCGGGATGGCACATGGCTGGAAACGGCCGGTCTGGTGCTGGTGCGCCAGCGCCCCGGTTCGGCAAAGGGCGTGATCTTCATGACGCTGGAAGACGAGACGGGCATTGCCAATGCGGTGCTGTGGGTCAAAACCTTCGAAAAATACCGCCGCGTGGTACTGTCCGCCGGCATGGTCGGCATTTACGGCAAGATCCAGCGGGAAGGTGAGGTGGTGCATCTGGTCGCCCACCGGCTGACCGATCTGTCGGAGGCGTTGGCAAGCGTGGGCGAGCGCAACCACGCCTTTCCTCTGCCGCATGGGCGTGGTGACGAGTTCCATCACGGCATGCCGCCGGATGATCACCGCGTCATCAGGAAACGCCCGCCGCCCGCCGACCATGATGACGATGCGGTCGAGCGGATAAAGGTCATTTCGCGCAATTTCCACTGAGAGGGCGGCTCGGCTCACCTCTTGCGCGCCACGATGTAAGGGCGGTTGTCATGGCCCTTCGTTGCGTGAATTTCCGTTGCCAGAATGTCGAAACCACTGGCGCTTATATGCCGGCCAAGCTCGGCGGCGTTGAACACGCCGGCATAGGGCGCCTTGCCGATTGCCCGCATCACCGGCAGGATAAGGCGGATAAGCGGGTTCATATCGCCGACACAAGGGGTCTTGGTGATGAGCAGGCCGTGCGGGGCAAGCAGGGCGTGAATGTGCCGCAGCGTGCCGGGCAGGTCGCGGACCAGATGAAGATAGTTGAAACCCAGCACCGCGTTGAACTGCATGTCGCCGGGCACAAGCGCTTCCGCAGTCGTTACGCTGAAGGTGAGGTTGTGGAAAGAGCCGGTGGCTTGTTTTCTCTCCTCGGCGATTGCGATCATGGCGGCGGAAATATCCGTCGCAAGATAGTCTTTGACGCCGCCTGCCAGCCGGATCGCCGTTGTCCCGGTGCCGCAGCCCAGTTCCAGTATGCTGTCGTCGGGTTTCAGCAGGGCGCGGGTCCGCTCCAGCGTGCGCGCATATCCAGCCTCGTCTGAAATTCTGCCTTTCGCATATTTCCGTGCTGACCGGTTCCAGAAACGGGCGTCGTCGGCCATGCTCATGGTGGATGCTCCCCGGACGGCGCCCTTCCGCTTCAGGCGGATCTGTTCTTACACAGTATCCTTACCCGTTTTGTCTGAAGCTTTTAAGCCGCATCCTCCAGCCCGGCCGCGTCCTTCCGGCGGAACTGGCTGGGTGGCGCGCCGAGCACCCGTTTGAAGGCGCGGCTGAAGGAGGCTTCGGAATCGTAACCGAGCTTTTCCGCCGCCAGCGTCACGCGCATGCCTTCGCGCAGCCATAGCCGCGCCTGATGCATGCGCACGCGTACCACATAACGGGCCGGGCTTTCACCCACTATGCGGGTGAAACGTTCCGCGAAACTGGAGCGGGATGCGCCCATCAGCGAGGCAAGCTCCTCCACGCTCCAGTCCTTTTCCGGGCTGAGGTGGATGGCGGCCAGCACCCGCCCGAGTTCTGGATTGCGCACGGCGGCCAGCCAGCCGCTGGAATCGCCGCAGCCATATTCCACCCAGGTGCGGATCAGGGTCGCGGTCAGCACATCGGCAAGCCTTGCGAGAATGCCGCCGGCGCCGACGCGGTTCAGCTCCACTTCGCGCGCCATGGCTTCCAGCAGGTGGGGAATGGCCGGATCGCTTTTGGCCAGATCGCTGGTCAACATCACATCCGGCATCAGCTGCAACAGAGGGTGCAGATTATCCATGTTGAAACGCATGGAAGCGGTAAAGGCCACGGTATCGCCGCCGGCGCTGGCGCATTGCATGTCGAAAATGCCCTGGCAGACTTCCTTTTTGCCGAAACGGTCAAAGGGCGAGGGCGTCACATTCTCACCGCTGGCAAGCACATGGGCATGCCCGCGCGGCAGAAGCACGGCATCGCCGCATTTCAGCATCAGCCATTCACCGGAAGGTTTTCGCAGTTTCGCCTGGCCGACACCGATGAAATGAAACCGCGCCGCTTCCTGTTCGGGAAAGGCAGTCGCCCAGGGGGTGGCCATGCGGCAGCGGCCATATTCCACGCCGTCAAGCCTCAGACCTCGCAGCATTTCCGTCAGGGCATCATTCATGGCATCTCGCAAATTCGGACGATTGGTTAAGGAATACGGATTTTCTAGCATGGAAACGCCGGGATGTCACGCATAGCTTATGATCATCGATTTGCGGGCGCTGAACCGGCCTCCCAGCGGTTTCATCGTTATTGCCTTTCCATTTCAGGGCGCATTCTGACCATGCGCATCAGGAGATTTTCATGAATAACCGGACCATAAACGAACTCGAATATGTGCCGCGCAGAAAAGAGCCGGATGCGAAGTGGGCCGCCGTGGTTTCGCTTTCTCTCGGCGTCTTCGGGCTGGTGACGGCGGAATTTCTGCCGGTCAGCCTTCTGACGCCGCTATCGCAAGATCTTGCCATCAGCTCCGGTATTGCCGGGCAATCCATCACCGTCACTGCGCTGGTTGCGGCGGTTGCCGGCCCCGGTGTCGTCATTGGCACACGCGGCATCGACCGCCGCTGGACACTTCTCGGGCTGACCACGCTGCTGATCATTTCCAGCACGCTTGCCGCCTTTGCCAACGGGCTTTTCATGCTGTTCGCATCGCGCGTTCTGCTCGGCATCGGCCTTGGCGGTTTCTGGGCAATGTCGGCGGCGCTGGCGTTGAGACTCGTGCCGCTCGATAAGATGCCGCGCGCCATGGCCATCATCCTCACGGGGGTTTCGGTCGCTACCGTCTGCGCCGCACCTGTGGGCGCGTGGATCGGCGCGACGCTCGGCTGGCGTTCTGCCTTCGTGGTTGCAGGTGTGCTCGGTGTCATCGCACTTGCCGTGCAGCTGCTCACCATTCCGTCTCTGCCGCCGGCCGGCGCACCCGGTCTCTCCACCATGTTCCGGCTGTTGCAGCGGCCGCAGGTCCGGATCGGCCTCCTGACGACGCTGTTCATCGTTGCGGGTCACTTTGCCGGCTTCACCTATGTTCGCCCGTTCCTGGAGGACGTGCCGCAGCTCGGCGTTGAGGCGATTTCCCTCGTTCTTCTGGTCTATGGTATCGGCGGCTTTTTCGGCAATCTGTTCGGCGGTTTCCTTGCCGAGAGGAACACGGCATGGGCGGTGACCTTCGCCGCCACGCTGATTGCCGCTTCGGCCTCCACTCTGGTGATTGCCGGCGCATCTCCCGTCGTTGCGGGTGTCGCCATCGCTTCCTGGGGTTTTGCCTTCGGCGCGCTTCCGGTCAGCGTCCAGAGCTTCATCACCCGGGTCGCTTCCGATGAGGCGGAAAGCGCCGGTGCGCTGCTGCTCACCACCTTCCAGATCGCCATTTCCAGCGGCGCGGTTCTGGGCGGCCTGCTGATCGATCTGCAGGGGGCGACGATGGTCTTCGTCTTTGTGGCGATTGCCGCGCTTCTCGGCGCATCGCTCATGGCGTCGCGCCGTGGTGTGGTGCCGCAGGTCGAGGCGTCGCAGGGATAAGAACCCGGCCAAACAAAAAGGCCCGCATCCGTGCGGGCCTCCGGATAAGAGCCGCGTAATGCGGCTCTTTTTTTGTCGGGTGAGGGGCAGGGGGAACCGGATGTCCAGTGCGTCGCCCCGGCCCGGTTAAGCGGCCTGTCTGTCCCAGTTGGCGAAGGGGTCCGGCAGGTGCCGCCACGCATCCGGCGTGAAGGCTTCGGTGTCGATCAGGCAGGCGTCGAGCTGGGCGCGGATGCGGGCCTCGCTCATCGGGTCGGAACCGATGAAGACGATTTCCTGTCGCCTGTCACCAAAGACCGGGTCGAGATAGGGCTTCATCATGTCGAGAAACTGTTTTTCACGCGGCCATTGCTCCTTCGGCACGGCGGACCACCAGAGGCCCATCTTGCCGGTGCGGACCAATGCGCCCGCCTGGCTGATCTCGCCGACATAACGCGGCCGTGTCGCCAGCCAGAAGAAGCCCTTGGCGCGCACCACCCCCGGCCATGCGCGATCGATAAAGCGCTGGAACAGCACGGGGTCGAATGGCTTTTTGGCGCGGTAAACGAAGGAACGGATGCCATATTCCTCGGTTTCGGGAATGTGGTCCTTGAAGCCGTGCAGTTCCTTGAACCACAGGGGATGTTCTTCGGCCCTGGCGAAATCGAAGCGACCGGTGCCGAGCACCTCCTTCAGTTCCACCCTGCCGAAATCCGCCTCGATGAGTTTCGCATCCGGGTTCAGTCCGACGATGATCTTGCGGGCCGCATCCCGCTCCTCGGGCGTGGCGGTGCCGATCTTGTTGAGGACGACGACATCGGCAAATTCGATCTGCTCGACCAGAAGGTCGACGATGGTGCGATTGTCGCCATCACCCGCCGTTTCGCCCCGGTCGGCCAGAAAATCGGACGAACCGTAGTCATTGAGGAGATTGGCGGCATCCACCACCGTCACCATCGTATCCAGCTGCGCGACATCCGACAGGCTGCGGCCGTTCTCGTCACGGAAATCGAAGGTGGCGGCCACGGGAAGCGGCTCGGCGATGCCGGTGGATTCAATCAGCAGATAATCGAAGCGACCCTGTTCGGCGAGCGCACGGACCTCGGTCAAGAGGTCGTCGCGCAGTGTGCAACAGATGCAGCCATTGGTCATTTCCACCAGCTGTTCCTCGGTGCGCGAGAGATTGGCGCCGCCATCCCGCACCAGCGCCGCATCGATATTGATTTCGCTCATATCGTTGACGATCAACGCCACGCGCAGGCCATCGCGATTGGCGAGGATGTGGTTGAGAAGGGTGGTTTTGCCAGCGCCTAAAAAGCCGGAGAGGACGGTGACGGGGAGTTTTTTCGACATTGGGACCTCGTTTTATAGCAACGGTCGCGTGGACGTCATGGCGGCCACGCAGGCGATCTGAAAACGATGCGGCTTACTGCTACATTGTTTTTGGATATGTAACGTAATAACATTACATGCATGCATTGTGTCAACAGGTGGTAGAAAAATTGCGTGCCGGGTCGGTCGGGCAGCTGCTCGCGCGGATAAGTAAAAAGCGCCATCTTCTCCACACTCAACGTCACCCTCGGGCTCGACCCGAGGATCCACAACCGGTGTGGCCATGGACCCTCGGGTCAAGCCCGAGGGTGACGCCGAGTGTGGAGCACAGTTCACCTTTTCCGATAGTTAATGTTATTTCATTACATATTCGTTTGACGAATGTAATAACATTACATATCAAGGGCCATCGAATGAAACCCCGCCCAGGAGGGATCGATGAGCGATCCGTGCCTCACCTTCACAAATCTGACGCTTGGATATGCCGGCCGCGCAGCCGTGCATCATCTGGATGGCGATATCACCAAGGGATCGCTCACGGCGGTTGTCGGCGCCAATGGCTCGGGAAAATCGACGCTGATGAAGGGTATCGCCGGTATCTTGAAACCACTCGGTGGTGAATGCCGGATCAGTTCAGGCATTTCCGTCGCCTATCTGCCGCAGCAGTCGGAACTCGACCGGTCGTTCCCGGCTCAGGTGCGCGATCTCGTTGCGCTGGGTCTCTGGCCGAAACGCGGCCTGCTTGGTCGTCACCGTTCCCAAGACAAAGCGGCGATGGGGCGGGTGATGGAAGCGGTCGGGCTTTCCGGTTTTGAAAAACGCAATATCGACTCGCTTTCCGGCGGCCAGATGCAACGTGCCCTGTTTGCCCGCGCCATGTTGCAGGATGCGCAGTTGATCCTGCTGGATGAACCCTTCAATGCCGTCGATGAGCGCACCGTCACCGATCTTCTGGTGCTGATCAAGGCATGGGTTGCGGAAGGGCGCACGGTGCTCGCCGTCCTCCACGACCATCAGCTGGTGCGACAGCATTTTCCCCAGACCCTGTTCCTCGCGCGACGTCTCGTGGGCCTCGGCCCGACAGCCGATGTCCTGAAGCCGGAGAACATGCGCCAAGCGCGGCATTTCCACGAGGCATGGGAGGAAAATGCACCGTGGTGTGCGCCGGGCGATGCGCTGGTGACCAATACGCCAACGACCCATGCGCTCGATGTCGGGCCGCGGGCGGCGTCATCCCATTCCCACCTCCACTCCCACGCAAATTCGAATGCCCATGGCTGATTTCTTCATCGAACCCTTTGTTCAATATGTCTTCATGCAGCGGGCGCTTGCCGGCGCCTTGATCCTTGCCATCAGCTGCGGGCCGGTCGGGGTGTTCCTGATGCTGCGCCGCATGAGCCTTACGGGCGATGCCATGTCGCACGCCATCCTGCCGGGAGCGGCCGTCGGCTTTCTGTTTTACGGGCTGGAAATCCTGCCGATGACGATCGGCGGGCTGGTGGTCGGCCTTATGGTGGCGCTGGGCGCCGGCGCGGTATCGCGTTTCACCGTCCAGAAGGAAGATGCCTCGCTTGCCGCCTTTTATCTGATTTCACTGGCGCTTGGCGTGCTGCTCGTTTCATGGCGCGGCTCCAGCGTCGATCTCATGCATGTGTTGTTCGGCACCGTTCTGGCGCTGAACAACGAGGCGCTTGGCCTCATCAGCGGCATCTGCATCGTGACGCTGGTGGTGATGATCACTTTCTGGCGGGCGCTTCTGGCGGAATGCCTCGATCCCCTGTTCCTGCGCTCGGTCAGCAACTGGGGCAGCCCGGTGCATTTCCTCTTCCTTGCCATCGTCGTGCTCAATCTGGTCGGCGGCTTTCAGGCGCTCGGAACGCTGCTTTCGGTGGGCCTGATGATGTTGCCCGCCGCTGCCAGCCGTTTCTGGTCCAACCGCGTGGCGCCCATGTGCTTCATCTCGATCGGCATCGGCATGGTGTCCTGCTTTGCCGGCCTCATCCTGTCCTATCACGCGTCGCTGCCCTCAGGCCCGGCGATCATCCTGTCCGCGGGCGTCATCTACGCGCTTTCCATTCTCGTCGGCACGCGCGGCGTGCTCGGCGATCTTCTCGGTTCCGGCCGCCACAGAACGGCCTGAAAACAGCGTTCGAAAAAAGGAGAACCTTCATGTTCAGAACCTTCCGTCTTGCCACCTGCGCAAGCCTTCTTACCCTCTCCCCGGTCCTGATGGCCCAGGCGTCCGCCGCCGAATTAAAGGTCGTGGCCAGCTTCTCGATCATCGCCGATTTCGCCAAAAATGTCGGCGGTGACCGCGTCGAGATCACGACGCTGGTCGGTCCGGATGGCGATGCGCATGTTTATGAGCCACGTCCGGCCGATGCCGTTGCCGTCAGCAAGGCTGGCGTCGTGCTGGTCAATGGCCTGGAATTTGAAGGCTTCCTGAAACGGCTGATCGACACCAGCGGCACCAAGGCGCCTGTCGTTGAACTGACCAAGGGTGTCGAACCGCTGAAGCTTTCCGAAGAACCGGCCGGCCATGCCCATCCGGAAGCGGAAGAAGAGGAAGGCCACGACCACAAGGCGGGAGAAGCCGGCCACAGCCAGGAGACCGCCGAGGCCCATGATCACGACCACGGCCATGAAGGTCACCATCACCACGGTGAATTCGACCCGCATGCCTGGCAGTCGATCAAGAACGCCGAAATATACGTGAAGAACATTGCCGGCGCATTTTGCGAAGTCGACAAGGCCGGTTGCGCCACATACACCGCCAATTCCGATGCCTATATCGCCAAGCTTGCCGCCCTGAATGAAAAGGTGAAGACCGAGATTGCCGCCATCCCGCCGGAAAAGCGCGTCATCATCACCTCACATGATGCCTTCGGTTATTTCGAGCACGCTTATGGACTGAACTTCCTTGCGCCCGAGGGCATCTCAACGGAATCCGAAGCTTCGGCCGCCGATGTCGCCAAGCTCGTGGATCAGGTCAAACACGACAAGGCATCGGCGATCTTCGTCGAAAACATCACCGACAAGCGACTGATCGACCAGATCGCCAGCGAAACTGGCCTTAAGGTTGGCGGCACGCTCTATTCCGACGCGCTTTCCACCGCCGATGGTCCGGCCGCGACCTATATCGACATGATCAACCACAATATCCAGACCATCAAGGCAGCGGTTCTGACGCAGTAAATTGCGTGAGCTCAATGAATCAAAGGAGGGTGGCTCAAGGCCACCCTCTGCCTTTTGTTGAACCTTTCCCTGCACGCGGCGTCATGCTCGGGCCTGTCCCGAGGATCCACACACGTCTCGTTTAGTCGAGACGGAGCAGATGCTCGGGACAGGCCCGAGCATGACGAAAGAGAGGCTTTCGGCCTTTGTCATCCACGTCGTGCTGGCAATCTTCGCCTTTTTGCGATCCGCTGAAATTTCCCCCCGCACCTCCAATACGAACGAGCATGGGCAGCGATCTTCCCGGTGCACGTCTCGCGTTGCCCGTTGACAATCGATCGACCCTTTGAAATGGTAAGATGTCAGACCAATTTAGAGGGTACGTCTTGGACAGGTCCAGCCGGGAACTGATGCAGCCCATTCCGCCGAGCGACCGCGTGCGCCAGGTCGAGGCAGCGCTTTCCGACTATGTGGAGCGGGCCGGGCTGAAGGCCGGGGAGCGGCTGCCGGCCGAGCGGGAGCTTATGGCGGCGCTGGGTGTCGGGCGGTCCACCATCCGCGAAGTCATCCGTAAATTCCAGGCGCTCGGCGTCATCGACAGCCGCAAGGGCAGCGGCAATTATCTGCTGAAGCCGATTTCCGCCGCCACCGTGCATATGCCGATTTCCATCGATGCCGAAAGCCTGCGTGATGCGCTGCTGATGACGCTGGAAGTGCGGCGTGGCATCGAGGTGGAGGCCTCCATGGCCGCTGCGCGCCGCCGCACGGCAGATGATATCGCCACGATGGAAGCGCGGCTTGATGAGATGGAGCGGGTGCATCTGGCCGAGGGAACCTCCGGCAAGGCCGACCTTGCCTTCCATCTGTCGATTTACGACGCCACCCACAATACGCTGTTCAAGCAGCTTCTGGAGCAGATGCGCGAAGGTTTCGAACGTTTCTGGTCGAAACCCTTCGACCGCCCGGATTTCGCCGGCCGCTCCTTCCCCTTTCACCGCACGCTGTTCAACGCCATCGCCGCCGGCGATGCGGAGACCGCCCGTGAAGAAACACTGAAAATCCTCGCCGTCGTCGAGGAGGATATCAAGGACATGTCGAAATGAACCATGGCAACGATCTCTTCGATCCCGCCTCATTTATCGTTGCGCATGACGAGGCCCACGCCTTCGAGGCCGTGGTGCCGCCCATCGTGCAGACCTCGCTTTTCACCTTTTCCAGCTATGACGAAATGGTTTCCACCTATCGCGGCGAAAAGGTGCGGCCGGTCTATACGCGCGGGCTGAACCCCACTGTGCGGCTGTTTGAGGAGATGCTGGCGAAGCTCGAAGGGGCCGAAGATGCGCTCGGTTTTGCAAGCGGCATGTCGGCCATTTCCTCCACCGTGCTCTCCTTCGTTTCGCCGGGCGACCGGATCGTCGCCGTTCGCCATGTCTATCCCGATGCGTTCCGTCTGTTCGGCGCCTTCATGCAGCGCATGAATATCGAGGTGGTCTATGTCGACGGCCGTGATGAAGCGGCGGTTGAAAAGGCGATGCCGGGCGCGAAGCTGTTCTACATGGAAAGCCCGACGAGCTGGGTGATGGAGGCGCATGATGTCGGCGCGCTGGCGGCCATCGGCAAGCGGCATGGTGCCGTCATCGTCATCGACAATTCCTGGGCAAGCCCGGTCTTCCAGCAGCCGATTTCGCTCGGCGTCGATCTGGTCGTGCATTCGGCGTCGAAATATCTCGGCGGTCACAGCGATGTGGTCTCCGGCGTGGTGGCGGGATCGAAGGCGATGATCGACCGCATCCGGGCGGAGACCTATCCCTATCTCGGCGGCAAGATGTCGCCTTTCGATGCCTGGCTGCTCATTCGCGGGCTTCGCACCCTGCCGCTGCGCATGAAGGCGCATCAGGCCTCGGCGCTTGAGATCGCAACGCGCCTGCAGGCGCTGGATGTAGTGGAGAAAGTCTGCCATCCGGGGCTGGCGAACCGCCTGCCGCCCGGCCTTAACGGCACGTCGGGCCTGTTTTCCTTCATCTTCAAGGAAGGGGTGGATGTGCGCGCTTTTGCCGACCGCCTCAAGCTTTTCAAACTGGGTGTTTCCTGGGGCGGGCATGAAAGCCTTATCGTCCCCGGCGAAGTGGTGCTCGAACAGAAGGCGCAGCCAAACTCCGCCCACACCTTCGGCATCAGCGCGCGTTCGGTGCGCCTGCATGTCGGGCTGGAGGGCACGGAAGCCCTCTGGAACGATCTCGAACCCGCGATCAAGGCGGCCTCCGCCGCCTGACGTGTTTTTAAACTGACGACAAAAAAGGGGAGAACGACATGAAAAAACTGGTAACAGCAGCAATCTTCACCGCCCTGATGACCGGAACGGCGCTGGCGGACACGACCTTGAAGCTGGTGGAAGTCATCACCAGCCCGGAACGCACCGAAACGCTGAAGGGTATCGTTTCGAAATTCGAGGCTGCCAATCCCGGCACCAAGGTGGAAATCATCTCTCTGCCGTGGAGCGAAGCTTTCCAGAAATTCGCCACCATGGTCTCGGCCGGCGATGTGCCTGATGTGATGGAAATGCCCGACACATGGCTGTCGCTCTACGCCAATAATGGCATGCTCGAAAGCCTTGAGCCTTACCTCGCCAAGTGGGAACACACCGCGGGCCTGAGCGAGCGCACGCTGGAACTCGGCCGTGACGTGAAGGACACGGCCTATATGCTGCCCTATGGTTTCTACCTGCGCGCCATGTTCTACAACAAGAAGCTGCTGGCCGAAGCCGGCGTGAAGGAGCCGCCGAAGACGCTCGACGAATTCGCCGATGCTTCCAAGAAGGTCGCGGCACTTCCCGGCAAATACGGTTATTGCCTTCGCGGCGGCCCGGGTGGCCTCAACGGCTGGGTCATGTTCGGCGCATCCATGGCCGGCTCGAACGAGTTCTTCACCAAGGAAGGCACCTCCACCTTCGACAGCCCCGGCTGGGTGAAGGGCCTGACCTATGTGGTCGATCTCTACAAGAACGGCCTGGCGCCGAAGGACAGCGTCAACTGGGGCTTCAACGAGATCGTCGCCGGCTTTTATTCCGGCACCTGCGCCTTCCTCGATCAGGACCCGGATGCGCTGATCGCCATTGCCCAGCGCATGAAGCCGGAAGATTTCGGCATCATGACCATGCCCAAGGGACCTGACGGCAAGACCTTCCCGACGATTGGTTTTGCAGGCTGGTCGATGATGTCGAAATCCGAAAACAAGAACCTGTCCTGGAAGCTGATCGAGACGCTCGAAGGGCCGGAAGGCAATATCGAGTGGAACAAGAAGACCGGTGCGCTGCCGGTGCACAAGTCGGCGGAGAAGGACCCCTTCTATGCCAGCGAGCAGTTCAAGGGCTGGTTCGACGAGCTGGCGGACAAGAACGCCGTGCCGACAACGATGCCGACCTATCTTGAGGAATTCGCCTTCTTCAAGGATTCGCTCGTGATCAAGACATCGCAGGAAGCGTTGCTCGGCGATATCACGCCGGAAGACCTCGCCAAGCAATGGGCTGAGTACATGACCAAGGCGCAGCAGAAGTTCCTGGCCTCGAAGTAACGACATTGACCGGCCGTGCGGGCGAAAATGCCCGTGCGGCGGTCTTGCCGGCCTTCGCTGCGACAGGCCTTTTCCTCGCAATTTTTCGGATCGGCCGGCCGAAAGGCTGGAAACCCATCCGTTCCGTCGTCCGATCAGGGAGCGATACAATGTCCTATGCCCATGGCGCCGGGCCGGTGGCCGCGCGCAAACCGGCTGGCAAGCCCGCAATGCGGCGCTTTGCCGACTGGGCCGAACCCTGGCTCTACAGCGCGCCTGTGCTTGTGCTCATCGTCGCCGTCATGCTGGTGCCGCTGGTGCTTGGCCTGTCTTATGCCTTTCGCGATGTGCAACTGCTCAATCCGTTTTCCGGCGGTTTCGTTGGCCTGAAACATCTGGAGGCGCTGTCGCAGGACACGGCCTTTTACCGGGCGTTGAAAAATACGCTGTGGTGGACCGGCGCTTCCGTCTTCCTGCAATTCTTCTTCGGTCTCATTCTGGCGCTGCTGCTGGACAAGCCCTTTGCGGGCAGGGGGCTGGCGCAGGCGCTGGTGTTCCTGCCATGGGCCGTGCCGACCTTCCTTGCCGGTCTCAACTGGGCCTGGCTGTTCAACCCGGTCATCGGGCCGTTGCCACACTGGATGGTGTCGCTCGGGCTGTTATCCGCACCCAACAATATTCTCGCCGATCCGCAGCTTGCCATGTGGGGGCCGATCATCGCCAATGTCTGGTGGGGCATTCCCTTCTTCGCCATTACCCTGTTGGCCGCGCTTCAGGCTATCCCGCGCGATCTTTACGAGGCGGCGGAAATCGACGGCGCGAACCCGCTGCAGCGCTTCACCTCCATCACCCTGCCATTCCTGGCGCCCACCATCGCCATCACCATCCTGTTGCGCACCGTCTGGATCGCCAATTTCGCCGATCTCATCATCGTCATGACCAATGGCGGGCCGGCCGACCGCACGCAGATCGTCGCCAGCTACATCTTCACCCAGGCCTTCCGGCGTCTGGATTTCGGTTATGCCTCGGCCATTGCGCTGGTGCTTCTGGTGCTGCTGCTCGCCTATTCCATGCTGATCGTGCTTTTGCGCCAGCGCCTGATCGAGAAGGACTGACCGATGACATCAAGGATATTTCTCACCCTTGCCCATCGTCTGGCGATCCTCGCATACATCGCCTTCGCGCTTTTCCCGCTGTTCTGGCTGCTCAAGGTGTCCGTGACGCCGAATGACCTGCTTTATAGCGAAGGCGTCAGGATGTGGCCATCGCGGGCGACATGGGATCACTATCGTTTCGTCATAGAAAACAGTGCTTTCCCGACGTTTTTTAAGAACAGCGTCATCGTCGCCGGCTCAACGGCGCTTGCCGTAACGGTACTCTCCTCGCTGTCGGGTTATGCCCTGTCGCGATTCCGCTTCAAGGGCAAATACTGGATCATCGCCCTGATGCTGATCACCCAGATGTTCCCGCTGGTCATGCTGGTCGCGCCGATCTTCAAGATGCTGTCGCCGCTCGGCCTCACCAACAGCCTGACGGGCCTCGTCATCGTCTATACGGCCTTCAACGTGCCCTTTGCTACCTTCCTCATGCAGTCGTTCTTCGATGGCATTCCGAAGGATCTGGAAGAGGCGGCGATGATCGACGGGGCGAGCCGGTTTACGGCCTTCCGCCAGATCATCCTGCCGCTGACATTGCCGGGCATTGCCGCCACGCTCGGCTTCGTCTTCACCGCCGCGTGGAGTGAACTTCTGTTTGCGCTGATGCTGATTTCCGGCAACCAGAGCGCCACATTCCCGGTTGGCCTTCTGACCTTCGTTTCGAAATTTTCCGTCGATTTCGGGCAGATGATGGCGGCGGGCGTTCTGGCGCTCATACCGGCCTGCCTCTTCTTCCTGCTCATTCAACGTTATCTCGTGCAGGGCCTGACGGCCGGCGCGGTGAAAGGATAATCCCATGGCTTCCATCGAGCTGAAGAATGTCGGCAAGACCTATGGCGACCTCGCCGTGCTGCATGGCGTCGATCTTGATATCAGGGATGGCGAGTTCATCGTCCTCGTCGGTCCCTCCGGTTGCGGAAAATCGACGCTGCTGCGCATGATCGCCGGGCTTGAAGAGATAACATCCGGCGACCTGTCCATCGACGGCGAACGCGTCAATGATCGCCGGCCGAAGGATCGCGATATCGCCATGGTGTTCCAGTCCTATGCGCTCTATCCGCATATGAGCGTCGCCGACAATATGAGCTATAGCCTGCGCCTGCGCCGCAGCACCAAGGAAACCATCGCGGCGGCGGTGGCAGGTGCTTCGGCAAAGCTCGGCCTCGATCCCTATCTCGCCCGTCGCCCGAAGGCGCTCTCCGGCGGCCAGCGCCAGCGCGTCGCCATGGGCCGCGCCATCGTGCGCCAGCCGAAAGCCTTCCTGTTCGATGAACCGCTCTCCAACCTCGATGCCCGGCTTCGCGAGCAGATGCGCGCCGAAATCAAGCGCATGCATGCCGATCTCGGCGCGACCTCGGTATACGTCACCCATGACCAGATCGAGGCGATGACGCTCGCCTCGCGTATCGTCGCCATGAATGCCGGCCATGTGCAGCAGATCGGCGCGCCACTTGATCTCTACGACCGTCCCGCCAATCTTTTCGTCGCCGGTTTCATCGGTTCGCCGGGCATGAATTTCCTCGAAGGACGGCTGCAACGGGAGAATGGCGGCAGTTTCGTCGTGCTGGGTGACGGCACGCGCCTCGCGCTCGGCCGTGATGTGAAGCTTGCCGATGGCGAGCCGGTTACGCTCGGCATCCGCCCGGAACATGTCACCGTCTCACCCGCCGAAAGCAGCGTCGAGGCGACGGTGGATCTCGTCGAACCGACCGGCCTCGGCGTTATCCTGCACCTCACCGTGCATGGATTGCCCTTCAAGCTGTTCTCGTCGGACCGGGCATTGTTGCAGCCGGGCAAGTCCCTGCGGGTCGGTTTCCCGCAGGAAAGGCTGCATGTCTTCGACAGGAATGGCGTCAGGATCGGGGAGGCGTGAGGTTTGGCATAGTACTCGGCGGGAGGGTTTCCTGTGCCGTTGTATGCCCCCTCCGTCATTTTGGCTAAAGCCGGAACGACGAAAAGCTGGAGACGTTGAGAACCTTCGCAAACGCGCCAACCGTGGCATCAGATTGCCCTTCGGTCGTCTATTGTGGAGGCTCCGGCTGGAAGTGAGCTTTCACAAGATTTTCCATTCACGCGGACCCGCAGGCGCGTGGGCTTACCGCCCTCTGCCCTGCCGGGCATCTCCCCCTCAAGGGGGGAGATCGGCAAGAGGCTCTTTCATCGCTTCACTCGCAAGCTTCGAGATGTGCGAGACTTTGCCGCAGATCGATCTCCCCCCTTGAGGGGGAGATGCCCGGCAGGGCAGAGGGGGTAAGCCCACGCGCCTGCGGGTCCGCTGTGAATGAAAAACCTTGTGAAAGCCAGCACCTAGATCGCCCCACCCTTTTCATCGAACCTGTGGATCTTTGTCTCGTCCGGGGTGATGAAGACGGTATCGCCATGCCTGCATTCGAACTCGCCATCGGTCCTTGCGGTAATCGGGCCGATGCCTGACACCTCGAGATGCAGGAAGGTATCGGAGCCGAGATGTTCGGCGACGGTGACCTTGCCCTGCCACAGCCCGCTTTCTTTCGACAGCGCCAGATGCTCCGGTCGCACGCCGGCGGTGGCGGCGTTCTTGCTGCGGGCGAAGTCGCCGGTGATGAGGTTCATGCGCGGCGAGCCGATGAAGCCGGCGACGAAGAGGTTGGCGGGGGAGCGGTAAAGCTGCATCGGCGAACCGACCTGCTCGATATTGCCGCGGTTGAGGACGACGATCTTGTCGGCCATGGTCATGGCCTCCACCTGGTCGTGGGTGACGTAGATCATCGTCGTCTTCAGCGTGTTGTGCAGCTCGGAGATTTCCAGTCGCATGGTGCCGCGCAGCGCCGCATCAAGGTTGGAAAGCGGCTCGTCGAACAGGAAGGCTTTCGGTTCGCGCACGATGGCGCGGCCGATGGCGACACGCTGGCGCTGGCCGCCCGACAGCTGCGAGGGCCGGCGCTCGAGATAATCGGTGAGGTTCAGCACCCGGGCGGCATCCTCGACCTTTTTATCGATCACCGCCTTGTCGAGCTTGGCCATCTTCAGCGGGAAGGCGATGTTGTTCCTGACACTCATATGCGGATAAAGCGCATAGGACTGGAACACCATGGCAAGGCCGCGCTCGGCCGGCGCCTTTTCGGTGGCGTCATTGCCGTCGATGACGATCTTGCCGCCGGAGACGTCTTCCAGCCCGGCGATGAGGCGCAGAAGCGTCGACTTGCCGCAGCCTGAGGGACCGACGAAGACGACGAACTCGCCGTCGTTGATATCGAGGTCGATCGACGGGATGACTTTCGCCTCACCGAAGAGCTTGGACACGTTCTGAAGGGAAATGCTGCCCATGTTTGTCGTTCCTTATTTCACGGCGCCGAAGGTCAGGCCACGCACGAGTTGTTTCTGCGAGAACCAGCCGATGACGAGAATGGGGGCGATCGCCATCATCGAGGCGGCCGAGAGTTTTGCCCAGAACAGCCCCTGCGGTGAGGAGAAGGAGGCGATGAAGGCCGTCAGCGGCGCCGCATTGGTGGTCGTCAGCCGGATGGTCCAGAAGGATTCATTCCAGGCGAGGATGACGTTCAAAAGTAGCGTCGAGGCAATGCCGGGCACCGCCATCGGGGTGAGCACATGCACGATCTCGTTCCACAGCGATGCGCCATCCATGCGGGCGGCTTCCAGAATCTCGCCGGGGATTTCCCGGAAATAGGTGTAGAGCATCCACACGACGATCGGCAGGTTGATGAAGGTAAGCATGACGGTCAGCCCGATGCGGGTATCGAGCAGGCCGGCATTGCGGAAGATCAGGTAGATCGGCACCAGGACGGCGACGGCCGGCATCATCTTGGTGGAGAGCATCCACATCAAAATGTCCTTGGTGCGCTTGGTCGGTGAGAAGGCCATGGCCCAGGCGGCGGGAATGGCGATGATCAGCGCGATGATCGTCGAGCCGAGCGACAGCACCACCGAGTTCATGAACGGCTTGAAGTAATCGCGCTGGGTCTGAACCGTCACGTAATTCTCAAGCGTGCCCGAGGGAATGAGGCTGAAGCCGGCGATTGCCTCCGGCTCGGTCTTGATCGAGGTGAGGAAGGCGTAAAGGATCGGGAAGAACAGCAGGAGCGCCACGGCCCAGGCCGCGATGGAAAAGCCGATCTTCGCACGTGTGGTTGTCTTGCGGGCCATGATGTTTCCCCTTTACCGGTCGAGGTTCTTGCCGACGGCGCGCATCAGGAAGATGGCGACGATATTGGCGAGGATGACGGCGATGATGCCGCCGGCCGATGCGCCGCCGACGTCGTAGCCCAGAAGTGCCGTGCGATAGATGAGGAAGGCGAGGTTGGTCGAGGCATAACCCGGCCCGCCATTGGTGGTGACGAGGATTTCCGCGTAAACGCCGAGCAGGAAGATCGTCTGGATCAAAATGACGACGGTGATGGCGCGGGAAAGATGCGGCAGGGTCAGATAGACGAAGCGGTTGACGAAGTTGGCGCCATCCATCTCGGCGGCTTCCTTCTGTTCGCCATCGAGCGACTGCAGGGCGGTGAGCAGGATCAGGGTCGCAAACGGCAGCCATTGCCAGGCGACGATGATGATGATCGACAGCAGCGGAAACTGCGCGAACCAGTCGACCGGCTGCAGACCGAAGAAGCGCGAGAGATCGGCAAGCACGCCGTAACCGGGATGCATGATCATGTTCTTCCACACCAATGCGGCCACCGGCGGCATGACGAAGAAGGGCGAGATGATCATGATGCGCACGATGCCCTGGCCGAAAATGTCATTGTCGAGCAGGAGCGCAATGGCGATGCCGCCGATGACGGTGATCAACAGCACACCGCCGACGATCAGCAACGTGTTCCAGATCGACTGGAAGAAGGCCGGGTCGGTGTAGAAATACTGGTAATTGAACAGACCGGCAAAGCTGACATTGGCCGGGTTGAGGAGATTGTAGTTCTGGAACGAGAACCAGAGCGTCATCGCCAGAGGCACGATCATCCACACCAGCAATAACAGCACCGATGGCGCAAGCATCACCCGCGCAAGACCGCTCGTGTTTCGGGTTGCCATTGGTAGTCCCCTCCCTGACCGATAGCCGCGGCGTTGCCCGCCGGTGCAGCCGGATTTAACGATTGTCTTGGTGCATCGGGCAGAAAATCGTATTCGATTTTCGTGCGTAACGATGCGCAGATTAAAAGGGCTAGAGCGTCCTTTGTGCGTCTGGAAGGACGGAAAGCCGCTCTAGTGGCGGGCTTCGCCCGTCGCTGCATGGTAGGTCGCCAGCACCTGATCCACCGCCGCGACCAGAACCTCCTCCATCGTCCTGCCCGCAACCGCCGCGAGCGGCAACTCACCGAGATACTGGCGCAGCAGGGTTTCGGGAATTGTCTTCCCATCCAGCGCCTTATGCAAGGCGGAAACGGCTGCAAGCGCTTCCGGCCGCGTCCAGTAATAACGGATGCGGTCGCTGTAGCTGTAGTGGCGCTGCAATCGGAGCGTGATGTCATCGCCATGGTAATGGCCCTGCCAGTCGCCCGGTGCGCTTAACATCAATTTTTCCATGGTCCGCGCCAGCGGCCGGTCGCCATAGGTGCCGACCATTTCGGAGGCGATCATATCAAGAGCGTAAAGCGCTTCCCGGTAAGCGAAGGTGAGGCCGGGGCCAACTTTGAGGATCGGATATCCGTCATGCACGAGTGCGGTAAGTGCTGTCTCCGTCTGGTAATCGGTCGAATGGGCTTCGAAGACCAGTTGCGGTTCGCCGTCCAGCACGGCGCTGAGGCTCTGCGCTGCCTGCGGATCATAAGCGACAACATTGTCGCTGCCGAATTCCACGCCGGGCTGTACGACGAAGGCGATGACCCGTTCGAAGGCTTGCGAAAGGCCGTGCTGCGCGAATATTTCGCGGTGCAGATCGATGGTGTTGCGCGCCGCCTGTGGTTCGGTCGGCGCAACCGTGTCGAGCACATGGTCTGCACCACCGGGCACCGGCACTTCGGTGCCGAGAATGTAGAGCGGTTTGGGCAGGCCGGCATCGGTGGCGGCCTTTTCGGCGACGGCTGCGAGTTTCGCGGCGCGGTTGGCAATCGTTACGTCGTCTAAAGCCACCGGTTCACCGGCGCAGCCCATGGATGCATCGAGGTGGATCTTGCGAAAACCAGCTGAAACATAGGCTTCGACCATGGCGGCGGCTTTTGTCAGCGCGTCCTCGGCCTTTTCCCGGCGCCAGGGGTTGGGGCCGAGATGATCGCCGCCGAAGATCAGCAGTTCGGCGGGCAGCCCTTCTTCGGAGGCGATGCTGTTGACGAAGGCAACAAAATCCAGCGGCGTCATGCCGGTATAACCGCCGAGATGATTGACCTGATTGCAGGTCGCCTCGATCAGCACGGCTGTCTTGCTGGCGGCGGCGCGGCGGATTGCGGCGCGCAGGACAACGGGGTGGGCCGAACAGACAGACGTGATGCCCGCAGGTTTACCGGCGCGGCGCGCGGCGGCTAGATTTTCCAGAATGGCGGTCATGGGACTTCCTCCGACAATTGCGCGGCGATGAAGGCGTCGAGTTCGGCAAGGCTGGCGGCGCCCTCCATCGGGCCGCGCCTGATGACGTTGTGGGCGCCCGATGCATTGGCATAAGCGAGCGCCTGTCCGGGGTGCATGCCGAGGCGGCGGCAGGTGAGGTAGGTTGCGCCGAAACAGTCGCCGGCACCGGTCGGGTCGATTTCCGTGACCTTCAGGCCGGGGGCGTCGATGCGCCCATGGGCGCGGCTGAAATGGCTTGCGCCCTTCGCGCCGCGTTTCAGCACGATTTCACCGACACCGGAGACGAGCAGCTTCTCTATCGCAGCATCCTCATCGTCCAGACCGGAGGCCGCCTGAAGTTCCTCGCCTGACGGCAGCAGGAGATCGGTGACGGCAAGCAGATCGTCGATCAGCCTGCGGCCGGCATCACCCTGCGCCAGTTCCTTGCGGATGTTCGGATCGAAGGAGACCGAGCCGCCGCGTGCCTTGACGCTCTTGATGGCTTCGAGAATGATTTCGCCAATGCCGGCTATCGCGAAGGCCGACCCCATGACGTGCACATGGCCGGCTTTTTCGATGAGCGCCTGCGCTTCATCGGTCATTTGCGTTTCACTGGCCGCTGAATGGGCGATGTTGAAAACGAAGTCGCGCGCGCCGTTCTCGCGGTAGCGCACGAAGGCGCTGCCGGTCGGGCGATCTGGAATAGTGGCGATGGCCGAGACGTCGACGCCGTCACGGCGCAGCCTTTCGACATTGAGGCGGCCGAAATCATCGTCACCGACTGCCGCGATGATGCCGGCGGTTCCGCCGCAGCGCGCCACCTGATCGATGAAGATGGCGGGTGCGCCGCTCGGGAAAGGGCCGATCAACGTCTGCGGCTCAAGAAAGCCATTTCCCACCGTCGTCGCCATGATCTCCACGAGGATTTCCCCGGCCGTGATGGTCGGGCCCTGGGTCTGCGGCGCCAGTGCAGATGCCTGCCTCATCGTTTCCTCCATAAGCGTGTGCTCTCGTCCTGCCGGGCAGGTGCATTTCGGTCTGTTGATTTTTCGAATATCAATTAAAGTTTACACGCGTCAAGATATTAATTGATGAAAAATCTGCTGCAATGCAGCAAGGGAAATACGTGAAATAATAAATGATTGTGAAGATATGTTTTTATAAACAAAGTGTTGTACACATTTCGAGCCAGCATGGCGGCGCCATCATTTATTTTGGATGTTGACAATCGGTGTGGTTTTGCGAGATAAAAAATTTACGCATGTATTGTTATGCGTGGACATCCGTAAAGGAGGAGCGGGTCTCATGAGCAAATTCATTGGAATTCTGTCGTCGTCTGTGGTGGGAGCGGGCCTTTTGGCCGGGCTGGCGCAGGCGGAAGAAATCAACATCGCCACCGTGAATAATGGCGACATGATCATCATGCAGAAGCTTTCCAGCG
Source organism: Agrobacterium tumefaciens (assembly GCF_005221385.1). Classification (NCBI taxonomy): domain Bacteria; kingdom Pseudomonadati; phylum Pseudomonadota; class Alphaproteobacteria; order Hyphomicrobiales; family Rhizobiaceae; genus Agrobacterium; species Agrobacterium tumefaciens. The sequence goes on along the minus strand of NZ_CP039904.1, from coordinate 146,775 downwards.
CCTGGGAGAAGGAAACAGGCAACAAGATCAACTGGATCGTGCTGGAAGAGAATGTTCTGCGCGAACGCGTCACCACCGATATCGCCACCAATGGCGGCCAGTTCGACATCATGACCATCGGCGGTTACGAAGCGCCGATCTGGGGCAAGCAGGGCTGGCTGGCGCCGGTCGACGATCTCGGCGACGATTACGATTACGCCGATCTGCTCGACCCGATCAAAAAGGGCCTGACGGTGGATGGCAAGCTTTACGCCGTGCCGTTCTACACCGAAAGCTCGTTCACGCTTTACCGCAAGGACCTGTTCGACGCCGCCGGCCTGAAAATGCCTGATAATCCGACCTACGACCAGATCAAGGATTTCGCTGCCAAGCTGACCGACAAGTCGAAACAGCAATATGGCATATGCCTGCGCGGCAAGCCGGGCTGGGGCGAAAACATGGCCTTCCTCGGCACCATGATCAACACCTATGGCGGCCGCTGGTTCGACATGGACTGGAAACCGCAGCTGACGAGCGAGCCGTGGAAAAAGGCGATTGCGGATTATGTGGCGCTGATGACCTCTTACGGCCCGCCCGGTGCGGCCGCCAACGGCTTCAACGAAAACCAGACGCTGTTTTCATCCGGCCGTTGCGCCATGTGGATCGACGCCACCTCGGCGGCGGGCCGCGTTTATGACCCCAAGCAGAGCCAGGTTGCCGACAAGACCGCGTTTACCCGTGCTCCGGTCGAGGTAACGCCTAACGGTTCGAGCTGGTCGTGGTCGTGGAACCTTGCCATTCCCAACAGCACGAAGAAGCTTGAAACCGCCAAGTCCTTCGTCAAATGGGCGACCTCGAAGTCCTATGTGAAGACGGTTGGTGAAAGCGAAGGCTGGGTGGCCGTGCCGCCGGGCACGCGCAAATCCACCTACGAGCTGCCGGAATACAAGAAGGCCGCACCCTTTGCGGATACCGTGCTGAAGGCGATCATGTCTGCCGATCCGTCCAAGCCGACCAAGGATCCGGTGCCCTATACCGGTGTGCAGTTCGTGGCCATACCGGAATTCCAGTCCATCGGTACGGTTGTCGGCCAGCAGATCGCGGCCGCCCTTTCCGGCCAGCAGACCGTCGATGCGGCGCTCGAAGGCGCGCAGAAGCAGGTCGAGCGTGACATGACCCGCGCGGGCTACATCAAGTAGCCGCGTCCTCCCGGCGTGCCGCCCGTTCGTCACTTTGGCGGCGGGCGGCATGGGTGGGGATTAAGGGCCAGTTCTTCCCTCATTCCTGTGCCTGTCACAGGAATCCAGTCAGCCCAAGTCTTTGGGCTGGAAGGACTCTCTCGCCGCGCAGACGCGCGTCGGCTGGATTTCTGTGACAAGCACAGGAATGAGGCGAGTGAGGAAAAGCATCTAACAACAAACGGGCATGGCCAGATTCCCCGCCATGCATCACGGAGATCGACATGAGATTGAAGAACAAGGTCGCGCTGATCACCGGCGCCGCCCGCGGTATCGGCCTTGGTTTCGCGCAGGCTTTTGCCGATGAAGGCGCGAAGGTGATTATCGCCGATATCGATATTGCCCGCGCGACGGCTTCCGCCGCCGCCGCCATCGGCCCTGCCGCCAAGGCCGTGAAGCTGGATGTGACCGATCTTTCCGAGATCGACGCCGTGGTGAAGGCGGTGGATGAAGAGTTCGGCGGTATCGATATTCTCGTCAACAATGCCGCGATCTTCGACATGGCGCCGATCAACGGCATTACCAAAGAGAGCTATGAGCGGGTGTTCGACATCAATCTCAAGGGGCCGCTGTTCATGATGAAGGCCGTCTCCAATGTGATGATCGCCCGTGCGCGCGGCGGCAAGATCATCAATATGGCGAGCCAGGCCGGACGGCGCGGCGAGGCGCTCGTCACGCTTTATTGCGCCTCCAAGGCGGCGATCATTTCCGCCACGCAATCGGCGGCGCTGGCGCTCGTTAAACACGGCATCAATGTCAACGCCATTGCGCCCGGTGTGGTGGATGGCGAGCATTGGGAAGTGGTCGATGCGGAATTCGCCAAATGGGAAGGCCTGAAGCCGGGTGAGAAGAAGGCGGCGGTGGCCAAATCCGTGCCGATCGGCCGTTTCGCGACGCCTGATGACATCAAAGGGTTGGCGGTTTTCCTCGCCTCCGCCGACAGCGACTATATTCTCGCCCAGACATATAATGTCGATGGCGGCAACTGGATGAGCTGAAAAGCCGGAGATGACCATGCATGCCATTCAATTCGTCGAGAAGGGACGCGCCGTGCTGGCGGAACTCCCCGTCGCCGATCTGCCGCCGGGCCACGCGCTTGTGCGGGTCAAGGCTTCGGGGCTTTGCCACACCGATATAGACGTGCTGCATGCGCGTTATGGTGACGGTGCGTTTCCCGTCATTCCCGGCCATGAATATGCCGGTGAAGTTGCGGCCGTGGCTTCCGATGTCACTGATATCAAGGCCGGTGACCGGGTGGCCGTCGATCCCAATCTGCCCTGCGGCACCTGCGTCAGCTGCAGGAAGGGGCTGACCAACCTTTGCAGCACGCTGAAGGCCTATGGCGTTTCCCATAATGGCGGCTTTGCGGAATTCAGCGTGGTGCGTGCGGATCACCTGCACGGCATCGGTTCCATGCCCTATCATGTCGCAGCGCTGGCCGAACCGCTCGCCTGCGTCGTCAACGGCATGCAGAGCGCTGGCATTGGTGAGAGTGGCGTGGTGCCGGAGAGTGCGCTTGTGTTTGGTGCCGGTCCCATCGGCCTGCTGCTGGCCCTGTCGCTGAAAGCACGCGGCATTGCCACGGTAACGATGGCCGATATCAATGAAAGCAGACTGGCCTTTGCCGAAAATCTCGGGCTCAAGGTGGCGGTTTCCGGCTCGCAAGCGCTCCTGCGGCAGCAGAAGTCTTTTGATCTTGTGGCCGATGCGACGGGTATTGCCCCCGTTGCGGAAGCGATGATCCCGCTGGTTGCGGATGGCGGCACCGCGCTGTTTTTCGGCGTCTGCGCGCCGGATGCCCGCATTTCGGTGGCGCCTTTCGAAATCTTCCGGCGGCAGCTGAAGCTTGTCGGCTCGCATTCGCTGAACCGTAACATCCCGCAGGCGCTCGCCATTCTGGAAACGGATGGCGATGTCATGGCGCGGCTCGTCTCGCACCGGTTGCCGCTTTCGGAGATGCTGCCGTTCTTTACGAAGAAACCATCCGATCCGGCCACGATGAAAGTGCAATTTGCAGCCGAATGATCGTTTGGTGGTTGATAACCGCAGTCGACCGGCTTTTCGTGCGAAGGCCGGTCGATATAAAGTACCACATGTAATATTTCATGGGGGCAAGCACTTTGGCCAAATCTATCAGGACGATGGAAGAATTTTCGGAATTCGTCGGCCTTTCCCGCCCGACCGTTTCGAAATACTTCAATGATCCGGCCTCGGTTCGCAAGAAGACGCGGGACACCATCGAGGATGCGCTGAAGAAATCGGGATTCAGGCCCAATATCTTCGCCGTCAACCTCAACCGCCGCCGCTCCAATATCATCGGCATCATCATTCCGAACTCCACCGACCCGTTTTATATGGCGCTAACGAGCCGTATCGAACTCATCGCCAATGAGGCTGGGTTCCTTGCCTTCGTGCTGTCTTCGGATGGCAAGGCGGAAATCGAAGACCGGGCCATCCGCACCTTCAAGTCGATGAATGTCGCCGGTGCGATCATCGCCCCGCTTGGCGTCAAATCCCATCGCGCGACGCTGGAGCAACTCGCGGCCAGCATTCCCATCGTTTATGTCGATTCGCCGCTGGATGAGACCTCGGCCTTTGTCGGCACCGACAATCGCCAGAGCGTCGGGCTGATGGTGGATTATCTCTGCCGTTCGGGCGAGCCGCCCTGTTTCTTCGACATGCCGCAGGTCAACACCAATGCCGCGACACGCCGCACGGCCTATGAGGAGGCGATGCAGCGTCTTGGTTTCGAACCGCATGTGATCGATGTGCCCGGCATCGTCACCTGGGATTTCGAGCGTTTCGCTTTTGATGAAGCGAGCCGGCTGCTGGATGGGGCAGGGCATTTGCCATCCCGCACCATTTTATGCGCCAATGACCGTATTGCCTTCGGCGTCATCGCCGCCGCTTTCCAGAAGGGCATCAAGGTTGGTCACGGCGCGGATTACGATCTCAGGGTTGCCGGTCATGACGATCATCCGTTGTCGCGTTATGCCTGCCCGCCGATTACCACGGTGGCGCAGAATTATAACGAGATCGGCAGGCTGTCGATCGAGCTTCTGTTGCAGAAGCTGAACGAAGAGGCGGATGATGCCGCCACCCGGATGCGGGAACGCATCCTGCTCAGCGCCGATCTGATGCTGCGTAAATCGGCCTGATGACTTGTTAGATAAACTAAACAAAAAATCTGATTTTCTAAATAGAACTAATATTTGAACGCTCCTACTCTGTTCCCAAGGTTGCTTTGGGAGGCGACCGCGAGAGCCGGCGCAAAGGCGTGCCGGGATCCGGGAGGAACGCAGAAACGTCATGTTGTCGCTGCCGCGAGGGTCACGCCTTCGTAGCCTCGGTATCGCATGGCCTTCGCCGGGCAGACTGGACACTCTTGCCAGCAATTTCCCCAGCGAAGGATGTCAAAACATGAATCTCTATTCTCTTCTGTCAGCGCGTGCAGCCGGTGGCAAACCTGTCAGGGTCGGTCTCATCGGCGCCGGCAAGTTCGGCTCCATGGTGCTGGCGCAGGCGCAGCGCATCGCCGGTTTCCACATGGTCGCCGTCGCAGACCTCAATGTCGGCAAGGCGAGGGAATCGTTTGACCGCGTCGGCTGGCCGAAGGAGCGTTATGACGCGACGAGCTGCGCCGATGCGCTGAAAAGCGGCAAGACCTATGTGACCGATGATGTGAACGAGCTTTTCGCCTGCGGCGAAATCGAATGTGTCATCGAGGCCACCGGCCATCCGCTGGCCGGTGCGCGCCATGCACTGGGCGCCATTGAGCACAACAAACATGTCGTCATGGTCAATGTCGAAGCCGACGTCATGGTCGGGCCGATCCTTGCCGAAAAGGCCCGCGCCAAGGGCCTGATCTATTCGATGGCTTACGGCGACCAGCCGGCGCTGATCTGCGAGCTGGTTGACTGGGCGCGCGCCACCGGTTTCGAGGTCGTCTCCGCCGGCAAGGGCATGAATTTCGAGCCGCGTTACCGTTATTCGACGCCGGACACGGTCTGGGGTTATTTCGGCTGGACCGACGAGGAAGTGGCCAAGGGCGACTTCAATCCGAAAATGTACAATTCCTTCACCGACGGCACCAAGGCGGCCATCGAAATGGCGGCCGTCGCCAACGGTACGGGACTGGATTGCCCGGATGACGGTCTGGCCTTCCCGCCGGCCGGCCTGCACGATCTGGCCCGCGTCTTCCGCCCCGCTGCCGATGGCGGCCGCATGGCGCGCTCCGGTCTGGTCGATATTGCCGCAAGCCAGGAGCCGGATGGGCGCGAGGTGTTCAACAACATCCGCTACGGCGTTTTCGTCACCTTCAAGGCGCATAATGAATATGCCCGCGCCTGCTTCAAGCAATATGGCCTGCTGACCGATCCGTCGGGCTGGTACGCCTCCATGTGGCGTCCGTTCCACATCATCGGCCTTGAAACATCGATCAGCGTGCTTTCCGCCGTCCTGCGCAACGAGGCCACCGGTTGCTCCAAGGAGTTCCGCGGTGATGCCGTCGCCACGGCAAAGAAGGACATGCAGCCGGGCGAAATGCTGGACGGTGAGGGCGGTTACGCGGTCTGGGCCAACGCCATTCCCGCCACCCGCAGCCTTGATATCAAGGCGCTGCCGATTGGCCTTGCCCACAATGTCAAGCTGAAGCGCGCCATCAAGAAGGACCAGATCGTCAGTTTCGACGATGTGGAGCTCATCAATGACCTTGATGTGGTGAAGCTGCGTCAAGACATGGAAAACCGCTTCCGTCCGCAAAAAGACGCCGCGGCTTGATGGGCGGGGGAGAGGACATGTCAAAGGGAGCCTTCGTGGTGATCGCGGAATTTCGGGTTAAGCCCGATGCGATGGATGCCTTTCTCGACGCCGCGCGCGATGACGCCAAGCATTCGGTCGAGGACGAACCGGGTTGCCGGCAATTCGACGTGGTGCGGCCGGAAACCGGAAACAATGTGGTGTTTTATGAGGTCTATGACAGCAGAGAGGCTTTCGACGACCATCTGAAAACACCGCATCTCGACCGGTTCCGCGCGGCTTTTCCCGCCCTCATCGAAGAAGAACTGCCGGTACGTTTTTTAAACCGGCAATGGCTCTGAAAGATGGAAACGATGGCTGACATTCGCCAGATCGCCGTTATCGGAACGGGTATCATGGGTGCCCCCATGGCGGGGCGTCTGGCGGAGGCCGGGTTTTCCGTCAAGGCCTGGAACCGCAGCGCTGACAAGGCTGCGGTTCTGGCGAAAAAGGGTGTGCAGCCGGCGGCAACGGCTGCCGAAGCTGCGGCCGAAGCCGATGTCGTGCTCTGTATGCTGAGTTCCGGGCCGGTCTGCGACGAGGTGCTGCTCGGTGTCTCGGGCGTCGTTTCCACCATGAAGCCCGGTGCTATCCTGCTGGTGATGAGTTCCATCCCAGTCGATAGCGCACGGCAACAGGCGGAAGCGGCCAAGGCCCGCGGCGTCAGATATATCGATGCGCCGGTCTCTGGCGGAGAAAAGGGAGCGATCGAAGGAACGCTCGCCATCATGGCCGGCGGTGAACAGCGGGATGTGGATGCATTGCGGCCACTCCTCAATTGCCTTGGCCGCGTCACCCATGTCGGTCCGGTGGGCTGCGGTTCTCTGGCCAAGCTTGCCAACCAGCTGATCGTCGCCTCGACGATCTGCGCCGTCGCCGAAGCCTTGACGCTGGTTGAAGCGGGGGGAGCCGAGCCGGCGCAGGTGCGCGAGGCCCTGCTTGGCGGCTTTGCCGACTCCACCGTCTTCCGGCAGCACGGAAAACGCATGGTGGAGAGCAACTTTCGCCCCGGCGGGCCGGCGAAATATCAGGTGAAGGATACCTCCACGGCGCTGGCTTTCGCCAAGAGCCGTGGCCTCAGATTACCGGTCGGCGAGGAGGTTGACCGGCTGTTCCGTTCCATGGTCGAGCATGGTGCGGGTGAGCTTGATCACAGCGGTGTGATCCTTGAAATTAAACGCATGAATGCGTTCGGAGGAACGCTCGAAACAGTCTAGAGACAACAAAGGGAGGAACACATGAAAATTTCAAAACTTTACGGGCTGGCTCTCGCCGCCACCATGCTGGTTGCATCGATCGCGCAGGCGGAAACGCTCACGCTTTCGACGCCGGATCCGGACAATTCCGAAATTACGCTCGCGGCCAACAAGTTCGCCGAGCTGGTGTCCGCCAAGACAAATGGCGAAGTCACCGTCAAGGTCTTCCCGAACGGCTCGCTTTACGGCGGTGATCCATCGGGCGCCGTCAAGCAGCTGGCGGGCGGATCGCTCGACATGCTGCTTCTGGCGACATCGCTTTATGCGAATTTCGACCCGCGTTTTTCAGCGATTTCCATTCCCTATCTTTTTGACGATGAAGAACAGCTTCGCACCTATCTGGAAGGTGAGCAGGGCAAGGAGCTGATTGCCGGGCTGGAAAAGATCGGCATCAAGGCGGTGGATCTGTGGCCGCGCCCCTTCCGCCAGATGACCAATTCCAAGCGCCCGATAACCTCGCCGGATGATCTCAAGGGTTTGAAGTTCCGCGTTCCCAACAATCCGCTCTGGGTGGAATTCTTCAAGAAGATGGGCGCCGCACCGACGCCGCTCGCCTTTGCCGAGGTTTATAACGCCCTGCAGCTGAAGGTCGTCGACGGCCAGGAAAACCCCATCAACGTCCCATTGTCGGCGAAATTCTACGAGGTGCAGAAATACGTCTCGATCACCAACCATATGGGTGACGGCTGGGTTCTGGGCATCAGCCCCGCCAAGTTCAACGCCCTGAGCGATGCGCACAAGGCGGCCGTCGAGGAGGCGGCGAAGGAAGCGGAAGTGTGGAAGGTGCAAAACGACGCCTCGAGCGCCGAAGCGACGATTGCCGAACTGCAGAAACACGGAATGGAGATCAATCGCCTGACGCCGGAGCAGCAGAAGGCTTTCGTGGAAGTCTCAAAGGGCCTCTATCCGGTCTTTGCCGGGTTGGTGAAGGATCAGGCTTTCTTTGACAAGACCATTGCCGCCGTCGGCAAGAAGTAAGGCCATCAGGTCTTCCGGGCCGGCGCGCAGCCGGTCCGGTTGGGAGGACAGGTTTATGGACGAAACGTCATCATTTTTCGGCAGGGTCATCAGATTGGCGACCGACGTGCTGGCCGGTCTGGCCGCTATCGGGGTTCTGGCCGTCGTGCTTTTGCAGGTGTCGACCCGAATGTGGGGCACTCCGGTCTCCTGGACCGAGGAAGCGACACGGTATCTTTTCATATGGATGGTGTTCCTGGGCGTGGCGGGCAGCTTCCGCACCGCCGACATGGCGCGGGTAACGGTGTTCATCGCGCTGATGCCGGCCTGTGTGCGGCGTCTTGCGCTGCCCATCTACGTCGTGTCGTCGGTCGTCTTTTTCGGCCTGATGATCTGGACGGGCTGGACGCTGGTGCGCCAGCAATATGTGATGAATGAAGCCGCCGCGACGCTTGCCACGCCGATGTGGATGATCGGCATCATCATTCCGCTCAGCGCGGCTCTCGGCATTGCCGCCATCGTGGAATCCCTGCGCCAGCATCGCGACCGCATCGAACTGCCGGAGGGCCTGCAGCCTCTCGCCGATGACGATCTGGTGGTTGGAAATATGGAGAAACGGCCATGAGCCTGACGCTGCTTGGACTTTTCCTTCTCATGAGCGCTTTCGGCGTTCCGCTTGCCGTTGCACTTGGTCTCGCCAGCCTGGCGTCCATCGCGCTTTATACGTCGATGCCGATGGACCTTCTGGCGCAAACCATGTTTTCGGGCATGAACTCCTTCCTTCTGGTTGCGGTGCCGCTTTTCATTCTTGTCGGCGTCCTGATGGAACGGGGCAAGGTCGCCGAACGGTTGTTCGACTTTGCCGAGGCGATTGTCGGCTGGCTTCCCGGCGGTCTCGGCCACGTCAATGTCGCCTCGTCGGTGATTTTCGGCGGCGTCTCCGGTTCGTCCGTCGCCGATATCGCCTCCATCGGCGCCATCGAGATCAAGGCCATGGAGCGCCACGGTTTTCCAAAGGGATATGCCGTCGGCCTGACGCTCTGCACCTCCACCCTTTCCTCGATCATCCCGCCGTCGATCCTCATCGTCATCGCCGGTTCCGTCGCCAATGCCTCCATCGGAACCCTGCTCGTCGCGGGGCTGGTGCCGGGATTGTTCCTCGCATTCGTCTTCATGGTCTACAATCACATCTATGCGGTGCGAAATGGGTTCAATCCGCCCACGCCTTTCAATGTCCGGCGTGTGGTGACGACCGGCCTTGCGGCCATCCTGCCGATGCTGACGCCGGTGATCCTGCTGATCGGTATTGTCGATGGCTATTTCACGCCCACGGAAGCGGCCGGCATTGCCGTTGTCTACACGCTGTTTCTGGCCGTCATACTTTACCGCACGATCCCGTTTTCGGCGCTGCTCGGCATCTTCATGGAAACGGCGCGCACATCCGGCTCGATCCTGTTCATCGCGGCGACGGCAAAACTGGCGGCCTGGGTCTTCACCTTTGATGGCCTGCCGGCGCAGGTTGCGGTCTTCCTTGGCCATATCAGCACCGGGCCGACCATGGCGATGGTTCTGATCTTCCTGTTCCTCATCGTCGTCGGCATGTTCATGGATGCGATTGCCGCCATGTTCATTCTGATCCCGGTGCTTATGCCGCCGGCCGTCTTGCTTGGGGTCGATCCGATCCACTTCCTGATCGTCATGGTCATCACCCTCACGCTTGGGCTTGTCACGCCTCCGGTCGGTGTATGCCTGTTTGCGGTGGCGCAGGTGGCGAAAATGTCGATCGAGGATGTGATCAAGGGATCGCTTGCGCCGATGTCCATTCTTGTCGCCGCGATCCTGGCCCTGGTGCTGTTCCCGGATCTGACGCTGGCGCCGATCAGGCTGATGGGTCTTTACTGACGCGGAAACGGAAAGCCTGAAACATCAGACAACGCGACGGGTTTGCCACTCGTCGCGTTGTTTTCGCATCCACTCCAGAAACAGCGTCACTTTTCTCTGCCGCAGGTGGGAATGCGGACAAACGATCCATTGCGTGACGAGCTTGATACGCGGCGCATCGGCCACGGCCGGGACCAGCATTTTGTCCTGCAACTCCCGCTCCATCATCAAGGTGCTTTCCAGCGCCACGCCGATGCCGAGAACGGCGGCGTCGATGGCCATGTGGCTGCGATCGAACAGGACGCGCCGCCAGCGCTTTTCGGCTGTCACGCCCGCCAGAGGGAACCAATGGTTCCATTGCGCCTGTGCCTTGACGGAATGGATCAGCCGCTGGCTCTGCAATTCCTCGGGCAGAAATTTACCCGCGCCCGGGTGGTTTGGTGAACAGACCGGCAGGAATTCCTCCTCAACCAGCCCTTCCACGAAGAGACCCGGCCAGCGGCCATCGCCGTGGCGCAGCTCTATGTCGACGAGTTCCTGCGAAAAATCGGTCGGCTCGTTGGTGCCGTCAAGGCGCACTTCCAGTTCGGGGTGCTCCTCCAGAAACGAGCCGAGGCGCGGCAGCAGCCATTTGTTGGAAATGGTCGGCGTCGCCCTGATCGTTAGCGTCGTGACCGAACGGAAGCCGCGAATGCTGTCGGTGGCGTCGGAAATCTGCTCGATCTGGGCGGTGATCATCGAGAAATACCGCTCGCCGGCCTCGGTCAGCGTCACCCTGCGGCCGGTGCGGGCCATCAGGGTCGTGCCAAGCTGGCCTTCCAGTAGCTGGATCTGCTGCGAAACGGCCGAAGGCGTCACGCTCAGTTCTTCCGCCGCCCGTGAAATGCTGCCGGCCCTTGCGGCGGCGTGAAAGACCAGGATCGATTTTATCGGGATTTGCATGGCTTAAGTCTTCGCTGAACGGATTACGGCAGTCACCTGCTGATTAGCACAGGTGACTGCCGCGATGAAACGTTTGCAGCGAAAGGCCTTTACCGATGGCTCGGCAGTTTTGGCAGCAACACCGTCAACAGGCCGAGCAGCGGCATATAGGAGCAGATGCGGTAGACGAATTCGATGCCTTCCTTATCCGCATAGATGCCGAGAACCGCAGCCCCGATGCCGCCGAAACCGAAGGCGAAACCGAAGAACATGCCGGCGATGAGGCCGACGCGGCCCGGCACCAGTTCCTGCGCGAAGACGACGATGGCCGAGAAGGCGGAGGAGAACACGAAGCCGATGACGACGACGAGAATGGCGGTCCAGAACAGGTTCGCATAGGGCAGCAGCAGCGCGAAGGGAATGACGCCGAGGATCGAGAACCAGATGACGACGCGCGAGCCGAAACGGTCACCGATCGGGCCGCCGAAGAACACGCCGAGCGCCGAAGCCCCGAGGAAGAGGAACAGCAGAACCTGTGCATCCTGAACACCAAGGCCGAACTTGTCGATGGTGTAGAAGGTGAAGTAGCTGGACAGGCTGGCGAGATAGGCATTCTTGGTGGCGGTCAGAACCACCAGTACCAGAAGCGTCATCATGACAGTGCCACGGGCGAGGGGAAGGGTGCGGCTGGCCGGCGCCTTGCCGACGGTTGCGCGGCGGTGGCGGGTGTACCAGACGCCGACCCAGGAAAGCACGCCAAAACCGACGAGCGCGATCAGCGAGAACCAGCTGAGGCTGGACTGGCCAAGCGGGATGACGATGAAGGCGGCGAGCAGCGGGCCGATGGCCGTGCCGGTATTGCCACCCACCTGGAAGAAGGATTGCGCCAGACCGTGGCGACCGCCGGATGCCAGACGTGCAACGCGGGAGGCTTCCGGATGGAAGATCGCCGAACCGATGCCGATGAGGCAGGCGCCGATCACCAGAACCTCGAAACTATGGGCGAAGGCAAGCGTGATGAGGCCGGCGCAGGTGGACAGCATGGCCACCGGCAGCGAGAACGGCATGGGCCAGCGATCCGTCACCATGCCGACAACCGGCTGCAGCAGCGATGCTGTGACCTGAAATGCGAAGGTGAGCAGGCCGATCTGCATGAAGTCGAGCGCGTAATTGGCTTTCAGCAGCGGATAAAGCGACGTCAGCAGCGATTGCATGATGTCGTTCAGCATATGGCAGAAGCTGGCGGCTGCAATGATTGAAAACGCCGTGCGTTGCGGGTTGAAGCTGGTGCTGGCGCTGGTGACAGTGGCCATGATGAAGTCCTCTTTGGCTCCCGGCGGAAGACGGGAAACATGTCTTTATTTCTTCCCGCTTTTATTCATATTGTTTCTGGCCTGCATTTGTGTTCTGGACGATTTTCTTTGTGAGTGGGCCAAATGGCAAAAATCAAATCGCGGCAGCCTTCGGGACTGACGCTTGACGAGCATGAACGCAGTCTGAAATTGATCGACGGCACCAATGAGCCGGTGCTGGCGCTTTGCCGTGTTTACCCCACCGGACACCGGACCCCGCCCCACAGCCATAGCCGCGTGCAGATCTGGTGTGCCCGGCGGGGTGTCGTGCTGGTCAGCACCGCGGATGGCCGCTGGATGATACCGCCCGGTCATGGATTGCTTATTCCCGCCGGGCTGCAACATGAAGCGGAAACCATCTCGACGGTGGAGATGCACTCGATCTATGTGCACCCGGACCTTTTCCATGCCGGTGCGCCAAGGGTGGTGGAAATAACCGATCTCGCCTCCAGCCTGATTTCGGAACTGCTGGCCGAGGAGCACCAGCCGTCGGCTTTCCACCGGCAGGGTCTTGTGCGGGCGCTTTTGCTGGATGAGGTAAACCGCCTGCCGGAACGGCCGCTGGGGCTGCCTTTCCCCGATAACCAGCGTCTGGCCGCGCTTTGCCGTGACTTCCTGAAGAAGCCTGTCGCAAGGGTAGAGATCGACGATTGGGCCGAAGTCATGGGCATCAGCCGCCGCTCCTTCACGCGCCTGTTCCGCCGGGAGATGGGGGTAAGCTTCGTCACCTGGCGCCAGCAGGCCTGCATTTTCGCATCATTGCCGAGGCTCGCTGCCGGCGAGGCGGTGACCAATGTGGCGCTGGATGCGGGTTATGAAAACATCCCGGCCTTTACGACCATGTTCCGGCGGATGCTGGGCAGTTCGCCACGAGCCTATCGGCAGGCGGCGCGACAGCGCAGTGCTGCTTTTTCCGATTTCGAAGACATCGAAGATTAAGCCGCTGTCGCCCGCATATCGCGGCGGAAATCCGAAGGCGACATGCCTGATATCTGGCGAAACGCCTTGTTGAAGGCGCTGACGGAGCCGAAGCCGCTTTCCATGGCGATCTGCAGGATATTGTCCTTGCCCGTCATCAGCATTGCCTGTGCGCGTGAAAGCCGCAGCAGGGTCAGATATTTGATCAGCGTCATGCCGGTGGATTTGCGGAACAGGTTCATCGCATATTTCGGGTGAAGCGATGCGGCGCGGGCAATTTCCGTCGCGTCGATATCGTCGAGAAAATTGGCGGCGATGAAATCGCACATGCGCACCACGCCGATGGAGGGCGCCATGCCCTCGTCATCCTCTCTGCGTTTGCCATCGGCGGCGGATGACATGACGGAGTAGGGTTCAAGGAACATCCGCTCCACCCGCAGCAGCAGTTCTTCTACCGCGTGCTGGGCTTTCGCCGGATCCCCCGACGTGACGTAGCGGAACCAGCGGCCAAAATTTTCCGCATCCGCCCGGTCGGTCTCAGCACTCACCATCGTCGCACCACCCATCAGCAGGCTGGAAACGGCGGCGGGCAGCCGCATGCGGAAGAAATGCACGAGTGGCAGATGCGCGCCGGCGTAAAAGGAATCGTCTGAGGAATGGTCCATCTGGTGCGGCTGACCGCCCCAGAAAATGCACATCTGGCCGGCATCGAGCGTCAGGTCGTGATCGCCCATGCGATAATGCACCGATCCCGACATCACGTAATTCACTTCCACCTGCGCGTGCCAGTGGGGCCTGAGCATGATGGGCGGGTGATTGTGAAAAAGCTGAAGCGTTGTCGGCATGCCTTCGATGCTGCTTGCACCCGGCTGGTAGAAGGCTCTTTCAGCAATCTTACTTTCCGCCAAATCGATGTTCCCTTTTTACGAGACAGATTTCCTGCCGCCGGTAATGTGCCCATGTTCGCTGAAGAACGGCAATTGAAAAAGGGAGGTTTTCAATGTGCTTGAAATTTCTTGGCGCGTCTACGGCCATGCTGCTTCTCGCAGCCCCGGCTTTCGCGCAAACCGAAACCGTCACCATCTGGAGCTGGAATGTCGCGGCTTCTGCGCTGAAATCCACGGTAGAGGGCTTCAACAAGCAGAATCCGGATATCAAGATCGTCGTTGAAGACCTTGGAAACAATCAGGTTTTTGACAAGACGCTGGCCGCCTGCGCAGCCGGTGGCGATGGTCTTCCGGATATCGTCACCATCGAGAATTTCGAGGCGGAACTGTTCTGGAGCCGCTTTCCCGATTGTTTCGCCAATCTGACCGAGCTTGGCTACACGCCTGAGAAACAGGCGCTTTTCCCGGATTTCAAACGCACGGAGCTGGAGGTTGACGGCGTCGCCTATGCGGTTCCGTGGGACTCCGGCCCTGTAGCGGTTTTTTATCGCCGCGACTTCTATGAGAAGGCAGGTGTCGACCCGGCCACCATCAAGAGCTGGGATGATTTCATTGCTGCCGGCAAGAAGGTCATGGCCGCCAATCCCGGCACCGTCATGGCGCAGGCCGATTTCAACGGCGACAGCGAATGGTTCCGCATGATCGCCAATGAGCAGGGATGCGGTTACTTTTCGACCGATGGCCAGAACATCACCATCAACAAGCCTGCCTGCGTCGCGACCCTTGAAAAGGTCAAGGAGATGAAGGATGCCGGCATCATCACGGCGGCGATCTGGGATGAAAAAATCCAGGCCAACACGGCCGGCAAGGCTGCAAGCCAGATGTATGGCGCCTGGTATGAAGGCACGGTGCGTTCCGGCTCTCCCGATCTTTCAGGCAAATGGGGCGTGTATCTGATGCCGAGCCTGACGCCGGATGGTCCGCATGCCGCCAATCTCGGCGGCTCTTCGCTGGCGATCAGCTCGACATCCGAGCGCAAGGAAGCCGCGTGGAAATATATCGATTACGCGCTCACCACCAATGAAGGGCAGGTGACGATGCTGAAATCCTTCGGTCTCGTCCCCTCACTGCTGTCCGCCATCGACGATCCTTTCGTCAAGGAAAAGCAGCCCTATTGGGGCGGGCAGGCGGTGTGGACCGATATTCTCGCCACCCTGCCGAAGATCGTGCCGAGCCGCGGCACGGCGTTCCAGTCGGATGCGGATGCGATCTACAAGGCGACGCAGACGAAATATTTCGCGGGCGGATATCCCGATGCGAAAGCGGCGCTCGATGATGCGGCCAAGCAGATCGAAACGGCGACGGGGCTCCCCGTTGCGCAGTAAGCCGGCGGCGAGGACCGGGCGGGTGCCACAAATTTCTTCTCCCCGAGGGGGAGAAGTCCGCGGCAGCGGGATGAGGGGGTGAGGGTAGCGATTTCCGGAGAGCCAGCCCCCTCATCCGACCCTTCGGGCCACCTTCTCCCCCTCGGGGAGAAGAAATATGCCGCACCGTTTTGCGACGGCACTTCCCCAGAACCGGGGCCGGGCTTGCCGCAAAGCAGATCGAAACGGCGACGGGGCTGCCCGTCGCGGAGTAAGCCAGCGGTTAGGGCCGAGCGGGTGCCACAAGTTTCTTCTCCCCGAGGGGGAGAAGTCCGCGGCAGCGGGATGAGGGGGCGACGTTAGTGATAAATCGAGAGCTAGCCCCCTCATCCGACCCTTCGGGCCACCTTCTCCCCCTCGGGGAGAAGAAATAGGCCGCGCCGTTTTGCAAAGGCATTCCCCTCATAGGGGCGCGCTCTTTCTGAAGCTTTTCCATTTATCCGGCCATCGTCCGGCACATGGAGGTCGTCATGCCGTCCAGGAACAGGATCGCTTATGCGTTCCTTGCGCCCTATCTCCTGATTTTCGCCACCTTCTGGGTCTGGCCGATCATCAGCTCGTTCATGCTGTCGTTCCAGAATACGCGCATAAACCCGTGGCGGTTTGCGCCCTCCATGAACTGGGGGCGGCTCGTTTCCGATCCGGCCTTTTATAACGCGCTTTATAATACGCTGATCATTCTGGTCATTCAGGTGCCCGTGATGATCGCGCTTGCCACCGTCATGGCGGTGCTGCTGAACTCGCCGCTATTGAAGGCGCGGCCGCTTTATCGTTTTGCCTTTTTTGCGCCTGTCGTTGTCGGCGAGGTGGCCTATGCGGCGGTGTTCCGGCTGATGTTCAGCGCCGATTTCGGCATCATCAACAAGCTCATCACATCAGTTGGCCTTTCGCCCATCTCGTGGTTCGACAATGCCAATGCGGCCATGGCGCTCGTCATCATCGCGGTGACCTGGCGCTGGGCGGGTTATAACGCCATCATCATTCTGGCCGGGCTGCAATCGATCCCCGGCGATGTATATGAAGCGGCGACGCTGGACAAGGTCAGCAAGCGCCAGCAGTTCTTTTATATCACCCTGCCGTTGCTTAAACCCATCATCCTGTTCTGCGTTGTCCTGTCGGTCATCGGCACCATGCAGCTTTTTGCCGAACCCTTCCTCATCACCAACAGGGGCGGGCCGGGCGGCGGCACGGAAACGCTGGGGCTGTTCCTTTACCGGCAGGGCTTTACTTCGCTCAATTTCGGTTACGCCTCGGCCATTGCCTACACCATGGCGGCGCTCGCCATCGCAATTTCACTCCTCAATCTCTGGGTCGGGAGGGAGCCGAAATGAGATCGAAATCGAGATCGCTTTTCTGGCAGAAGATCGCGCTGCACGCGGCGCTGACACCGCTCGCCATCATCTGGCTGTTTCCGCTGTGGATGATGTTCGTGTTTTCGACCATGCCGGATTACGGCATTTTCAGCCCCGATATCGTGCTGGTGCCCTCCACCAACTTCGTCGAGAATTTCAACAACCTGCAGGCGGACACTAACTTCCTCAGGGCCATGTTCATCTCGATCACCGTCGCCGTCATCTACACGGTGCTTTCGGTGTTCCTGACGTCGATGGCGGGCTGGGCGCTGGCGCGTTATCGTTTTGCCGGGCGCGGCGTGGTGATCGCCATCATTCTCGGCACAATAACCCTGCCTTTCGCGGTCGTCGTCATTCCGCAATTCATCATGGTGGCGCGTGAATTCAAGCTCGCCAATACCTGGGTGGCCCTGATCGTGCCGCCGCTGTTCAACTCGCTCGGCGTGCTGTTCATGCGGCAATCCTTCTCGATGATGCCGACCGAGCTTTTCGATGCGGCACGGGTGGAGGGCGTCAAGGAGTGGCAAATCTTCCTGCGCATCGCTTTGCCATTGGCGCGTCCCACCATGGCGGCGCTGTCGATCATTCTCTTCCTGGCCTCGTGGAACAATTATCTCTGGCCGCTTCTCATCAATTCCCGCCCAGGAATGATGACCGCACCCGTGGCGCTTGGCACCCTCATCGGGCTCACCAAAGTGTCATGGGGCGGCATCATGGCCGGCGCGGTGCTGCTCACAGCGCCCATCCTCGTGGTTTTCGTGGCTCTGCAACGTCATTTCATCGCCGGCATTTCCGCCGGGGCAGTCAAGTAAGGGAGGCCGCATGGCGGAACTTTCGCTCAAGAACGTCGTCAAGCGTTATGGCGCGCTCGAAGTCATCCATGGCGCCGACCTCGATATTGCCGATGGTGAGTTCGTCGTCTTCGTCGGCCCCTCCGGTTGCGGCAAGTCCACGTTGCTGCGCATGATCGCCGGGCTGGAAGACATATCGGATGGCGATGTCAGCATCGGCGGCAGGACGGTCAACGATGCCGATCCGGCAGACCGCGGCATCGCCATGGTATTCCAGTCCTATGCGCTTTATCCGCATATGACGGTGGCCGAAAACCTGTCCTTCGGCCTTAGAATGAATGGCAACCCGAAGGCCGATACGCAAAAGCGTGTCAACCGCGCCGCCGAAATCCTGCAGATCAACGAGCTGATGGAGCGCCGGCCGAAACAGCTTTCCGGCGGCCAGCGGCAGCGTGTCGCCATCGGCCGCGCCATCGTGCGCGAACCGCAGGTCTTCCTGTTCGATGAGCCTTTGTCGAACCTCGATGCGGAACTGCGGGTGCAGATGCGCGTGGAAATCTCGCGGCTGCACAAGCAGCTGGGCACGACGATGATCTATGTGACCCACGACCAGACCGAGGCGATGACGCTGGCCGACAAGATCGTGGTGCTGCGGGCGGGCAATATCGAACAGGTCGGAGCGCCGCTCGATCTCTATGACGACCCCGCCAATCGTTTTGTCGCCGGTTTCGTCGGTTCGCCGAAGATGAATTTTCTCGACGCTACCATCATCGGCAGCGGTGCGGAGAACGTTACGCTCGCGCTCGACAGCGATCCGGCGGTGCGGCTCAACCTGCCGATAAGACACCGTTTGAACGACGGCACCAGGGTCTCGCTTGGCATCCGGCCAGAACATTTTTGCGATGCGGGGCAAGGTGATGCCGATCTCACCGTTCATGTCGATGTCGCCGAGCATCTCGGCAATACCAGCTATGTCTATGCCCGAACCGAAGGCGGCGAGCAGCTGATCATCGAACGGCCGGAATCGCGCGATGTCGGCAATCGCGACCGGCTGACGGTCGGCCTTTCCGCCCGCAAGGCCTTTCTTTTCGACAGCAAGGGCGAACGCCTGCGCTGAACCCTTTCCCAAGCACCCAAGACTGATATGAAGGACGAGGATTTCATGACGACCGAACAACCGATCCGCTGGGGCATCATCGGCCCGGGCACCATCGCCAGGACTTTTGCTGATGGCATAGCCCATTCCCGCACCGGCAGGTTAGAGGCCATCGCCACCCGCAACCCGGACAAGCCCGGCCTTGCGGAGGCCTTCCCCGGTGCGCGCATCATCCATGGGTACGACGCGCTGCTGGCCGATCCCGATATCGATGCCGTCTATGTCGCCACACCCCATACCGGCCATGCCGAATGGGCGATCAAGGCGATCCGGGCAGGTAAAAACGTACTGGTGGAAAAGCCCATCGCGCTTTCCGCCTATGATGCCGACGCCATTTTCCACGAGGCGAAAAAGGCCGGCGTCTTCGCGGGCGAAGCCTATATGTATCGCCTGCACCCGCAGACGGCGAAATTGCTGGAACTGGTCAAGAGCCGTGCGGTTGGCGATATCCGCATCATCCGCTCCAGCTTCGGTTTCAACATGGGCTCGTTCCGGGCCGATCACCGGCTTTTCGCCAATGAAATGGCGGGCGGCGGCATTCTGGATGTCGGCGGTTATCCGGTTTCCATGGTGCGGATGATCGCCGGCGCCGTGGACGGAAAACCCTTTGCCGAGCCGGAAAAGGTGGCGGGCGCCGCCCATCTCGGCCAGTCGGGCGTCGATGAATGGGCCTCCGCCGTGCTTAAATTCTCAAACGGCATCGTCGCCGAAGTCTCATGCTCGATCATGGCGGCGCAGGATAATGTGCTGCGCATCATCGGCTCGGAAGGGCGCATCGAGGTCAAGGATTTCTGGTTTGCTGCCGGCCACAAGGGCGGCACCGGGCGGATTGATATCGTCAGGGGTGACAAGGTCGAAACCATCGAATTGCCGGAGGATCGCTGGCTTTATTCCTTCGAGGTCGATGCGGCGGGCGAAGCGATACGGCAGGGTAAAAAGGAATTTGATGCACCCGGCATGGCCTGGGCCGACAGCCTCGGCAATCTTCGTGTCATGGATCAATGGCGCGCTTCCGTCGGGCTGGAATACAGCGTCGAAAAAGCAACGTCGCGCGTTGCCAATATTACCGGCGGCAAGGTCGTGGCCGGAAACGCAGTGCCGAAGCGGCAGATTCCGGGCCTTGCCAAACCCGCTTCCGTGGTCGCGCTCGGTTTCGAATTCTTCCCCAATTTCGCCTCCGCATCGCTGACACTGGATGCCTTCTATGAGGCGGGCGGCAATCTCTTCGATACGGCCTATGTCTATGGCGCAGGCAGGACCGAGGCGATCTTCGGCGACTGGCAGACCAGCCGCAAGGTGCCGCGTGAGGAGATCGTTCTGATCGGCAAGGGTGCGCATTCGCCGCTCTGCTATCCTGACATGATCGCAAAGCAGCTCGATCAGTCGCTCGCGCGGCTGAAGACGGATTATGTCGATGCCTATTTCATGCATCGCGATAATCTGGATATTCCGGTCGGCGAGTTCGTCGATGCCATGGATGCCGAAGTTCGGCGCGGGCGCATTCGCGGCATTTTCGGTGGCTCCAACTGGACGCGCGAGCGCATGGACGAGGCCGCGGCTTACGCGCAGAAGAACGGCAAACAGGCGCCCGGCGCGCTTTCCAACAACTTCTCGCTTGCCGAAATGCTTGATCCCATCTGGGCGGGCTGCGTTGCGGCATCTGACGATGAGTGGAAGGCATGGTTGCAATCGCGCCAGATCCCCAATTTTGCCTGGTCCAGCCAGGGGCGCGGTTTCTTCACGGACCGGGCAGGGCGCGACAAGCATGACGATGAGGAAATCGTCCGCGTCTGGTATTCAGATCGCAATTTCGTGCGCCGTGACCGGGCAATCGAGCTTGCGCAGAAACTGGGCCGCCACCCGATCCACATCGCGCTCGCTTATGTCATCGCCCAGCCTTTCCCGGTCATCCCGCTGATCGGACCGCGCACGATTGCGGAGCTGGAGGATAGCCTTTCGGCGCTGGATATCGTGCTGACCGGTGAGCAGGTGAAGTGGCTGGAGGCTTGAAAGACAATGAGCGGCGGATTTATCCGCCGCTCGTTCGGATAGGGCAAGGCATTGCGGCATATTTCTTCTCCCCGAGGGGGAGAAGGTGGCCCGAAGGGTCGGATGAGGGGGTAACGTTGCCGAATTTCGGAGAGCTCGCCCCCTCATCCCGCTGCCGCGGACTTCTCCCCGGCGGGGAGAAGAAACAAGCGGTAAGCGCTCGCTTCCACTGACGATTCTCAGGGT
The DNA here is from genome assembly GCF_005221385.1 of Agrobacterium tumefaciens. NCBI lineage: Bacteria > Pseudomonadati > Pseudomonadota > Alphaproteobacteria > Hyphomicrobiales > Rhizobiaceae > Agrobacterium > Agrobacterium tumefaciens. The sequence continues at coordinate 125,631 of NZ_CP039904.1, read as the reverse complement.
GGAGATGTCATCTTCCACCTTCTTTCCTCTCCCGGTGACTGCTAAAGCGTAGGTTCACAAACCTGCCGCCAAACAATCACCGGGGTTCCCATGAGCGATATCGACCGAAGCCGTGCGCAGCAGCTGATGCGGGAGGCGGATATCGACGCGCTGGTGCTGTTCCAGCCCGAAGCCTTCCGTTATGCCGTCGGTGCGCATGCCGGCGTGGCGACCATGTGGGGCAGGGCGGGTTCGGCAATCGCGCTGGTGCCGGCTGATGCCGGGGCAGGGCTCGCCGCCGTCGTCAGCGATCATGCCGCCCCGCTCGTCGGGAAGGCGGCGCCTGATATAGATCTGCGCTGCCATCGCATCTGGATCGATATGGTCGATCTTTCGGGTGTGGAAACTGTCGCGCAGGTGGATGATGCCTATCGCCGCAACAATTCCGGTGGGCCGCGGCCGGAGACATTCGATCGTGCCGCCTGTTTCGGCCTGCTCTCCGATCTTTTGCGGGAGCGCGGGCTGTCTGCGGCGCGCATTGGTGCGGACCTTGAATTCATGCCCGCCGCCGATTTTTCAGCGCTGCGGCAGGCGCTGCCCGACGTGAACTGGGTTGATGGTTCGATGGTGCTGAGACGTCTGAGGGCGGTGAAATCCGAACGCGAGATCAAACTTCTGAAGCAGGCGGCAGCCGCCGCCGAGGCAGGGTTGGTCGAGATGGCAGCCGCCGTTCGACCGGGAGTAGCGCTTGGTCAACTTTCCGCCGCCTGGAAATCCGGCGCGCAGGCACATGCCGCAAAATCCGGTTTTTCGCTGAGCGGGCATTGGGACTATATTTCCGTCGGTCCGGCCCTGTCGGATATGACGGCGGCGGTCACACCGGGCGCACTGATCAAGGCCGATGTCGGCACGCTGGTAGACAGTTATTCCTCTGATGGCGCAAGAACCTTCTCATGGGGGCCGGTCTCGGCTCTTGCTGCCGATATTTTCAAGGCGCTGGAGGCAGCCTTCGCCTGTGGACTGGAAGCGCTCCGCCCCGGCAATACATTCGGCGCGGTGCACGCCGCCATGCTGGCTTCGATGCGCAAGGACGGCTTCAGCGAATATTATCGCGGTCATTTCGGCCATTCCGTCGGCGGCGGGGTCGGTATCGAGGAATGGCCGTTCTTTTCCCATGGCAATCCGGAAATCATCCTTCCCGGCATGGTGGTCGCACTTGAAGCGCCCTTCTATGGCGAAGGGCTGGGGGCGTTGATGATCGAGGACCAGTTCCTCGTCACATCATCAGGTGCGGAGTGCATGAACAACCTGCCACGCACTCTCAGGGATTTATCCGCGAACTAAGCGCCGGCTCAGAGAAAGTCGTCGCGACGCGGGGTGAAGCAGTCGATCAGCTCGCCCTCTTCCAGACACAGGCAGCCATGTTCGATATGGCCGGGAACGACAAGGCTGTCGCCTTTCTGCAGGTCATAGGCGTCACCGTCGCGGTAAAAGCGAAAACTGCCGCTGGCGACATAGGTGGACTGCACATGCGGGTGGCTGTGCAGCTTGCCTTCCGCGCCGGTCTTGAACCGGAATGACACGACCATCAGCTCGGGCGCTTCGGAAAGCACGGTGCGTTCCACGCCGTCATCGGGCGAAACGGTGGGGAATTTGGGAAGCTGCTGCATGTCGTTCTCCTCTGTCTTGCAGTATTGATTTTCAGCGCGGCGCACGCAGCATGGCGCGATAACGCGTCTGGCTGCTTTTCAGGTGGTTGCGCATGGCGCTTCGCGCCGCATCCTCGTTGCCGTCCTGTATGGCGATCAGGATCGCTTCATGCTCGCCGACGAGACGGCTGAGATCGGCGGGTGAAAGCACGGTTTCTGCGCCATTATCAGCTACGGCACGGCGCGGAATGACGGTTGGGCCAAGCACCTGCAGAAACTCGCTGAAGCGGGGATTGTTGGTCGCTTCGGCCACGGCAAGATGAAAGGCAAAATCGGCCTCGGCTGTCGGAATGCCCCTGGCGGCGCTGGCGCGGAAGGCATCGAAGGCCTCGATGATCTTTTCTTCCTGTGCCGGCGAGCGGCGAATGGCGGCAAGACCGGCGGCATCGCCTTCCACGGCGGTGCGCAGTTCCAGCATTTCAATCAGCGAGGAAACCCGGGCGAGATCGATATTGTGAAACGGCCGCCGCTCGACGGGTGCGGGCTCCAGCACGAAGACGCCGGCGCCCTGACGTGGCTCGACCAGACCGTCGGAGCGCAGCGAGGCGATGGCCTCGCGCACCACGGTGCGGCTCACCCCAAATTCCTGCGTCAGCTGCGCTTCTGATGGCAGGCGGTCGCCCGTCTTGTAACGGCCCTTGGCGATCTGGCTGCGGAGTTCCTCCGAAACCTTCACCACAAGCGTCTTGGCTTGCGGAGCTGCCGGTTCGGAGGTTGTCGCTTTTGTCATCTGTGTCGCCGTTCTAAAAAGGATGCGGGGTTGCTTCCGGAAGTCCTCGATACGTTATTCGCGGCCCGGCTTGCAATCCCGCTGATCACTCAGCTCTGCTTGAAGATCGGGTTGTCGACAAACGTGCCGCCCTGAAACCGCACCAACGCATCCTTCGGGTCCGGCGGCGGGGTCGTCTCGGCTATATGCTGCCGGAAGGCCTCGGCATTGTCCTTCGGCTTCCAGCCCAGAAAGCCGAGATGCGAATTGTCCCACCAGCCGGCATCATTGGCCGACGCGCCCCAGACGACCGGGCAGCCGAGAACAGGTGCGCGAAACACCGCCTCGATCAGCGACACGAAATCGTCGTGGGAAAACCAGGTGGACAGCATGCGGTAATTGTTGGGCACCGGCGTGCAGGAGCCGATGCGCACCAGCGCCGTCTCCTGCCCGAATTTATCGAAATACATGCGGGCGAGGTTTTCACCGAAACATTTGGAGACGCCGTAAAGTCCATCCGGCCGCACGGGAACGTCGGGGCCGAGCCGCTCGGTTTGCGGGTAATAACCGATCGTATGGTTGGAACTGGCAAAGACGATCCGCGGCTGGCCGTGGGCGCGGGCGGCCTCGTAAAGATTATAAAGCCCGATGATATTGCCCTGAAGGATCTGCTCGAAGGGCTTTTCCACGGATATGCCGCCCAGATGAACGATACCGTCGCAACCGGCAACCATCGCATTCACGGCATCCGCATCCGCAAGGTCGCATTGCACACATTCCTCGTTCGGCCCTGCCGGATCGAGCGGGGAGAGATCGGCAAGACGCAATATCTCGGCCATGGGTGCGAGGCGCTCACGCATGACGCGGCCAAGCTGGCCCGCCGCACCGGTAACAAGAAGCCGTTTCATTGCCATTCTCCCTGAGCTTTGCCGTCTGCAACGCGGTCGAGATACGGCGGCGCCTCTTGACCTTGTCATACAGATCGTACAAAAAGCGGATAACATATATTATGTGCCATACGCAACAATCATGAAGGATGAGTTTGATGTTGACCGTCGAAACAAGGCAGGCCGTGAACCCGGAATATGCAAAGACGCTGGATACCGAAGGGCTCCGCCGGCATTTCCTCGCCAACGACATGTTCCGTTCCGGTGAAATCAGGCTGATCTATACACACTATGACCGGTTCGTCATGGGCGGTGCGGTGCCAAATGGCGCGCCGCTGACGCTGGACAAGGTGGAGGAAACCAAGACGCCGTCCTTCCTCGACCGGCGCGAAATGGGCATCGTCAATATCGGCGAGAGCGGCACTGTCAGCGCGGGCGGGCAGACCTACACGCTTAATCGCGGCGATGTGCTTTATCTCGGTGCCGGTAGCGGTGCTGTCACCTTTGACGGGGCAGGCCGATTCTATATCACCTCCTGCCCGGCGCATCGCAGCCTGCCGGCCAAGCTCGTCACGCTTGCCAATAGCAAGGAAGTCAAGCTGGGCGCGACGGAAACCTCCAACAAGCGCACCATCAACCAGTTCATTCATCCGTTGGTCATGGAAAGCTGCCAGCTGGTGCTGGGTTATACGATGCTGGAGGACGGCTCGGTCTGGAATACCATTCCCTCGCACATCCATGATCGCCGCATGGAGGCCTATCTCTATTTCGGCATGGATGAAAAGTCGCGTGTGCTGCATCTGATGGGTGAGCCGCAGGAAACCCGCCATCTGTTCATTTCCAATGAGGAAGGCGCCATTTCGCCGCCCTGGTCCATCCATTCCGGCGCGGGCATCGGCTCTTACACCTTCATCTGGGCCATGGCCGGCGACAATGTCGATTACACCGACATGGACTTCATTCAGCCGGGGGATCTGAAATGAGAAACCCCTTTTCGCTTGAAGGGCGCAAGGCGCTTGTGACGGGCGCAAATACCGGTCTCGGCCAGGCGATTGCGGTGGGTCTCGCCGCCGCTGGCGCGGAGGTGGTCTGCGCCGCCCGTCGCGCGCCGGATGAAACCCTTCATCTCATCGCAAAGGATGGCGGCAAGGCGAGTGCGCTGCTCATCGATTTTGCCGATCCGCTGGCGGCGAAGGACAGTTTTGCTGACGCCGGTTTCGATATTCTCGTCAACAATGCCGGCATCATCCGCCGCGCCGATTCCGTCGAGTTTTCCGAGCTCGACTGGGATGAGGTGATGGACGTCAATCTCAAGGCGCTGTTTTTCACCACGCAGGCTTTCGCAAAAGAGCTGCTGGCGAAGGGCCGCTCCGGCAAGGTGGTCAATATCGCCTCGCTCCTGTCGTTTCAGGGTGGCATTCGCGTGCCGTCCTATACGGCGGCGAAACACGGCGTGGCTGGTCTCACCAAGCTTCTGGCCAATGAGTGGGCGGCCAAGGGCATCAATGTGAATGCCATTGCCCCCGGTTATATCGAAACCAACAATACTGAGGCGTTGCGTGCGGATGCCGCCCGCAACAAGGCCATTCTCGAGCGCATTCCGGCGGGCCGCTGGGGGCACTCGCAGGATATCGCCGGAGCGGCGGTATTTCTGGCGTCGCCGGCGGCGGATTACGTGCATGGCGCCATTCTCAATGTCGATGGCGGCTGGCTGGCGCGATAATCTGTGACAGATTTTCAAAATTCATCATACAAGATGTATGATGAGTTGTTGACAAAGATGCGGCAAGCGGCTTAGGTGGCTTTCAGTCAGTGAACTTGCAGAGGAATTTCGATGATGAACCCTGAACAAATCAAGACGGCGCTCGGCTCCGGTCTTTTGTCCTTCCCGGTCACCCATTTTGATGCCGAGGGTCGTTTTGCGGCCGATAGCTACAGGGCGCATGTCGAATGGCTCGCCGGTTATAAAGCCCCGGTGCTGTTTGCCGCCGGCGGCACGGGCGAATTCTTCTCGCTGAAGCCGGATGAAATCCCCACCATCGTTTCCGCCGCCAAGGAAGTGGCCGGCGAAACCGCCATCGTTTCGGGCTGCGGTTACGGCACCGAGATCGCAGTCGACATTGCCCGCTCGGTGGAAAAGGTCGGTGCCGATGGCATTCTGCTTCTGCCGCATTATCTCATCGATGCGCCGCAGGAAGGGCTCTATGCCCATATCAAGAAGGTTTGTCAGTCGGTGGGCATCGGCGTCATGGTTTATAACCGCGACAATTCTGTGCTGCAGGCCGATACGCTGGCGCGTCTTTGCGACGAGTGCCCGAACCTTGTCGGTTTCAAGGATGGCACCGGCGATATCGGCCTCGTGCGCCAGATCACCGCCAAGATGGGCGACCGCCTGATGTATCTCGGCGGCATGCCGACGGCGGAACTGTTTGCCGAAGCCTATCTCGGCGCCGGTTTCACCACCTATTCCTCGGCGGTCTTCAACTTCGTACCCGGCCTTGCCAATGAGTTCTATGCGGCGCTGCGTGCCGGCGAACGCGCCACCTGCGAACGTATCCTCACGGATTTCTTCTATCCGTTCATGGCCATCCGCAACCGCGCCAAGGGTTATGCCGTCTCCGCCGTCAAGGCTGGTGTTCGCCTGCAGGGCTTCAATGCCGGTCCGGTGCGTGCGCCGCTGAAGGACCTGACCAATGAGGAAATCGGCATGCTCGAAGCCCTGATCGGCACGCACAAGCGTAAAGCCTGATCACACGGGGGCCTGATTACGGCATAACGGGAGGCGAGCCATGAAAATCACTGCGGTGCGCACGCATCTGCTCGAACACCGGCTGGACACGCCGTTTGAAAGCGCTTCCATGCGCTTCGACCGCCGCGCCCATATTCTGGTGGAGATCGAATGCGATGACGGAACGGTCGGCTGGGGCGAATGCCTCGGCCCGGCCAGACCGAACGCCGCCGTGGTTCAGGCTTACGCCGGCTGGCTCATCGGCCAGGACCCGCGTGAGAATGAGAAGCTCTGGGCCGTGCTTTATAATGCCCTGCGCGATCAGGGCCAGCGCGGCCTCAGCCTCACGGCGCTTTCCGGCATCGATATCGCGCTCTGGGATATCAAGGGCAAGCATTACGGTACCTCCATCTCCATGCTGCTTGGCGGGCGCTGGCGCGAAAGCGTGCGCGCCTATGCCACCGGCAGCTTCAAGCGTGATGGTGTCGACCGCGTTTCCGACAATGCCTCGGAGATGGCGGAGCGGCGGGCGGAAGGCTTTCATGCCTGCAAGATCAAGATCGGTTTCGGCATCGAAGAAGACCTCCGGGTCATCGCCGCCGTGCGCGATGCGATCGGGCCGGATATGCGGCTGATGATCGACGCCAATCACGGTTATACCGTCACCGAAGCCATAATGCTCGGCAACCGCGCTGCCGAATATGGCATCGACTGGTTCGAAGAGCCTGTTGTTCCCGAACAGCTGGATGCCTATCAGCGGGTGCGGGCCGGTCAGCCGATCCCGGTTGCGGGCGGTGAGACCTGGCATGGGCGTTATGGCATGTGGCAGGCGCTTTCCGCCGGTGCCGTGGATATTCTCCAGCCCGATCTCTGCGGCTGCGGCGGTTTTTCCGAAACGCAGAAGATCGCCACGCTCGCCACGCTGCATGGCGTGCGTATCGTGCCGCATGTCTGGGGCACCGGTGTGCAGATCGCCGCCGCGCTGCAATTCATGGCGGCGATGACGCCCGATCCGGTTCGCGTCAATCCGATAGAGCCGATCATGGAATTCGACCGCACCTATAATCCGTTCCGGCAGGCGGTTCTGAGCAAGCCGATCGAGGCGATCAATGGTGTAGTCGCCATTCCCGATGGTCCGGGTCTCGGCATAGAAATCAACCGTGATGCCCTCACCGAATTCAGGATGCCGGACGCATGAGTGAGCTTGAACGCCAGCTGACGGGTGAAGCGCCGAAGCCTGCTTTTCCGAAGGGCGCCGTCGATACGCAGATGCATCTCTATCTGCCCGGCTACCCCGCCTTGCCGGGCGGGCCGGGCCTGCCGCCGGGCTCGCTTCCCGGTCCCGCCGACTATCGCAAGCTGATGCAATGGCTCGGCATCGACCGGGTCATCATCACCCAGGGTAATGCCCATCAGCGTGACAATGCCAATACGCTTGCCTGCGTTGCTGAAATCGGCGAGGCGGCCCGCGCGGTTGTCATCATTGATGCGAGCACCACCGAAAAGGACATGGAAATCCTCACCGCTGCCGGTACCGTCGGGGCGCGTATCATGGACCTGCCGGGTGGTGCGGTGAACCTGTCCGAACTGGAAGTGGTGGATGAGCGGGCGCACGCCGCAGACTGGATGGTGGCGGTGCAGTTTGATGGCAATACGCTGCTCGATCACCTGTCGCGCCTTCAGAAAATCCGCTCGCGCTGGGTGTTCGATCACCATGGCAAGTTCTTCAAGGGCATCAAAACTGATGGCCCGGAAATGGCAGCACTTCTAAAACTCATCGATCGCGGCAATCTCTGGTTCAAGTTTGCCGGCGTTTACGAAAGTTCGCGTGAGAGCTGGCCCTATGAAGACGTCGCCGCCTTTTCGCGGGTGATTGCGGCCCATGCGCCGGAACGCATCGTCTGGGGCACCAACTGGCCACATAACTCCATCAGGGAGACCTCAGCCTATCCCGATGATGCAAGGCTTGCAGAACTGGTTCTTGGCTGGCTGCCGGATGACGCTGCGCGCCAGCGTGCACTGGTGGATAATCCTGAGGCCCTGTTCAAGCTGCCACCATTCGCTGCGGCATAATTTCGGTCGGGGACGATTGGGCGGGGATGCTTCACCGTCCCTTCCTGAGTGAAAGGTTTTTCGTATGCCGGCCCGGTGCGCCATGGAAATTTGTTGAGAAAACTTATGAAAGCCACTGATTATTTTGACCAATTCTCGAAACGATACCGGCACTACAAGGGTGGTAGCTGGTGTTACGAGGATGGGTGTATCTATCGGGGGCTGCAGCTTCTGTTTCAGGCGAGCGGGGACCGGCGCTGGAGCGATCATCTTCATCGTCTGGCTGATGCTCAGATATCGGCCGATGGAATGCTCGCCGGCTACGCGCCGGAGGAATATAATATCGATCATGTTCTTGCCGGGCGGGTCCTCTTTCCGCTGGCGGCGAAAACGGGTGAGGCGCGTTATCTGGCCGCCGCAGAACATCTGGCAGGCCAGCTCCGCAGCCATCCGCGCATCAAGGCGGGCAATTATTGGCACAAGAAGCGTTACCCGCATCAGGTCTGGCTGGATGGGCTTTATATGGGGCTGCCTTTCCAGATCGAATATGCACAGGCAACTGGCCGCACCGAACTGATCGATGATGCGCTTCGGCAATTCGCAACCGCGCTTGCGCTGACGGCCGATGCCGGCGGGCTTTACGTCCATGGTTATGATGAAAGCCGCGACCAGCGCTGGGCCGATCCTGCAAGCGGCAAATCGCCGGCCATCTGGGCGCGTGCGGTGGGCTGGCTTGCGATGGCGCTGGTGGATGCGCTGGTCATCCTGCCGGATGACGACAGGACGGCGGAGCTTCGGGAAAAGACGCGTCTGCTTCTGACCGGACTTGTTGCACGGCAGACGCGAAACGGTTTGTGGATGCAGGTGCTCGATAATCCGGCCCTTGCCGGCAATTACGAGGAGACCTCCGCCTCGGCAATGTTCGCTTACGCGTTGCTGCGGGCGAGCCGGCTGCGGCTTCTATCAGGTAAAGAGGCGGATGTTGCCCGCGCGGCTGGCCGTCGCGCGCTTGATGCATTGCTGGAGACGCGGCTCAAGGCTGACGAGGAGGGTGTCGTCCACCTTGCCGGCATCGTCCATGTCGCCGGCCTTGGCGGCTTCGAGGGCAATTATCGTGACGGCTCCCCGGACTATTACCTGACCGAGCCGGTTGTCTCCGATGACGCCAAAGGCGTCGGGCCGCTGATGATGGCCTACGCCGAAAGTCTGCTTGTGGATTGAAAAACGGGCGAGGGGGCGGAAACGGTTTCCGCCCCTTTGGTTTCCGCCTCTTATGGGGATCAGAATTTGCGGCTGATCGACAGCTTGAAATTGCGGCCCGGCTGGGCAGCGATGCCATCGCTGAGATAAGGGAAGTAATATTTGTCGAACAGATTTTCGACTGCGGCATGCACTTCCAGCCCGGCCATCATGCCTTCCTTCGGTGTCCAGTCGAGAGCGATGCCATGCACGGCGTAACCAAGGCTTTCCGGCCGGGCATAAAAAGAGCCCGTGCCCTGATTGACGGGCGTGCGCTCCTGATGGGCCACGAACTGCCCGTTCCAGCTGAGCGCCAGATCCCAGTCCGGCAGCTTGTAACCCAGTTGAAGGTTGGCGGTCAGCGGCGACAGGTCGTTCATATAGGTATCGGGACCATAGACGTCGTTGATCGCGCCGTTGCGGGAACCGTTCATCCAGGAGAGGCCGAGATTTCCGAAGACGTAGTCGGAATCGTAACTTGCCGAGAAATCGAGGCCGTAAATCTTGTAGGACGGTGTGTTCCAGTAGAAGGGCACATTCTTGACGCGGGCAAGGTTGGCGCTGCCGAACCGCCGGGTGATGGGATTGGTAACGTTGTTATAAAAGCCGCCGATCGAGGCCGTCAGGCTGTCGCCGTTCTGGAACACGTCATCGAAACGCTGGGAAACACCCAGATTGAAGTTGTTATTGCGCTCCACCTTCAGGTTACGGGAGGTTCCCGACGCCGTGGTTGCGAGACTCTGGCTTGAATAGAGTTCGTCGATGACGGGCGCGCGCATGGCATAGGCCCAGTCGGCAAAGAAGGTGGTGCCCGGCACCGCTTCCCAGCGCATGCTGAGAGCCGGCGTCGCGCCGCTGTGGGACACGGCCGAATAATCGTGACCGGCGGCCGGCGTGTTGTAGCGCGGCGCGGCATTGGGCACGCCTTGCGAGCGGATATGGTCGAACCTGATGCCCGGCGTCACCTTGAACGTGTCGGTCAGGCTGATCTCGTCGCGGAAGAAGGCGGCGATGGTTTCCTGCTTGCCTTCCGGTTTGATCCATGAGGCATAACGACCGTAATTATATTGGGCGCTGGTGCGGTTGGCGATGTCGTACATCCACGAGTCCCGCTCGTGGCGCATATATTGCACACCGTAATTGGCGACGTGGGACACGCCGCCGAGCTCGAAATTGGACGTGTTTTCCGCCTCCAGCTTGAAGTCGGTATATTTCGTGTCGTCCTGCATGCCGCCGAGCGAGCCTGTCGGAACGAAACCCGGAATGGCCGGACGGGTCATATCGAGGCTGGTGGCGGAAAAGCTCGCCATTGCCTTGAAATTCACAAGGTCGCTGTCGCCGTCATAGGAATATTTCAGCGTTGAGGAAAAATCCTCCATGTCACGCCAGGCCAGTGCCCTCAGCCGCGCCAGATCATAACCATAGGTCTTGATGGAGTAGGCCGTCAGACCGAGATCGCCGCGATTGGCGGCAAGCGGGCCGTAATCGCCAGATTTTCCGTAAATGACCGAAGCGCGCAGCTCATGGCCGTCATAGGCAGCACCGGCATTGGCGGAGAAAGAGGTGATCTTGTCGTTGGACGCGTCATAGACCTGACCGCCGCCGACGCGCATATTGTCGCTCTTGCGCCAGATCACCGAGGCAAGCCCGTCATAGGTCACGGGGCCGCCGAAATCGGATTTGCCGTAAATCGCCGCCGATCCGAGCTTCTGCTTGTTGGCCGACTGGAAGCTGGTCTTGCCCCATGCGCCGAAGCTCTGGCCCGGCTTCAGCATGTCGGAAGCTGTCTTGCTTTCCATGATGACGGTGCCGCCGAAACCGCCATTGCCGTAGCGGACGGATGTCGCGCCTTTCTGGATTTCCACGCGCTTGAGCAGTTCCGGGTCGATGAAGACGGTGCCCTGGTCGTAACGCTCGAAATTCTTCGGTGCGCCATCCAGCAGCAGCCGCACATCGGACTGCCGGGCAAAGCCGCGAATGGACGTGGATTGACCTTGCGAGCGCACGCCGCCGCTGGAGCTGACGCCCGGCGTTTTCTGAAGAAGTTGCGGCAGGGAGTTGGACTGTGCGGCCTCGATGGCGGCCTGATCGATCTCGACCACGCTTGGGGCATCGCCGTTGAAGACGCGTCCGCCCTTGAGCGTAATTGGTTGAAGCACGGTGCTTTCACCGCTCTCGGAGGCTGTGGCGGAACGGTTGGCCATTTCCATACGGACGGTTTTTTCGCCGATGAACTGGTAACGAATGCCGGTTCCCGAAAGCAGCCGCTCCAGCGCCTCGGCCGGTGTCATGGTTCCAGATACGGAAGCGCTTTTCAGACCCCTGGCGACAGAAGCGTCATAGACCATCTGCAGGCCGGACTGGCTGGCGAGACGATTGAGCGCGGTCGCCATGTTGCCGGCGGGCAGGTTGATCGCAACCTTCTGGGTTTGCTGTGCGGAGACCTGTGCGGGAATAGCCGCCACCGCCGCGCTGGCAAGCAAAAGCGAAAACAACGATGCGCGGGCGCGTGTCCTGTGGCGAAAAGCGGGTTGTGGTCTGGTCATTTCGGGCACCTCTCCGGGGCGGCAGATATTGTTCTGCTCCACGAACGAATGGGCCCGTTTTTTAAGGACACCCCCGGCGAAGAAATTTCACTCAATAAAGAACCGTCAGATAAGGGCCGGCTTTGACGACGCCGATTTCAAGCGCGGCGGCCAGATCCGCAAGAGCGGCATTTGGGTTGGAAAGGTCGAAATTGCCCGACAGCCGCTTTTGCCGCAGGCTCGGCCGCGTCACGACGATGCGGCCGGGCAGATAACGCTCGAAGGCTTCCACCACTTCGGCAAGCGGCCTGTCCTCGAAGATGAAGCGGCCGTTGCGCCATGCGGCAACGGAGGAGGGGTCGACCGTTTCGATGCTGCCAAGCTGGCCGTCGGGCGAATAATCGACGCGCTGGTTTTCATGAACCCGGCCATTCTGGCCCTGCTCGCCCGTTTCCACCTGCACGCTGTGTTCCAGCACCGTCACGCTCGTCGCTTCATTGCGCATATCGACGTCGAAGGCCGTCCCGAGCGCGGTGGTCGCGCCGCCTGCCGCCTCGACGGAAAAAGGCCTCGCCGCATCGGGAGCGACTTCCACGAAGATTTCCCCGCGCAGCAGCACAACGCGCCGCTCCTCTTTGGAGAAACGGAGTGCAATCGCGGAGTGGGCGTTCAGGGTGATGGTCGAGCCATCTGGAGTGGTGACGACCTGCCGTTCCGCCGTGCCGGACATATGGTCGGAACGCAGACGCATGGGCATGTCGGTGAGGTAAAAGGCGGAAAGCAGCGAGACGCCGGCAATGGCCGCCGCTGCCGCTTTGGCTTTGCCGCTGCCGCGCCTGCGCGTTGCCTTTGCCAGAAACGCCTGATCACCCGCCAGAAGGGCGCCGGCGTCGCCCATAAGACATCGGACACGCTCATAGGCCTTTGCATGTCGTTCATCCCCGGCGATCCAGGCATCGAAATGCGCTGAGAGCATGGGGTCGTCCGGGCTTTCCCGTCGCCGCAGGAACCAGTCGACGGCCTCTTCGCGCAACGTCGAGGCGCTTTTTGCCAATCCCGTCACAGCGTTTCCTCCAGGCATTCCAGGCAATGCAGATAGGCCTTGCGCAGATGACGATCGACCATGTTCTTGCTGATGCCGCTTCGCGCGGCGATATCGACCGAATTCAGGTTTCCGATGCTGCTGGCAAGAAAGACCTGCCGGCGCTGCAGCGACATGGACATGACGGCGCGGCGCAGCACTTTCAGGCGATGTTCCCGGTCGGCCAGGCTGTCGGCATCATTGACGGGCTGTGGCGCGGCAAGCGCTTCTTCCATGCTGCCGGAAAACAGCCTGCGCTCGAACTGTTCGCGGCGACGCCGGTCAATGCCGAGATTGGCGCAGGCGCGCACCAGAAAGGCGCGGATGAGCGAGGTATTTTCCGGGAGCCGGGGTTTGCCGGTCAGCCGCACGTAGAGATCGTGAACGATCTCCTGCGAAATGGCAGTCGTGTGTCCACGCCGGTTCATGGCCTTGCACAGTTCCTCATAATAGAGCTGTACGGCATCATCGATGAGTGCGCGGGACGTGGGCTTGCTCCACATGAGGCGGGTTCCCGGTCGGAAGGATTGAGCGATCCCGGGCTGCATAGGTGAAAAATCACCCCGTGGCAATAAACATGACTAATTTTATCATATATCTTTTGCGCCCAGCGAAAGATACGCCGGGAGGATGACGTCCGGCCGTATTTTTAGACGTCGCTCTGGTGAATATCACGGTCTGGCACAGGCCGCGCCGCCTGCGTCGAAACTCGACCCGTTGCGGCGCTGTTAGCGGCGGGGTAGACCAGCCGCTGCCGGGCAGGCCCTAAAACCAAGCCTCAAATCAAGCCTTGTTTTTTTCGATAAAGCGGATGGCGTCACCCACGGTCAGGATGGTGTTTGCGGCGGAATCGGGAATTTCCACGCCGAATTCTTCTTCGATTTCCATGACGACCTGGACGACTTCGAGGGAATCAGCACCGAGATCGTCAGCAAAATTGGCGTCATCGACGACCGTGGCGGGATCTACGCCAAGCTGGTCCACGATGATTTTTCTGATACGGTCTGCAATGCTGGACATAATGGGACTCCGCGAAAGTTGCCTGTCTCCGATCCGCCCGATCTGAATTTGCACCAGAGCATCCCTCACAAAAATCGAAGCCGGTTTTCGCGGGGCGTGATGCGCAAAGTCAAAGGGGCAAAGCATCGATGACATCCGGACGTAGCATGCCTTTAACGTCTGCGGAAGAGTGTCGGCCAAGGGGACGTGTTTCATAATATTGCGCAATGTATGCTGCGTTAAACAGTTTGTGACTGGAAGCGATGAACCGTTGCGCGATAAACCTCGTTTTTGTGGAATAACATCGTTCAGCCCCACCGAGCCTCAATGCCATGGTCCAATCGTCCCCGGAACGCTTCATATTGCTCGACGGCATAAGGGGTGTGGCTGCCCTCTTCATCGTTCACCGTCACGCCGAGCAGCTTTTCGGAAAAAGCACGGCGTCGAGCTATCTTGCGGTGGATCTGTTCTTTGCCTTGAGCGGATTCGTGCTGGCGCATGCCTATAGCAGGAAGTTGCTCGAGGGGTCGATTGCCCCCGGTTTTTTCATGAAGGCGCGCTTTGCGCGTCTTTATCCACTTTACGGGTTGGGGCTGGCCCTGATGGCTGCCTATTTCATCTGTCTTTATGTGCTGGGTCTGCCAACGCCGATCGATGATCTCCATCGCCATATCGATCCCGGCGAGCTGGCTTTCGCTCTGGTGACGGGGCTTCTTTTTCTGCCCGCTCCCTTCACGCTCACCCTCAACGGCGCGCTGTTTCTCGTCAGCCCGGCATGGTCGCTGTTCAATGAGCTGGTGGTGAATGCGTTTTATGCCCGCTGGGGCGTGCGGGCCACGACGAAACAGACGGCTGCGGTGCTGGCCGTCAGCGCCATTGTGCTGATGGTGGCCGCCGCTGAGTTTGGCCGGCTGCATGCGGGTTTTCGCTGGCATGAAATGTATGCCGGCATGGGACGGGTATTTTTCTCGTTTTTCGTCGGCGTGCTGATTTATCGTTACCGTAACCGCGTGCCGCAGCTGCGGCCGGTACAGGCTGCTCTTTGTCTTCTGCTGGTCTGCTTCATCCTCGCCGTGCCGATGACGCGGGAGCTTCGACCGTTTTTCGATCTTATGGTCGTGCTGCTCATCTGGCCGCTGCTTTTGGTCGTCGCAAGCCAGACGGTTCCGGGTCGCAGGACGGCACTGGTGTCGGTGTTTTTGGGCACGGCGTCCTATGCGGTGTATGTTCTGCATATTCCGCTTCTGGCCTGGACGGAGCTTCTGATGCCCGCGGTCGATGGGACAAACATGGCGTTGCCGGCCGGCATCGCTTTCCTGGTCGGGACGACCTGCCTGTCATGGTGGCTGACGGTGAATTATGATCAGCCCGTTCAAAAATGGCTGAAGAACCGTCTGAAAAAAGCCGCCCGAAATCAGCCGGACGGTTTGATCAAAGGCTAAATTTCTACGGCGTCAGTAATGGGCAAAGATCGGAGCCGTCAGCACGAAAGCCGCGACGAGGCTGATGATCGTCAGTTTCGCCGCTCGCATGCGCCGCATCCTGCGGCCGCTCCAGTCATACGTCATACTCCACCCTCCACGCAGACGCAAAACTTGCCGATATGAAACCCCGCTCGGGCATCGCCGCAAGCCAGTCGCGGTTCCCCGATGTCCGATGCTGCAAATTCCATACGGGGAGCGTCCCGTGTTGCGCTTGAACGCACGCAGGACGCTCCATTTCAGTCTTGCCTGATATACAGCATTTGCCAAGCCGTTATTTTCATCGGTGATTTTGAAGGTTGCTCTTCCTGCAAGGTGCGAGACAGCATTTTCCTCACCGGTAAAGCGGCGGCAAACCCTGGATCGCGTAACGCGGCAGCGGCTTCCAGGCTTTCACGCGTTCATGCTTGTGAACGCCGAACAGAAAAAGCATTTCCTCGGAAAGATCGGCAGGGTCGGTCAATCCGTCCTGAAACAGCTGGATCACCTTGCGGGCCGCATTATTATAAAGAAGGGCCTCATCATCGACGAGGTGGTGGTCATAACCGAGACCTTCGAGCACCGATTGAAGCATTTTCAGGTCTCTTGATGAGATGATGCAATTGTCGCATGTGGAAGACATGACGTCCTCCTTTCTGTGGAGTACACAAAGCCGGAGCGTCACGCGTCCATCCGGACGCTGTGCAAAGGACGCTTCAACGTTTTGAAACGACGGGCTCTTCCAAAGAAAACCATTTCCGGTGTCCCGGACGATGCTGCCGTGCATGTCGTGTAAAATTGCAAAACGGTCCTGTCGGTCAACGACATGCGCAGGACGAGGGGCTTTGGGACGGCATATCAGCCTGACGGCGGTAACGCCCATAAATTACCGATGGGGAATCGTGCGCCCTTTGGGGCTGATAGGCAAGTTAATTCGAATGCCGGTGACCCGTTCGGAGATATTTGTAATCTGCGGTATTGCGGGCAACAAAAAAGGCCGGGGCAATATTGCACCGACCTTCCTCATATCGCTTTCAACACCAGTGCCAGTACATCCGTGGTCAAAAGTCTAAAGCGACAAAAACAACTGCGAACGACAATTTCATTCGCGCTCACCAGCAGTTGCCATATGAGCTATGTAGGTGGGCAATGTGGCCAAAACAAGTCCGGCAGCTAAAAGGATGTTTTACCCTCTATAATTTGCCGGCGGCCAGCTGAGACCTCCTTGTTATTTCTTCTTGCCGTCCGCCGTCGTGGCGTTTGCGAACTTGACCTGCGAACCGGTCGGTGCTGCCGCCGCGGCTTTGGTCTTGTCCTTCTTCGGTTTGCGGACTTCCTTGTTGCTGCGCAATTGACCCTTGGCCATGGTGTTCTCCTCGTGTTGAAGCAGTATGTGATGTGACGCCTGGGCATCGTCGCTCAAGGCGGGCAGGGCCGGGAAGCGGTTTCACCGTCAGGACAGGCAAGGTCCCGTGAGTGACTGTTTCCCGAAGGACAGGGTCGGTTTGGACAGGCGGATGCGGCCCGCTGGAACGGTTCTCTTCGACACGTCGGTCTGGACGCCGAAATCCGGAAAGGCTGCAAAATAAGCGTCGCGATCCTGGCGAATGGCCGTTTCTTCAGCTGCGTTCAGCAGCAGGCGCAGCGACGCATTTTCCCGATACCCCGTGCCGCCGGTGCGGACGAGGTTGCGTGAAAGACTTGGTGAATAAAACTCGGAAGACATGACGTCCTCCTTTCGTTTGGGGCAAGGGCTGTCTGCCCTCAATCACCAGCGCCCTTCGACAGGTTGCTGACAGGCGAAAGGTGCGCCTGTTGCGTATAAGGTTCAAGAGGTTTTTCGAGTGGACGGCGGCAAAATGCGCAGCAGCGCTATTTTTTACCGGATGGCCTTTTGGCGGGTGGGTGCGGAGTGGCGGCGGTTGCCGCCTCCTGCGCTTCGCGAAGCTGGCGAAGCCGTTCCGTCTTGCGCGCACGCTGGTCGGATTCGGCAGTGATAATCTGTCTTGCCGCCTTGTCCGTCATCGATGCCTTATCCTGAGAGGACAGTTTTTCGGGTTTGAAAACAGCCTCTTTGGGTTCGGTCATGACGTTCTCCTTTGCGGGAAGGCAGGATTAGCAATTAGCGGGTGCGGGCAGCCTTTTTAGGAGCCGGCAGCAGTCCCTCGCGCTGCATCTTTTTTCTCGCCAGCTTGCGGTGGCGGCGTACGGCTTCGGCTTCTTCACGAACGCGCTTTGCCGACGGCTTTTCGTAAGCTTCACGAGCACGCATTTCGCGGAAAATACCTTCGCGCTGCATTCTCTTCTTCAAGACGCGAAGCGCTTGCTCGACATTGTTATCTCTGACGATGACCTGCAAAATATCTCCTTAAAGCAGCCGTTGCTGCTATTTTCTGACTTTGATCGTGTTCGAGTTGATCCAGCTGGATCCCGAAGCACGGGGTGCTAAACTTTCCGCATCCATTCCTCTCGATGAGGACGAAGCGGTATCGATTTCATCGGATGCAATGTTCCGTTCGAAGTTCTCGTTCTGAAAACGAACCCTGAAACGAACCAAACCCTGCGTTTCCGGCAAAACCATAATGATCCGGCCAGGCCCGCTGGGCTGATTGCTGCCAAGGACGCCCGCCTTGAGGACAATCGCATCGCCGGAGCGGTAAAGATTTTTGCGCATGAGGGCCTCCCATGGCCAAAAAAAGTAAAAGGCCGGGCTGAACCCGACCTCTCAGAATCATTCCGCTCCGCTGTCGTATTGACGCCAGCGGCGCGAATGAAAAATCAGGCAGCGCGCAGATTGTCGGCGGAGCTTTTGCCCGAGCGACGGTCCTGAACGATGTCGTAGGTGACCTTCTGGCCGTCATTCAGCGAACGCAGACCAGCGCGCTCAACTGCGGAGATGTGAACGAAAACGTCCGTGCCGCCGTTGTCAGGCTGAATGAAGCCGAAGCCCTTGGTGGCGTTGAACCACTTTACAGTACCAGTGTTCATAACGATTTCCTTTCGTAGCAATCGTTGTGGTTCCCGCGATACCTTGCGGGATTGGATCGATTATTTGAGAGGAAATCCAACGAGAGCACGGAGGCTGGAGCGTCGGTCACAAGCAATGGTCGATTGGGCAAATATAGCCGGAATTTTCAATTTTGCAACGAGGGCGCGGCGGAAAATACGTTCGTTCATCTTAGTATTTCTTGTAAGTAATTATTTTAAAACATTTTCTCCGATGCTTTGCCGCCGCGCGCCGCACGGAATACGTGTCAACCGGCGCCCGGCGAAACATCCTTCGAGTTGTCGCTGTCCGGCAGGCTGCCCGCGCCCGGCGTCTTGTCATAATCGGTGAGGGAGGGTTTGGCGTGTGGGCCGGCAGGCGGAATGTCACTGGCCTTGGAAGGGCCTTTTTCGTCTGTTTTCGGCTTTTTCTGCTGCGTCATGGCTTGTTCTCCTTTGCAGGGAAAACGCCGGGAGAAGCGCGAGGTTCCGCAGCTGTGCCCGGCTGTGGGCAGGTGCCAAGCCGTCAGCGGCGGGATCGCGGTTTTTTCTCGTCCCTGTTCATGTCGCGCCCAACCCATTTGAAGAAAACAAAGAGGCTGACGCCGATGATGATAAGCGGAACGAAGGATTCAAAACTGGACATAATTCACTCTCTCTTCCCCCGGTGATCATCTTACCGGTAAGGAAGAAGCGCGTAATCTGCGGAATATCGTCCGTTCTTTTTGCCAGTTGCAGCGCGCGTCCCGCTATCGAAGGGGCCGCGCGCCGAAGATTCTCTAGAGCGGCAGTGATTTCACCGCTTCGGAGCCGCCCTCACGGGCGCTCTTCAGCGCCGCCACGCCACAGAGAACCGACATCGCACCGGCCCGCGAACCGGCCCGCTGCCGCAGCCGGTCGTTCGAACCCGGCTTGAAGATCATGTCGCGCATGCGGTTGTCGCCGCCATAATGGCCGCCCGGCTCATGCGGCACCCAGATGTGCTCGACCCCGCCGCCGAAGCTTTTCACCAGCAGGATTTCGTCCGCCGGTGGCTCCGTCCAGGGCTGCTTTTCATATTGGCGCATTTCAATGCGGCCCTTATGGCCGTTGAAGGCGATATGATGACCTTCGATCGGCATATAGGTATTGAGCGAATAGGAAACCTGCACGCCGCTCGCATAACGGATCGAGGCGCTCATCGTATCCGGGATATCGATCTCCTCGCGGAAGACGCAGGCGTCACGCATATAGCCGTCCACGGTCGAAGGGTCCTCGTAAAGCGCGTCAAGGAAGGGATCGGCGCCGAGATCCATGAAATAGTCGCACTCATCCTTGTGCGGACAGGTGCGACAGCGCGTTCCGCGGAACGGGCCGTTCCTGCCATAATGCAGCAGCTGTCCGAAACCCTTCACTTCCACAGGGTCGGAATCGAGATACCAGTTCAGCAGATCGAAATGGTGGGTGGCCTTGTGCACGAACAGGCTGCCGGAATGTTCGGTAAAGGCGTGCCAGCGGCGGAAATAATCCGCGCCGTGCTGATTATCGAGATACCAGTGAAAATCGACTGACGTGACCGTGCCGATGGCGCCTTCGTCAATCAGTTCCTTGATACGCGCGGCGGTGGGAGAGAAACGATAGTTGAAGGAAACGTCGACCCGGCGGCCGCTTTTGGCCTCCGCCGCGCGAATGCGATCGATCTTTTCCGGGGTGGTGGTCATGGGCTTTTCGCTGATGACGTCGGCCCCGCCTTCGAGCGCGCGGATGATGATGTCGTCATGCGTGTCGTCAGGCGTGCAGACGATCACCAGTTCCGGGCGCTGTTCCAGCATCATCCGGTCGAAATCGTCGTAGAGCGGTGCGCTCGATCCCATCATGGTGCGGGCGCGTTCGGCGCGCATCAGGTTCAGGTCGCAAATGCCGACCAGCTCGACATAGTCGCTCCAGCCGGCCAGCAGTTCGCGGCCCCACATGGTGGTGCCGCGATTGCCGGTTCCGACCAGCGCATAACGTTTGCGTTTCACCCTTTCAGGCATTGTCTCTCTCCCGGATATCTCAACAAACAGTCTTGAAGCGCTCGACCACGGTGGCGAGAACCTCGTCCATCGGCCGCGCCTGCCAGCGATGCGAAAAGATTTCCACTTCCTGCGGGCCGTGGAAGCCGGCGGCCTCGATCATGGCGCGAAATGCCTTCAGGTCAATCACGCCGTCACCCATCATGCCGCGGTCATTGAGCGGATCGGTGGTGGGCACCAGCCAGTCGCAGATATGATGCGCGAGAATTTGCCCGTTTCTGCCCGCACGCGCCACCTGTTCCTCCAGTTCCGGGTCCCACCAGACGTGGTAGACGTCGATGGCAACGCCGGTGCCTTCCCCCAGCCGGTCGCAGAGATCAAGCGACTGTTTCAGTGTGTTGAAGCAGGCGCGCTCGGCGGCGTAAAAGGGGTGAAGCGGTTCGATGGCCAGTGGCACGCCGGCGTCCCGCGCATAGGGCAGAAGCTCGGCCATGCCGTCTTCCACCATCTGTCGCGCGCCTTTGAGGTCCCGTGAGCCGGCGGGCAGGCCGCCCACGACCAGCACGAGGCAATCGGCCTTCATGGCGGCGGCTTCATCGACGGCGCGTTTATTGTCCTCGATGGCGCGGCGGCGGCCTTCCGCATCAGGGGCGGGGAAAAAGCCGCCGCGGCAATGGCCGGAAAGGCGCAGGCCGTTCTGCTCGACAATGCGGGCGGCTTCCGCAAGCCCGACGCCGTGCACCTGTTCGCGCCAAGGCGAAATGGCGGTGATGCCATGCGCAAGGCAGGCAT
Organism: Agrobacterium tumefaciens; assembly: GCF_005221385.1. NCBI lineage: Bacteria > Pseudomonadati > Pseudomonadota > Alphaproteobacteria > Hyphomicrobiales > Rhizobiaceae > Agrobacterium > Agrobacterium tumefaciens. Next base: position 104,492 of record NZ_CP039904.1, on the reverse strand, counting down.
CAACAATGGCACCGAAAGCACCGCCCTGGCGCACGGTGGCGAAATTGATGGAAAGGCCTTCAAGACTCATCTTTGTATCTCCCCTTCTTTGCTCCAACGTCTCGCCTCACGCGATGCCTCTGACGGCCAGGAATGCCTTCATGCGGTGTGTGGCGAGATCCGGTTCGGCCAGCACATTGGCCTTGTCCGCCAGCCGGAAAAGTTCGGCGAAATGCTGCGTGGAGCGGGTGCTTTCCTGCCCGCCGACCATGGTGAAATGATCCTGCAACCCGTTGAGATAGGCGAGGAACACCACGCCGGTCTTGTAGAAGCGGGTCGGCGCCTTGAAGATATGGCGCGAAAGCGCCACCGTCGGTTCCAGAATGTCGAAGAATTCATTGTCCGCGCCGCACTTCAGGCTGGCGAGCGCCTTGGAGGCGGCCGGCGCAATGGCGTCGAAAATGCCGAGCAGTGCGTCCGAGTGACCTTTTTCGTCACCGGCGATCAGTTCCGCATAGTTGAAGTCGTCACCGGTATACATGCGCACGCTTGCCGGCAGGCGGCGGCGCATGACGATTTCCTTTTCCTTGGAAAGAAGCGAAATCTTGATGCCGTCGATCTTGTCGGCATTCTCCTCGATCATGGCAAGGCAGGTTTCCATCGCCTGCATATGGTCGGCAGAACCCCAATAACCCTCAAGCGCCGGATCGAACATTTCGCCCAGCCAATGGATCACCACTTTCTCGTCGGCATGGGATAAAACTCTGGCATAGGCCTTGAGATAATCATCCGGCGAGCGGGCGGCGGCGGCCAGCGCGCGGCTTGCCATCAGGATTACGCGCCCACCTTCTCGCTGAACAAAATCAAGCTGTTCCAGGTAAGAATCGATAATCTGGTTTAGATCGTAATCGCTGCCATTCAGATGGTCCGTGCCGACACCGCAGGCAATCAGCGCATCCTTGCGGCTGGCTGCTTCCTTCAGCGAACGGGAAATCAGTTCCTGCGCCTGCGGCCATGCCAGCCCCATGCCGCGCTGTGCCGTATCCATGGCCTCGGCGACACCGAGGCCGAGGTCCCACAGGCGATGGCGGAAGCGCAGGGTGGCGTCCCAGTCGATGGCGGGGTTAAGCCACGGGTCGTTATCGGCAAGCGGATCGGCCACCACATGGGCGGCGGCGAAGGCGATGCGGTTGAAATCCGCCGCACTGCGTTTTTCAACCGCGACCGGCGTGCCTGATAGGCTGTAGACCTCGATGCTGCGGTCTTCCTTCGGAAGCTTGAGTTCGCTCACGTCAGCCTCCTCAGGAAATGGCGGGAACGTCGAGCCAGCGGCGTTCCTTCCACGATCTCAGCCCCAGTTCCGCCAGCTGCACGCCCTTGACGCCTTCCATGAGGCCGTAGGGCCACGGGTCGTTGTCGACGAGATGGCGCACGAACATTTCCCACTGCGCCTTGAAGCCGTTGTCGTAGGTGACGTTATCAGGCACTTCCTGCCAGGTTTTGTAGAAATCGATGGTCTGCGGCTGGTCGGGGTTCCACACCGGTTTCGGCGTGTTGGTACGATGCTGGGTAAAGCATTTGGTCAGGCCCGCCACTGCCGAGCCGTGGGTGCCGTCCACCTGGAACGTCACGAGATCGTCGCGGCGCACGCGCACGGCCCATGAGGAGTTGATGTGGGCGATGGCGCCGCCCTCAAGCTCGAAGGTGGCATAGGCCGCATCATCCGCATCCGCCTTATAGGCTTTGCCCTGCTCATCGAAACGTTCCGGAATATGGGTGGCGCCAAGGCAGCTTACCGATTTCACCGGACCGAACAGGTTGTCGAGCACATAACGCCAGTGGCAGAGCATATCGAGAATGATGCCGCCGCCATCTTTCAGACGGTAGTTCCATGAGGGGCGCTGCGCCGGCTGCCAGTCGCCTTCGAAAACCCAGTAACCGAACTCGCCGCGCACCGACAGGATTTTGCCGAAAAAGCCACTGTCGCGCAGCATGGCCAGCTTGCGCAGGCCGGGCAGGAACAACTTGTCCTGCACCACGCCGTGCTTGATGCCGGCGCTTTCGGCGAGCCGGGCGATGGCCAGCGCCTCTTCCATCGTGTCGGAAATCGGCTTTTCGCAATAAACGTGTCTGCCGGCCTTGATGGCTTTCTCCAGCAGGCTGCCGCGCATCTGCGTCGTGCCGGCATCGAAGAACAGCGTATCGTCAGGGTTTGCCAGCGCCGCATCGATATCGGTCGTCCAGCGGGCGACATTGTGCTTCCTGGCGATTTCCTCGATCTTCGCACCATTGCGGCCGACCAGAATGGGGTCGAGCATGACCCTTTCGCAGTTCTTCAACAGCACGCCGCCCTGATCGCGAATAGCGAGAACGGAGCGCACGAGATGCTGGTTGTAACCCATGCGGCCGGTGATGCCGTGCATGATGACGCCGATACGTTTCATGAATTTCCTCCCAAGGCGACCTTTTCCCGAAAGCCGCTTCCGTCAAACATGGCAATTTGTAACCATTTGGTTATTTGTGGTCGTGAAGGATGCGATCTGTCAAGATGTTTTTGGCAGGAAAATCACATGCCGTGGCGGCGGCCGGAATAACGGCTTTGTGCCGCGTCGCAAAAGGAAACGACGCGCTTCGCGGATGCGAATGGCGCGTCGTCACTGTTGTTAAAGGATAATCCGGTTCCGCTGGTTCAGATCGGCCGCACTGCAGCAAGCAGGGTATCAACTATGTGCTGGCCCCAGCGTTCCAGCTCGGCAGGGTCGGTCAGGTCGCGCTGAAAGATCGTCGACAGCGTAAACCGGTTCGACAAATAGAACGCGCCGAGCGACGCTATGGTCAGATAGACGTCGATCGGATCGAGGCCGTCGCGGAATTCGCCCGTATCGCTGCCGCGCCGCAGCACGTCCTCAAGCTCGGAAATGAAATTCGAGTGCATGGCGGCAATCGTCGGAGATTGCTTGAGATAGCGGGCTTTATTGAGGTTTTCGGTGGCAAGGATGCTCAGGAATTCCGGGTGGTCGAGAAAATAATGCCAGGTGAAAAGCGCAAGTTCCCGCAACCCTTCCGATGGGGGCTTGCGGGTGAGATCGAGCCGCCGTTCGGTGTGGCGAATATGGCGATAGGCGTCTTCCAGAACGGCGAGATAAAGCGCATCCTTGTCACCGAAATAATGGTAGATCATGCGCTTGTTGGTGCCGGCGCGGCGGGCGACGACATCTATTCTTGCGCCTGCCAGTCCCTTGGCGGCCACCTCGCGGCGGGCGGCTTCAAGGATGGCGGCCCGGGTTCTTTCCGGGTTGCGGACCTGTGCGGTGGCGCGTTTGCGCTTGGGGGCAGGCGCTTTTTCCGGAGCCGGATCGGGTTGATGGTTTTTCGTGGTTTCTTCCATTTCAACACCCGCTTGACAATGTTTGCGATCAGTGTTCCCATGTAACCAATTAGTTATAAAACGGCAAGTGTCGTTTACGTTCATCATCAATTGGCAGTCAATAGGGAGGAGTTGCCAATGCCCATGATGCTTCACAGGAGAGGTGTGCTTTCAGCAGGGCTTGCGGCCCTGTCGCTTGCAACATTGGGAGGAGGGTCGGCGCAGGCGCAGGCCGCGCGCCTTCGCATGTTGTGGTGGGGGTCGCAGGAACGCGCCGATCGCACCAACAAGGCGATATCGGCCTATAAGCAGGTCAAGCCCGATCTCGACATTGCCGGTGAATTTGCCGGCTGGAGTGATTACTGGCCGCGCCTTGCCACGCAGGTGGCTGGCCGCAATGCGCCCGACCTGATCCAGATGGATTATCGTTACATCTTCGAATATGGCCGTCGCGGCGCGCTGGCACCCCTCGATGAATATATCGGCAAGGGCCTGAAGATCGAAGATTTCGGCAAGATGAACATCGATTCCGGTCGGGTCGACGGGAAGCTTTACGGCATTAATCTCGGCGTCAATTCCAGTGCCGTTTTCTTCGATCAGGCGGCCTGGGAAAAATCCGGCGCAACACCGCCGTCTATCGGCCAGACCTGGGAGGAGTTTGCCGAAAACGCCGCCAAGCTGAGCAAGAACAAGCCGAAGCCCGGTTATTACGCCACGGCCGATGCCAGCGGCGTGGAGCCGAGCTTTGAAAACTGGCTGCGGCAGAACGGCAAATCGCTTTATACACAGGATGGCGGCATCGGTTTCGATCCGACGGATGCGACCAAGTGGTTCACCCTGTGGGCGGATCTGCGCAAGAGCGGCGCCTGTGTGCCGGCCGATGTGCAGGCGCTCGACCAGCTCAATATCGAAACCAACCCGCTGACGACGGGCAAGGCGGCAACCGCATTCGCCCATTCCAACCAGTTCGTCGGGTATCAGAAGCTCAACAAGGCCAAGCTTGCCATCAGCTCCTATCCGAAGAGCACGAAGGATGGCCCTTCCGGCCATTATCTGAAGCCTTCCATGCTCATAAGCGTCGCCAATGGCAGCGCCGGCATCGAGCAGGCGGTTGGGTTCATCAACTTCCTGGTCGCCGACCCGCAGGGCATCGATATTCTCGGCGTCGAACGTGGCGTTCCGGCCTCGGAAGCCATGCGCAACGCGCTGACCCCCAAGCTCGATGAGGTCAGCAAGAGCATGGTGGAATATATTGCCGAGATTACCCCCGGCGTCGGCGATCTGCCGCCGGCGCCACCTCCGGGTGCGGGTGAGTTCGCCTTCGTCCTGAAACGCACGGCGGAAGAAGTTGGCTTCGGCAAGATTTCGCCGGAAGAGGGCGGTGACCGTCTCGTCAAGGAATCTGAAACCGTTATCAAACGGAAGTGATGGCGTATGGCATTTCGATCTGAAACTCTTGTGGGGGAGAGCCGTGGCGCGGCTCTCCCGAAGCGGGGCAGCGTGAGGCGGATGTTCGACCGCAATATTCACGCCTACCTGTTTCTCCTGCCCTGGCTGATCGGCTTCTTCGGCCTCACGCTGGGCCCGGCGCTCGCGTCGCTTTACCTGTCTTTCACCAATTACGACCTGTTGCAGTCGCCGGACTGGGTGGGGGCGGCAAATTATGTGCGCATCGCCACCGATGATCCGAAATTTGCAGCCGCCATGCAGGTGACTTTTACCTATGTGCTGCTGTCAGTGCCGCTGAAGCTGATCTTCGCGCTGCTCGTGGCGCTTGCCTTCAATCGCGGCATCAAGGGTTTGACGCTTTACCGGGCGATATTCTACCTGCCGTCGCTGCTGGGTTCCAGCGTTGCGATTGCCGTGCTCTGGCGCCAGCTTTTCGCCTCTGACGGTCTCGTCAACATGATCCTCTGGCAGGCTTTCGGTTATGAAGGGCCGAGCTGGATTTCCAATCCGGATTATTCGATCTACACGCTGGTCATCCTGTCGGTCTGGCAGTTCGGTTCGCCGATGATCATCTTCCTCGCGGGTCTGAGACAAATCCCGCAGGATATGTATGAAGCCGCCGAAATCGATGGTGCAAGCAAGGTGCGGCAGTTCTTCCGCATTACCCTGCCGCTTTTGACCCCGGTGATCTTCTTCAACGCCGTGATCCAGACGATCGACGCCTTCAAGGCCTTCACGCCCGCCTTCATCATTTCCGAAGGTACCGGCGGGCCGATCAACTCGACACTGTTCTACACGCTCTACCTCTATCAGGAAGCCTTTGGTTTCTTCCGCATGGGTTATGCCTCGGCGCTGGCCTGGATTTTGGTGATCATCATCTCGCTGTTCACGGCCTTCTCGTTCCTCAGCGCGAAATACTGGGTACATTACGATGACTGATGCTGTTACCGCTCCCCGGCCGGGACAAGGCCCGCAACGCACGCCGCTGAAATCGGTGATGCTCCACACGGCGCTGATCATCGCCTCCTTCGCGATGCTCTATCCGATCCTGTGGATGATATCAGGTTCGTTCCGGCCGCAGGATGAGCTGTTCGGCTCTTCCTCGCTCATTCCCTCGGCGGTCGATGTCGGCGGATATATTCGCGGCTGGACGGGGCTGCAGGTGAGTTTCGGGCAGTTCTTCTGGAACTCCTTCTTCATCTCCGTGCTCGCCACCATAGGAAACGTGGTCGGCTGCTCGCTCACGGCCTTTGCTTTTGCCCGGCTGCGGTTCGGCGGGCGCAATTTCTGGTTCGCGCTGATGCTCGGCACCTTGATGTTGCCCTATCACGTGGTGCTCATCCCGCAATATATCCTGTTTCTGGAAATGGGCTGGGTGAACACATCGCTGCCGCTGATCGTGCCGAAATATCTGGCGACGGACGCCTTCTTCATCTTCCTGATGGTGCAGTTCTTCCGCGGTATCCCGCGTGAACTGGACGAGGCGGCGGTCATGGACGGCTGCTCGCCCTTCCGCATCTACTGGAAGATCATGCTGCCGCTATCGCTGCCGGTGCTGGCCACGGCCGCCATTTTTTCCTTCATCTGGACCTGGGACGATTTCTTCGGTCCGCTGATCTATCTGAACGACATCAACACCTACACCGTGCAGCTCGGCCTCAGATCCTTCGTGGATTCCACCGGCAGCTCGGACTGGACCTCGCTTTTCGCCATGTCCAACCTGTCGCTGGTGCCGGTCTTCCTGTTCTTCCTGTTTTTCCAGCGGCTGCTGATCGAAGGCATCGCCACGACGGGAATGAAACGCTGAACGGAACCCGGATCGGGAACGCATTTTATAAGACCATCAACACTGTCGCGGCCGCCCTTGGCGCGGCGCGACAGTCGGGAGAAACAGCATGGCAAGCAGCATTACTCTGGAAAAAATCGTCAAGCGGTTCGGCGCTTTTCCGGTCGTTCACGGTATCGATCTGAAGATCGAGCCGGGTGAGTTCACCGTTTTTGTCGGCCCCTCGGGCTGCGGAAAGTCCACGCTTTTGCGCATGATTGCCGGGCTGGAGGAAATCTCCGAGGGTGATCTTCGCATCGATGGCGAAAGGGTCAACGAAACAGCCGCCTCCAAGCGCGGCATCGCCATGGTTTTCCAGTCCTATGCCCTTTATCCGCATATGAGCGTCTACAAGAACCTCGCCTTCGGGCTGGAAACGGCGGGTTACAAGAAGCCGGAAGTCGAGGCGCGGGTGCAGAAGGCCGCCGATATCCTTCAGATCGGCCCGTTGTTGCAGCGCAAGCCGAAGGCGCTTTCGGGCGGCCAGCGCCAGCGTGTCGCCATTGGCCGGGCTATCGTGCGCGAGCCGAAAATCTTCCTGTTCGACGAGCCTTTGTCCAACCTCGATGCCGAACTGCGCGTGCAGATGCGCGTCGAAATCGCCAAGCTGCACCAGACGCTCGGCAGCACCATGATCTATGTGACGCATGATCAGGTGGAAGCCATGACCATGGCCGACAAGATCGTCGTGCTGCGTGACGGCCGCATCATGCAGGTCGGCCGGCCGCTCGATCTTTACAATAATCCGGCCAACCAGTTCGTGGCCGGTTTCATCGGCTCGCCGAAGATGAACTTCCTCTCCGCCAAAGTGATTTCAGGCGATAGTTCCAACCGCACCATCGAGGTGGCCGGGCAGCGCATCGTGCTGGAAAAGCCGGTTGCGGCCGGCGAAGGCGAACCGCTGACCTTTGGCGTGCGCCCTGAACACGTCAACCCGCAGGCGCAATCCTCGCTCGGCGAGGCTTCCATCCAGCTCGTGGAACATCTCGGCGGCTCGACGGTGGTTTACACCAATACCCCGGACGGCCAACCGGCCACCGTGTTGCTGGACGGCCAGCGCCAGATCCGCATCGGCGAGACCATTCCCTTTGCGTTCGATCTGGCCAAGACACATCTGTTCGGGGCGGATGGGCGGCGGATATGACACTTGTATCAACGTGTTGACGGCAAGGGGAAAAAAACTATTCCGTCATGCCGGCCTTGAGCTCGCATCCAGTGCTTCTGTGTAGCAAAAAAAGCCTCACGCGATCAAAAGCTTGCTCACCCTGGATCCCGGAGCAGGTCCGGGTTACGGAATATGGGTGATGACATCATTCCTTTGAACGGCCGCAAACTGCAATGACAGATGCGCTTGTAAAGTCCGATTGCAAAACAAGGCAAATCTCGTCAATTTGGAGGCATTGGGGCTGGAGAGATGAATGCGCGGATTATGGCAACGAGTGACATATTATCGTCATCTCAGCGAGTTTTGGTCGCTCAATAAGGCGCAACGGACGCCATTCATAGCAGTCTTTCCGATATGGGCGGTAGTATCATTCTGGTGGTTTATGATGGCAATGCCGTTCGTATTGCCGTATATTTTGCTGCAATCATACTCCGACGATATCGCAAAAGTTTTTCTGCTGATTGCTGGTCTCCCTATCCTTTTAGTAGTCGTGTTAGCTGCGCAATGGGTTTTCGGCTGGTACTGGATCGCAGCCATGCTAGTGAGCGGCCGGCCCGAGGCGGCAAGGAAGAAGCAACAAGCCTTGATGGATGCAATTGATGCTTATCGGGCGAGATTGTTCTAGTTTTCAGCTAGTCGCTGATGCTTGACGATTTGATAGAGATGATAGGCATCTATTTCTAGGTTCTGGCTATCCCATTCCACGCTCGCTCCATAATCGGCAATCGTTGCGGTTTTCCAGACATCCGTTGAAAGAAGTGGAGTTAGTAATTCTCCGCCGCTTGCTATCCATCCGGAGAGATCGACCGTTGATTGGCCGCCATCTGTCCAGTTGATTTTAAGAATGCCTGGCCGCTTCGTTACAATGTTTTTGATACGTGGTGTCATGGCGTGGTCTGTTTGTCTGCAGAGGAGCGCATAGGTCGGTCGGGTTTATAACCTATCAAGAATCTCGCGTAGCGCCACCGCATCTTCCGCAAACTGACCGACATCATCACCCCTGACGAATTCCAGCATCGCATAAGCCGTCTTCGTCCAGCCGCTCGCCTGCAACGCCTCGACGCACGACCGCCAATAATCCGCACGGTCGGCAAGCGGCAGGCGGCTGGTGTCGGCAAGCCATGCAAAGACGTGCAGATGGCAGATGCGTGAGCCGATTGCCGATATTTCAGCGAGAGCCTTTTCGAGCGGCAGGCCGGGTGCCGGCTGCCAGTAGAAAAACAGGTTAGGCACGGCCAAATCCTGCGCCAGTTGCAGGGTCGAGGGCAGGGTGTCCGTCAGTGAATTGGGGTGATATTCGAGGCCGATCGTCATGCCGTAATCTTGCGCATGGCGGGCGATCTCTGCCAGCGCCTCGGTGGCCCTGCGGCGCTCGGCGGGAGAGTAGTCGGTGGAGGGCCTTTTGCGTTGGCCCGGCCAGATACGGATATGGCCGGTGCCGAGGGCCTTGGCGGTTTCGAGAACAGCGGTCAAATCTTGCCGCGTAAAATCCGGCGCGAAGATGTAGGAGCCGTAGGAAGAGACGGTGAGGCCCGCTTTAGCGGTCCGCTCGGCCACATCCCTGGCGTTTTCGAGATCGCCTGGCGGCACATGGATATCCGCGCCCCACTCTATTGCCTTGATGCCGTTTGCGACGGCAAGGTCGATGACCGCCTGCGGCGACAGGGAGCGGAAGGTGACGGAGCAGAGGCCCGGCTCGAAAATTCTCATGCAATCAGTTCCAGATGTTCCGGCCGCACCTGCTGTTCAAGTGCCGCGCCCTGGCAAAAGCGTTCGATTTCCGCGATTGCCATGTCGCCCAGCCTGGCGCGTTCTAGGCCTACGGCGCCGGCGATGTGCGGCGTCAGGAAGACGTTGGGCAGGCTGTAGAAGGCGGAATCCGGCGGCGGCACTTCCGGATCGGTCACATCGATGACGGCTTCGATACGCCCGGTTTTTAGCTCAGTCAGCAGTGCTTCCTCATCCACCAGAGCGCCGCGCGCCGTGTTGATCAGGGTTGCGCCGTCCTTCATCCGGGCGAGTGCTTCCGCGCCGATCATATGCCGGGTCTGCGGCAGCGACGGCGCATGCAGCGAAATGACGTCGCTCATTGCCATCAGCGCATCAAGCGATACCAGCCGCACGCCAAGTCGCTCCGCCTCCGCAGCGCTTAAAAACGGGTCGAAAAGGATGATGTCGAGATCGAAGGGTTTCAGCAGATTGATAACCCGACGCCCGATGCGCGATGCGCCGACCACGCCGACCGTCAGGCCGAGATTGCCGATGGCCTGCGATTGCAGGTGATCGACGTTTTCCCGCCCGCGGTCGTTTCCATAAAGCCGTCGGAAGCTGAATACGCGCTTTCCGGCAAGCAGGATCATCGCCTGCGTAAATTCGGCGACCGGCTGCGCATTGGCCTCCGCCGCGCTGCACACGGTGATGCCGCGCTCAAAGACCGCCTGCGAGAGGAAATATTTCACCGTGCCGGCGGCATGGGAAATCAGTTTGAGCCTTGGCATCAACGCCAGTTCCCGCGCGCCGATATCGGGACAGCCCCAGCCGGTCAGGAGAATATCCGTCCGTTCCAGCTGGTCTTTTATCGATGGATCGTGAAAGTCGCAGATGCGGTTGATATCGATGATATCGACGCTCTGCGACAGTCTTTCTAGCGCCTGTGGTGTCAGCACATGCTGCGTCCGCTCCGGGTCCATGGCAAGGCTGAGACGCGGAAGCGGGTTCGTCATCGTGGCTCTCCCGTCGCCGCCATGCTGCTGACCGGGACGCCGTGTTCGGCAAACAGGCGGTCGAGCGCCCTGATGTCCGGGAGAACGGGAATAGCTGCCAGGGCTTTTTTGCTTTCAGGTCCGGCCAGCCCCACAAAGACGGCGCAGGCAAGCAGAGTTTCGCCGGCTGGAATGTCCCCGCGCAATTGCGGCACCGTGGTTTTGGCATTGACGAGGTTGGTATTGGGTAGCGCCTTCAGTGCGATGCCCTGGCGGGATATGACGGAGCCGAGATCGATGATCGCGGAAATGTCGGTGCCGCAATCAGCCGATGCGTGGCCGGCTGTCTCGGTTATGGCATCGCTGTCGCCGTCGTTGCGGTGGATGGCGAAGCCGCCTTCGGTGACGGAAAGCGGCCGGGCGGAGGTGATCCGGTGCAGTCGGATATGCCAGTCGCCGGCGGCAACCAGCGTCGTTTCAACCTCGACATCGGGGAACGCTTTCCATGTCGCCCGCAGGTTTTCCCCCGCCAGCAGAACCTTTTCGTTGGTTTCGCGCACCCGGTAATGCAAACCGTCTTCCGAGAAGGCCAGCATGTTGTCAAAACCATTGGTCCTGAAGCCGCGCTCATCCACCTCCACACCAAAACCATAACGGGAGGAATAGGCGAATTTGGCATATTTCTCCGACCCACCGCGCATCGACAGGGTTTCCTGCCCGCTGGAAAGTGCCGTGACGTTGCCTTTCGTTCGCATCATCACCATGCCGGGATGAAGAAGCGGCCGCGGTTTGGTGGAGGTTTCAGGCAACTTTTCTTCCGCCTGCCAGAAGGGGTGGCTTTCCGGCAAGGCGAGCGGCAGGAAGGCCTTGAAGGCCCAATAGGGAGAACCGGCCGAATTATAACTTTCCGACATGGTCAGCTGCGGATAGGCGTAACCGATGGAGAGAACGCCGTCGCGATCGGCAATCGGCTTTTGTGCCCACCAGCGCAGATGCTGCAGATAAAGCCCCTTGATTTCGCCCCAGGGCAGAGCCTCTTCATCGGCAAAGGCAAGGCCTGCCCAGAAACCGCCACAGGCGAAACGATAGGTCATGGACCGGCCGAAGGCCAGCGCCCCGCCATCCTCATCGAACCAGCTGGCAAAATCGCCGGCAAACAGGCGGGCGCGTTCGCGGTAACGTTCGGCGTAAGCATCACCAGGCTTGCTGAGTTTTGCGTAGATCAGGCCGTAAAAATGCATGGCGAAGGCGATATAGTGGTCGATGCGGCGATAATCGCCGTCCCGATACCAGCCGTCGGCAATGTAGAAACCGTCCAGCTCCGCCTGGAAGGTTTCCGTCAGGCTGCGGTCGAAATCTACGCCCAGATGATCGAGCGCCATGTCGACCATCACCCGGAAGAACTTCCAGTTATTGTCGGCATAATTGCGCTCGCGCGCCGTCAGCAGATAGCGGCGGACATTGTCTTTTTGCGCGTCGGAGAGGGGTTCCCAAAGATGTTGCGGCGCAAGCCGAAGCGCAAAGCCCAGAGCTGCAAGTTCCACCAGCCGCTGATCCTTCTGGCGCACGTCGCCCCAATAATCGGGATGGGCGGGATCGGTGCCGTTGGCGATGCCTTTCGCCAGAAGCGGCCAATGCGCAAAACTGTCGCCGCTGAGCGCCAGCGGCGCGATGCCCCAGAGCGGCCGGGCAAATCCTTCCAGATCGGCCGCCGCCCGGTCAAAATGCGCGGCAGTGCCGCTAAGTGTCACCCTTGCGCCGCTTTGCGAAAAATAGGGCAGGAGCGGTGCGAAACTGTCATCAAGCGCCTTTCTGACATCGGCGCGGGTTTTAAGCGGATTGCCATAGAGCGGATTGAAACGGGTCATCGGATCATTGTTTGCCGCATCATGCATTACGTATCGCCTTTCCCGTCTTTTTCGCCTGTCCGGCGGTCTGTCCTTCCACCAGCTGCACACCCAGCTGCACCTGCCGGGCATTGGCGGAAGGTTCCGTCAGCCGGCGGCGCATCAATTCCACTGCCTCGCGGGCAATCTCGCGGCGGTCGACGCGGATGGTGCTGAGGCGAGGGGTGGACAGTTCGGCAAAGGGCAGGTCGTCGAAGCCGATGATGGAAAGATCGTCCGGCACGGCAAGGCCAAGCTCCTGCGCCGCCCCCAGCGCGCCGAGCGCAATCGCATCATTCATGCAGAAAATGCCGGTCAGGTCAGGGTTCTTGGCCAGTAGCTGGCGAACCGCATCACCCGCCTGTCCGAAGCCGCTATCCACGGTGGAGAGCAGGAATTCCTCATAGGTCGTGCCTTCTTCCTCAAGGATGGTGTGGCGGAAGCCGCGCATGCGCTCGCGTATGGTGTGGCGGTGGTGCGGGCCGATATAGGCGACCTTGCGGTGGCCGAGTTCCAGAAGCCGCCGCGCTGCCATTGCACCGCCGTAAAAATTGGAGGGCGAAACACAATCCAGCGTCATCGAGGGGTCGGCGCTGTTGACCAGAACCGGCTGCAGCACACCCTGCGTGATGCGGTGGATGATCTCCTCTTCAGGGTCGAGACCGATGGCAAGAAGGCCGTCCGCTTCGCAGACCCGCTGTGTCAGGGCGTCATCCACCTGTTTCTGGTGCAGCAGCCGGATATCGAGTTCAAACCCGTCCGTCTGGGCAAGGCTGCGCAGCATGTCGAAAATATCGTGATAAAAAGCGCCGATATCGCCGGTTGCCCTTTCGGCGGACATCAGGGCTAGGACTTTCTTGCCCTCCAGCGGCACGCCGCCGGCCTGGCTGGTGACCGGCCGCAACGGATAACCGAGCTCCGCCGCAACCCCCAGAACCTTGGTCTGGATCGAAGCGCTGATGCCTTTTTCCCCGGCGAGAACACGAGAGACGGTGCTGATGGAGACACCGGCGCGCTGGGCGATATCCGACTGGCGCGGGCGGCTGATGTCGGGCGTATCGTTCATGTCGTCTCCTGCGCTTGCAAAAAAATCTATTATGATGCAAATATTGCAAATATAGAAAATTTGCAAGAATTAAGTAGTCAGTGAAAAATTTGCAAAACGCGGGAGGAGCAGATGCAAACTATCGACAGACGTGGATTTTTGGTGACGGCGGCGCTGGCCGGTCTTGGGGTTGCGGCGGGCGGTTTCCGCGCGCTGGCGGCCGAGACCCGGCTTCGTTGCGTGTGGTGGGGATCAGCCGATCGCAACAAGCGCACCAATGACGTCATCGCCCTTTACCAGAAGGCCGATCCGCAAACGGTGGTCAGCGGCGAAATGATCGCCGGCTCCGACTACTGGACCAAGCTTGCGACCTCGATGGCTGGACGCAATGTCGCCGATATCTTCCAGCTGGAACCATCCACCATCGCCGATTATTCCGGCCGTGGCGCCTGCATGGAACTAGATCATTTCGTCGGCTCGGCGCTTGATCTTTCCAGCTTCGGCAAGAGCGAGATCGATCTTTGCCGCATCGACGGCAAGCTTTACGGCGTCGGTCTCGGGCTTAATTCCTTCTGCATGATGTATGATGCCGAAGCGCTGAAGGAAGCCGGTGTTTCCATGCCGGAAGGGCAGATCACCTGGACGGCGCTTGCGGAACTGGCGCGCGATTTCAAGAAGAACGGCCCGGCGCGGCGCAATTATTGGGCCATTCCCTATGGTGCGCGTTATCATTACGTCTTCGATGTCTGGCTTCGCCAGCGCGGCAAGCTGCTGTTTCAGGATGGCACCATCGGCTTCAACAAGGAAGACGCCAAGGAATGGTTCGCCTATTGGGAGAAGCTGCGCGAGGACAAGCTCTGCGTTTCCGCCGATATCCAGACGCGTGATGACAATACCATTGAATCCAACGCCTTGACGCTTGGCAATTCCGCCACGGGTTTTGCCTATTCCAACCAGCTTGTGGGTTATCAGGCGCTCAACAAGAAAACGCTGTCCATCGGCATGCTGCCGGGTGAGGGGGCCGGCAAGCCGACCGGGCATTATTACCGGCCGGGACTTATCTGGTCCATTTCGTCCACCTCCACCAATCCGGAAGCGGCGGCGAAGTTCATCAACTTCTTCGTCAACGATCTGGAAGCCGGCAAGGTACTGGGCGTGGAACGCGGCGTGCCGCCGGCAAAGAAGGTGCGTGAGGCAGTATTGCCGAGCCTCAATGAGACTGAGCGCAAATCGGTGGACTATATCGAAAGCCTGTCCGGAAAGACCGATGCCTATCCGGAGCCCGCCCCCATCGGTGCCAATGAATTCGACCGTGGCGTGATGCGTCCGATTGCCGATTCGCTCGCCTTCGGTCGCGCCAGCGTGGATGAAGCGGCGCAGAATCTTGTCGACACCGGCACGCGGACCCTGCGCAAGCGCGGTTGACGACAAAGGGGCATCGCCACGTGGTCTCAAGGCTGCGTGGCGATGCCTTTTTCATGCCTTTAACTTTCAGATATGCCTGAACGATAAACAACACTGGACAAGTATAGGGTATTTAAGCCAGAAATCCTGATCTGGATCGATAAATCTGAAGATTAGAGAATGGCCCCCAATTTCCTCCTGGTTGATGCTGAAAAAGAATTCGATGTCCTGAAAGCGGCCGCTTCGTTGATCCGCGTGCAGATATTGAAGCTGCTGCACGAGACGAGCGGTCTGAATGTCAACGAGATCGCACAGCGGCTGGAATTGCCCCAGTCCACCGTTTCCGCCGGTGTGGCCGTTCTTGAAGAGGCGGGGCTGCTGCGAACCGAGACGCGCAAGGCGCGCAAGGGCAGCCAGAAAATCTGCTTCGCCACCTGCGACGAACTCATCGTTTCCTTCCGAAGGCCCGAGGCGCCGGCGGCCTCCAATTACATTGCGGTGGCCATGCCGCTCGGTCTTTATACCCAGAGTTCGGTGACGGCACCCTGCGGCATCTGTTCGCCTGATGGTATTATCGGGCTTCTGGATGTGCCCGATACCTTCATGGATCCTGATCGCATGAAGACGGCGCTCTTATGGTTGACATCCGGCTTCGTGGAATATCAATTCCCCAATAATGCCAAGATTCAGGGCCGAAACGTCGAAGAAATCGAGTTTTCGATGGAGGTCAGTTCCGAGGTGCCGGGAACGCACAGCAACTGGCCGTCGGACATAACCCTCTCTGTCAACGGCAGGGAAATCGGCGTGTGGACCTCGCCGGGCGACTTCGGTGACAAGCGAGGGGTGTTCACGCCCGATTGGTGGAAACTCTCCGGTTCCCAATATGGCATGCTCAAAACCTGGCGCATCACCGCGCAGGGAACCTATGTCGATGGCACCCGCATTTCGGATGTGACGCTGGCGGATATCGATCTGGTGAGCCATCGTTCCATCCGCCTGCGCATCGAAGTCAAGGCCGACGCGAAACATCCGGGCGGGCTGAATATCTTCGGCCGGGGTTTCGGAAATTACGATCAGGACATCGTCTTGCGCCTGCGCACGGCAGACTGAGCCTTCAAATTTTAAAAGTATGATTTTCGCGGTTGACAGGCGCGGATTCCCTCGGCAACTATATTATCAAATATGGTTCATACCATATTTTAAGATATAAATGCGCAGGGAGGAGAGCCTATGAAAGCGCGGGTTTCAGTCCACCGGGACTTCCGGATTGGGCGTATCGACGATCGCCTATATTCCGCCTTCATCGAGCATATGGGGCGTGCGATCTATGGCGGGATTTACGAGCCCGGCCATCCGCAGGCGGATGAGAACGGCTTTCGCAGGGATGTCCTGAAATTCGTGCAGGACCTGAAAATTCCCGCCATCCGTTATCCCGGCGGCAATTTCGTTTCCGCCTATCGCTGGGAAGACGGCATCGGCCCGCGCGACAAGCGGCCTATTCGTCTGGACCTTGCCTGGCGGTCAAAGGAAACCAACCAGATCGGCATCAATGAATTCGCCGACTGGGCGCAGATGGCCGGCATCGAGATGATGCTGGCGGTCAATCTTGGTTCCCGCGGTCTGGATGATGCCCGTAACTTCCTTGAATATGTGAATTTTCCCGGCGGCACCGAGCTTAGCGATCTGCGCCGCAGCCACGGCACCGAGAAACCGCATGGCGTGAAGATGTGGTGCCTCGGCAACGAGATGGACGGCCCCTGGCAGATCGGCCACAAGACGGCGGTGGAATATGGCCGGCTGGCCAACGAAACCGCCAAGGCTTTCAAAGGCTTCGACCCGACAATTGAAGCGATCGTCTGCGGCAGTTCGAATGACGGCATGCCGACCTATCCCGAGTGGGAACGCGAAGTGCTGGAGGAATGCTACGAGAATGTCGATCATATCTCGCTGCACAAATATTTCGGCAATAACAGCCGCGACACGCTGAATTATTTCGGCAAGATCGAAGAGACCGGCCGTTACATCCAGACGATCGCCGGCGTCATCGATTATGTGAAAGCCAAGAAGCGCGCCAAAAACGATGTTTCCATCTGCTTCGACGAATGGAACGTCTGGTATCACATCCGCGAAGACGACAGCAAACGCATCAAGAGCTGGGATTGGCCGGAAGCGCCCGCCCTGCTGGAAGAGACCTATAATTTCGAAGATGCTCTCTTCGTTGCCGGTCTGCTCAATGAATTCATCCGCCGCTCGGACCGCGTGCGCATCGCCTGCATCGCCCAACTCGTCAACGTCATCGCCCCGATCCGGGCAGAAAAGAACGGCCCGGCCTGGCGTCAGACAATCTATTATCCCTATCAGTTCGCCTCGCTTTATGGCCGTGGTGTTGCGCTGAATGTCGCGGTCGATTGCCCGACTTACGACTGCAACGCGGCTGACGATGTCAAATATCTCGATGTCGCCGGGGTCTTCAGCGAGGAAGAAGGCGTGGTGACGCTGTTCGTCCTCAACCGCCATCTTACCGAGGCGGCGGATATCAATGTCAGCCTTACCGGATTTTCATCAGCCAGCCTCAGCCTGCATCTTGCGATGGCGGGATATGACCTGCGGGTCGGAAACGGCCCGGACCAGCCCGACCGCGTCGTGCCGGTGCCGGGCAGTGGCGTCGCTGTCGAGGATGGGGCACTCAAAGGCTCCGTGCCGGCGTTGTCCTATCACGTGCTGCGCCTGAAGGTTCAGTGAGGCGGTGATGGGTGTCCGTCTCAACAATATCGCCAAGTCCTTCGGATCGTTCGCAGCGATCCGGGACGTCTCGATGGAAATCCCGACCGGCAGCTTCGCGGTGTTCGTGGGGCCTTCCGGTTGCGGAAAATCCACCCTGTTGCGCATGATCGCCGGGCTTGAGGAAACCAGTGGCGGCCGCATCGCCATTGACGACCGCGATGTTACCGCGGTCGAACCGGCCGATCGCGGCGTTGCGATGGTCTTCCAGAATTATGCGCTCTATCCGCATCTGACGGTGTTCGAGAACATGGCTTTCAGCCTTCGGCTTGCCCGCCGGCCGAAGGCGGAGGTGAATGAGAGGGTGGGCGAGGCCTCCCGCATCCTGCAGCTTGACGAGCATCTGCACAAAAGGCCTTCGCAACTTTCGGGTGGCCAGAGGCAGCGTGTGGCCATCGGCCGCGCCATCGTGCGGCAGCCGAAGGTTTTTCTGTTCGATGAACCCCTGTCCAATCTGGACGCCGAGTTGCGTGTGCAGATGCGGCTGGAACTGACCCGGCTGCACCGCAAGCTCGGCGCGACCATGATCTATGTCACGCATGATCAGGTGGAGGCGATGACACTTGCCGACAGGATTTTCGTCCTGAAGGGCGGCATCGTGCAGCAGGCGGGGGCGCCTCTGACGCTGTATGACGATCCCGACAATCGTTTCGTGGCGGGCTTTATCGGATCGCCGGCGATGAATTTCCTGCAGGCCGATGTGGTGGAGCAGCGTGATGGCCGCGTGACCCTTGCCCTTGAAGGCGGCGAACGGCCTCTCGAAGCGCGGTTGTCGCAACCGGTGTCGCCCGGCCAGCGGCTCGAGATTGGCATCAGGCCGGAACATCTGGCGATCACGGATGGAGGCGTCTTACCTGTCATCGTCGAGGTGGCTGAGGAGCTTGGCGATCTGTCTTACCTCTACACCCGCACCAGGGCGGGAAAGGAGCTTATCGTGCAGCGGCAGGGCTCCCGGGAGCAGCTGGATGGCCGGTCCGTTTCGCTCAGCGCCTCGCCCGACAGGATCCTGGTTTTCGACAGCGACGGCAAAAGGTTGCGATAGGCGCGAGGAGGCGCCTTTCGATGCAGCAAACCATCCCCTGACGGGGTGTTTCAAGAAACGGGAGGAATAACGATGCGATTGATCAAGACATTGCTTATCGGCACGGTTCTGGGTTTGACCGCCATGCCGGCGCTTGCCAGGCAGGATATCATCTGGTGGGACTTTCTGGCCGGTGGTGACGGCGTGCGCATGAAAGCGCTGATCGAGGCCTTCAACAAGGAACATCCCGATATCCAGATCAAGGGCACGACGTTGGAATGGGGCGTTCCCTTTTACACCAAGGTCAGAACGGCCTCTGCGGTCGGTTCAGGGCCGGATATCATGACCTATCACCTGTCGCGCGGGCCGCTTGGCCTTGAAGAAAGGGTGCTGAGCGAAATCACCGCAAAGGATCTTGAGGATGCCGGGCTGAAGACGGAAGATTTCTTCAGCGCGCCGGTGGAGGCGGCCACGCAGGACGGCAAGCTTTACGCCGTGCCGTTCGATATTCACGCCCTTGTCCTTTATTACAACGCCGATCTTTTGAAGGGCTCTCCCTATCTCGATGCCGAAGGCAAGCTGACCGGCATAAAGACGATCGAGGATTTCGAAAAGGCGCTTGCCTGGGCGAAGGAAAATGGCGTTGAGACGCCGATCACCTATCAGTCGGGCGGTGAAGGCGGAGTGTGGCGGGTGTTCTACACGCTGCTGTCGCAGCAGGGTGGCGAACTCGTCACCGGTAAGGAGGTTCTGGCCGGCGACAATGCCGAAAAGGCCGCAAAAGCCATCGACACAATGTCCAGATGGCGGGAAAACGGCTGGGCGCCGGAACAGGCGGAATATGAGGCCTCGGTGGCGCTGTTTTCCGCCGGCAAATCCGCCTTCCAGCTGAATGGCGTCTGGGAAGTACCGACCTACAAGGATCTGGAAAAGAACGGCAAGCTCGGGTTCAAATGGAGTGCGGTGGAAGTGCCGCCTTTGATGGGCAAACGCGCCACCTGGGCGGATTCCCATGCTTTCGCCATCCCGAATGAAGGCGACAAGACGGTTTCCGGCGAAAAACGTGCCGCAGTCATGACGGTGATCGGCTGGATGGAAAAACACGCCATCAGCTGGGCCGATGCCGGGCATATTCCAGCCTATAAATCGATCACCGAAAGTGCCGAATATAAGGCCATGCAGCCGAACGCCACCTATGCCACGCTGGCGGAGGCGGCGGTGTTTGACCCCAAGACCACAATTACCGGGGTTGCCTCTCCGGCCTATGACGCGGCACTCAACGTCATCGCGCCGGCCATTCAGGGTTTTGTCGGCAGCGCGGAAGCCGTCGAGCAGATCCAGTCCGAACTTCAGGGCAAACTCAAATAATCCACGCCTGCCCTCCGGCCCCAATGGCTGGAGGGCATCGCGCAATGCGCAGAGGCCCGGAGGCATTCCATGGCAATGATTGAAAACCGGCGGAAGAAGTCGCTGATCGCGCTGTCGATGGTGACGCCATTCATCGTCGTCTTCGCCACCTTCTTCCTTTATCCGCTGATCGAGATGGTGCGCATCAGCTTTACCGATGCGCCGCTGATCGGTGAGGGAAACTGGGTTGGGTTTGAGAACTACGCGAAACTGCTGGGCGACCGGCTGTTTGTCACCTCGCTCAAGAACAACGGTTATTTCGTCCTCTTGACCGTGGTGCCGACCACCATCATCGCGCTGATGATTTCACTCGCCGTCAGCCGGCTGTCGGGCATCGGGCAGACAATCGCCATGAGCCTGTTTTTCCTGCCTTACGTGCTGCCGGTCTCGGTGGTGACGGAAATCTGGGCATGGATGCTCGATCTGCAGTTCGGTGTTCTCCAGCCGGTCATTTCGCTGCTGGCGGGCAAGCCCGTCGCAGTCTTCAAGAACCCATATTGGGTGATGCCGATGGTCGCTGTCGTCACCATCTGGTGGACGAACGGTTTTAACGTGCTGCTGTTCATTGCCGGCCTGCGCAATATTCCGACCGAGCTTTATGAAGCGGCGGCGCTGGATGGCGCGACGACCTGGCAACGCTTCCGCCGCGTCACCTGGCCGCTCCTGTGGCCCGTGACGGCACTTGTCCTGACGCTGCAACTGATCCTGCAACTGAAGATATTCGACCAGATCTACCTTCTGAGCGGCGGCGGCCCTTTCAATTCCAGCTTCGTGCTCCTCCTCAAGGTCTATCGCGAGGCCTTCCAGATGAACAATGGCGGTTACGCCTCGGCCGTTGCGACCGTGCTTTTCCTGTTGATCGTCATCGTTTCCGTTCTCCAGTTCCAGCTGCTGCGCATCCGGAGGAACTCATGAGCCCGACCAGAAAACTAGAGAACATCGTTCTGACCCTTTTGACCTTTTCGGCGGCGCTGGTGTGGATTTTTCCGCTCTACTGGAGTTTCGTCACGTCGCTTCGCTCCGATGAAAATGTTGCCGGCAACACATCGCTGCTGCCGGACGAGTTCCAGCTGGGCGCCTATGTGAATGCGATCTTCAACACGCGGCTGCTGACCTGGTATGTCAATTCCATCGGCACCGCCGTCATCGTCACGGTCTCCGTCCTGTTCATTTCGATGCTGTGCGCCTATGCGCTGTCGCAGATACGCTTTCCGGGACGGCGGCTGCTCTATGGCATCGTGCTGGCAAGTTTCATGGTGCCGGCGCAGACGCTTGTCGTCACGCAGTTCATCCTGATGAAGAACCTCAACCTCATCAACACCTGGGCGGGCATCATCCTGCCGCAGCTCATCACCCCCATCGTCATCATCGTCTACAAGCAGTTCTTCGACAGCGTGCCGAAGGAGATGCGCGAGGCGGTGGTGCTGGATGGCGGCGGCGAATACACGATCCTGTTCCGGGTCTATCTGCCGCTCAACTGGGGGATCACGACCGCCATGGCGATCGTGACCTTCATTTCCGTGTGGAATGCCTTCTTCTGGCCTTTCCTCGTCGTCACCTCGGAAAACATGATGACGATCCCCGTCGGCATTACCCAGGTCAATGATGCCTTCGGTGTCGCCTATGCGCGCCTGATGGCCGTTGCGATGCTGGCTGCACTGCCGGTCATCATCGCTTACGTCATCTTCCAGCGCCGCGTGACGGAGGCCATCATGATTTCGTCAGGCGTGAAGGGCTAAGCCGAAAGGCCTTGTCTTCTAGACTGCCAGCAATGCCTCCTTGCCAAGATTATTGGTCTCGGTTGCCCCTTCCGTTTCGATCCGCTTGCCGGTGGCAGGGTCGAAGAAATGCAGGTGCGCAGGCGGCATGGTGAGGTGGATGCGCTGGCCGGGTTTGACCGAAAGGTCTTCGCCGATTGCGGCGGAGAAGGTTTCGCCGGCGATCTCGGCATGCACGATGCGGCCGGAGCCGAGCTCTTCGACGAAATCGACGATTGCCGGTACGCCTGGGCCTTCTTCCGTGCTGACAAGGCACTGTTCCGGGCGAATGCCCACCGTCACGTCGCGGCCGCGCAGTTCGAGACCGGTTTCAGGGAAGAGTTTGACGGCCGCGCCGCCCAGCATCACCGCAGGCGATTCGACTTCGACCCTTGTGGTGAACAGGTTCATCGCCGGGGAACCGATGAAGGACGCGACGAAGGTGGTGGCGGGGCGATGATAGATATCGAGCGGATGGCCGACCTGTTCGACATTGCCCTTGTTCATCACCACCAGCCGGTCGGCCAGCGTCATCGCCTCCACCTGGTCATGGGTGACGAAAACCGAGGTCGCGGACAGGCGCTGGTGCAGCTTGCGGATTTCGGCGCGCATGGTAACGCGCAGCTTGGCGTCGAGGTTGGAGAGCGGCTCGTCGAACAGGAAGACCTGCGGTTCGCGGATGATCGCGCGGGCCATGGCGACGCGCTGGCGCTGGCCACCGGAAAGGGCGGCCGGCTTACGCTCCAGAAAATCGGTAAGGCCGACGATCTTTGCGGTTTCTTCGATGCGGCGCAGGCGCTCGGCCTTGGCGACACCGGCGACTTTCAGCGCATAGCCGATATTGCCGGCAACCGACATATGCGGATAAAGCGCGTAGTTCTGGAACACCATGGCGCAGCCGCGCTCGCGCGGCTCGAGCTTGTTGACGACGCGCCCGCCAATGGCGATTTCACCTGATGTAATGTCTTCCAGCCCGGCGATCATGCGCAGAAGCGTGGATTTGCCGCAGCCCGAGGGGCCGAGGATAACGACGAATTCGCCGGATTCGAAAGAGAGATCCACGCCATGCAGGGTGGGTGTCTTGCCGTAGGATTTGCGGACCTGGCGGATATCGATCTGAGCCATGATGGGAAACCTTGTTGTTGAAAGCCGCGCGCCGTCACTTGTCGGACGAAACGAGACCGCGGACGAACCAGCGTTGCAGGAAGGCCACGACGAGAAGCGGCGGTGTGATGATGATGAGCGAGCCGGCGAGCGTGACGTTCCAGTCCGGCGTACCGTCTTCGGCGGGCAAAAGCGCACGCAGCGACATCATCACCGTCTTGTAGGAAGGGTCGGTGACCATCAGCAGCGGCCAGAGATACTGGTTCCAGGCATAAACGAACATGATGGTGGTGAGCGCCGCCATGTTGGTGCGAGACAGCGGCAGGAGCATCTCCACGAAGAAGCGTATCGCGCCCGAACCATCCATACGCGCTGCCTCCGCCAGCTCGTCCGGGATGGTCATGAAGAACTGCCGGTAGAGGAAGGTGCCGGTGGCGGTGGCGACCAGCGGCAGGGTGAGGCCCGCATAGGAGTTGAGAAGGTTCCACTCCACCGTCACCTCGATGCCGAACAGGCCGAGAATGGAACGGAACGGCTGGAAAAGATCGGCGGCCACCGAATAGGTGGGAACGACACGCACTTCGAGCGGCAGCATCAGGGTGATGAACACCGTCCAGAAGAACAGATGTTTGAGCGGCGAGCGGAAGAAGACAATGGCGAAGGCGGTAAACGCCGAAAGCGCTACCTTGCCGATCGTGACGAGCGTCGCCATGATCATGCTGTTCCACAGCGCATTGCCGAGATTGGCGCGTTTCCAGGCTGTCTCGGCATTGGCGAGAAACTCGCCCTGCGGCATGAAATGAAACGGTACGCTGTTGACCTGGGTTATCGTCTGGCTCGCTCCGGCGATGATGACGACGAAGGGGCCGATGAGCAGAAGAAAGCCGGCAACCATCAGGATATAGGTCAGGGCGTCGGCATAGGGGGTGCGCTGGATCATCGCCGCCTCACTTGTAATGGACCTGCCGCTCGACGAAGCGGAACTGGATGAAGGTGAAAACCATGATGAGGCCGATGAGGACGAGGCTCTGCGCCGAGGCGCCGGAATAATTCAGCCCCTCGAAGGCTTCGCTGACGATGCGGTAGACCATCACCTCCGTGGCGCGGTTGGGGCCGCCTTCGGTGGTGGTGGCGACGATGCCGAACGTGTCGGCGCCGACGAAACCCTCGGTCATCATGATGACGGTCAGAAAGAACAGGGTGGGTGCGAGCAGCGGCACCTGGATGTCTATGGCGCGGCGAATGGGGCCGGAACCGTCCATGGCGGCGGCTTCCGTCAGCGAGCGCGGCACGGATTGCAGCCCTGCGAACAGGAAGATGAAGGTGTAACCCGCCCATTTCCAGATGAAGATGACGATGACAAGGATCAACGCGTGTTCGCCATATTTGGCCGGGTTCCAGATGTCCGGCCACCAGGCGTTGAGGGAGGCGGCGAGACCACGCTCCGGTGACAGGATGAAGCGGAAGGCCATGCCGGCGGCAGGACCCGCGATGGCATAAGGCAGGATATAAAGCACCCGGAAGAAACCGGAGCCGGGCAGGGCGCGATCGACGCACAGCGCCAGAACGAGGCCGATGAGGATGGTGAAGAAGGGGCCGGCAATGGCGAAAACCATGCTGACGAGCACGGATTGCCAATAGAGTGGATCGAGGAAGGTCTCCTCGAAATTGGCAAGGCCGACAAATTCCGCAGCGCCGCCGAAGGGCGGCTCCAGCGTGAAGGCCCAGTTGATGACCGCTGCCACGGGCCAATAGAAGAACAGGAAGATCAGCAGAAGCTGCGGCAGGGCGAACAGCACGGGCAACCACGTGCTTTTGAAGACGGCGCGCTTTTCCATAAAAAACCGGCAATACTGGAGAAATGGGCGGGCTTGCCCGTAAAGCGTGAAGCGATTCGGGCAAGCCATTGGAAAATTTTAGGAAACTTAGTTCAGCTTGGCGCCGGCATAGGTCTTTTCGAAGCGGCGCAGGCCAGCGTTGGAGCGCTCGACAGCCTTGTCGAGTTCAGCCTGGACGTCGGCATTCTGCATGAAGATGGCTTCGAGCGAGGTGGCGACTTCCTTGCGGATCTGCGTGAAACCGCCAAGGCGGATACCGCGGGTATATTCCGAAGGCGGCGTGAAGGTCAGGCTTTCGATTGCCTTTTCACGGCCCTTATAGGGGGCCTTGTCATAGAAGCCGTTGGCCTTCATGGCGTCGAAGCCGGTCTTGGTGACCGGGATGTAACCGGTGACCGTCGACCACCACTGAACCATCTCCGGCTGGGCGATGAAGTTCAGGAATGCGGCTGCACCCTTGTATTCGGCGTCCGGACGACCGGCCATGACCCACAGCGACGCGCCGCCAACCAGTGAATTGTGGCGCTCGGTGCCTTTCCAGACCGGCAGCATGGCAACGTCCCACTTCACGCCTTCCGGCATGGTCTTGGCAACGGTGCCGTGATTGGCGATCGAGGTCATGAACATCTGGCAGGTCTGCGAGGTGAAGGCGGGCAGGATGTCCATGCCGAGCTGCTTGGTCTTGACGACGAACAGCTTCTCGTCCTGCATCTTCTTGAAGAACTTGACGTGATCGACGAACTTCGTCTTGTTGATCGTCAGTTCAGCGTCGAGGCCCTGATAACCGTTGCCCTTGGTGGCGATCGGCTGGTTGTGGATGGCGGAGAACTGCTCCATCAGCATCCAGGTGTCGAAGTTGAAGGCCAGTGGGCATTCAAAGCCGGCAGCCTTGAGCTTCGTGGCGGCTTCCTGAACCTGTTCCCATGTGTCGGGCTTGAAGGTGATGCCGGCTTTTTCGAAAGCGTCGATGTTGTAATAGAACATCGCGGTCGAGGAGTTATAGGGGAAAGAATTCAGCTCGCCCGCAGCGGTGGCATAATAGTTGGCGATGCCGGGGAAATAATTGTCCCAGTCGATCTTGTAGCCGTTGTCGGCCATCAGCTTCTTGGCGGGAACGAAAGCCTTGGACAGCATCATGTCCAGCGTGCCGGCGTCATAGATCTGGGTGATGGCGGGCTGCTTCTTGGCGCGGTAAGCGGCAATGGTGTTCTGCAGCGTGGCGTCGTAATCGTTCTGCGAGGTGCAGACGATTTCGAATTCAGCCTGCGAATCGTTGAACTTCTTGCAGGTTTCCTGAACGCGATCGCCAAGATCGCCGGAAAGGCCGTACCAGAATTCGAACTTGGTCTTTTCTGCATGGGCGGCCGTGGCGCCGAAGGCGGCAGCAATGGCGACGCCGGCCACGAAAGAGGTCAGAGCGGAAGATTTCATGAGTTGAGCCCCGTTGATGGATGATGGCATGATCGGCAAGGACATCATGTTCCCAGCACGAAGCCACGGGCTCTGCTAACAGCCGTCTTTGACGGATCGCTTACACTTTGTTGAACGTTTTATGATGACTTGCCGCGCAGGGCGATCTGCGCGGCGGGGAAAGGCGATTAATTTCATGAAATCGGATTTTCCCTTATGTTTCGGGTGTTTCCGGGATCAAGTTAATTTCGCTACTTGCTGCTGAATAGTCCGTTGGCGTCAACCGCGGCGTGCGGCTTCGATGGCGGCGACGTCGATTTTCTTCATGTCCATCATCGCCTCGGAGGCACGTTTGGCCTCAGCGCCGCCGGCGGCCATGGCGTCCATCAGCACGCGCGGGGTGATCTGCCAGGAGACACCCCATTTGTCCTTGCACCAGCCGCAGGCGCTTTCCTCTCCGCCATTGCCGACGATGGCGTTCCAGTAGCGGTCGGTTTCTTCCTGATCTTCGGTCGATATCTGGAACGAGAAGGCCTCTGTCTGTTTGAAGGCAGAACCGCCATTCAGACCGATGCAGGATACGCCGGCGACGGTGAACTGCACCGTCAGCACATCGCCCTTCTTGCCGGAAGGATAATCGCTCGGCGCGTGGTGAACCGCGGTTACCGCGCTGTCGGGAAAGGTCTCGGCGTAAAATCTGGCGGCGGCCTCGGCGTCCTTGTCGTACCAGATACAGATCGTGTTCTTTTTCATCTGCGTGCTCCTCCAGGTTGGAACTGATCTTCATCTTGCCTGAACAGGCAAGGAAATTTGCCGGCCTGTGGCCGGCCCCCCATTCGGCATAAAATGCCTGCGGCGGATGAATGTTCCGAAAAAGCTGAAGGCCACGCCACGGCTCAGGTTCGACTGTCGTTACAGCCAGCGCCTCACCCGGCGCCGATAGGCGTCATATGCCGGTCCAAGCTCCTTCGTCAGCACACGTTCTTCAATAGTCACCTGCAGCGACACGGCGATGACAAGAGCGATGGCGACAACAAGCTGCAGAACCGATGGAAATACCAGCACCAGCCCGGTAAACAGCACGATCTGACCGACAAAGACGGGATTTCTGGAGCGGCCGAAAGGACCGCTATCGACGATTGCGCCAAGATGGCCCTCGGCCGCGCCGATGCGCCATGACCTGCCCATATAGTTCTGCGCATAAAGCGCGATCAGGCCGCCAGCCAGCACCATCGCCATGCCGCCAATCCGGATTGGGGCACCAAGATCGCCGCGGTTCAGAAGCCAGACCGGATTTTGCGGCTCCAGCCACAGGGTAACGAGCGGAAGCAGGGCGCCGAGGAGAAAAGCGAGGCGAAAGAGCATGGCGGGAACGGCCTGCCGCTCGCGGCCTTTTGCGAAAAGCCAGATCGGTTCTCCCGTCTGCCGCGCCAGCCGCGCCGTCAAAAATAGAAATCCGGCAATATAGACCCACACGGCGAGTGCGGTTGCGACGTCGATCATGGTTTCTCCCGAAAACAGTGGCAAGCCGCAACGTATCGGCGAAGGGCAGCCTTATCCGATTCGTGATGCCCGGAGTATAAACAGCAATAATGCATAATTGTTATGCCGGTCCCGTGGCGCTGACGCGGGTGATGGGGCTGGGGCAAGAAACGATGGCCGGTTTAAATTCAGTCTGAATTTTGCAACCCACGCGACGGACGTCAAGTTTATCCTTAAATATTATTTAATATTGTAACAGTAATATTACTGAATGATTTTGATAGGGAATCATCTGTCTGACATCGGAGGATTGCGCGTGAGTTTTCTTGATCGGGGTGCCAATGCTTTCGCGGTTCTTGCCGCCCTTTCCAAATCCCAGGCCATTATAGAATTCGACCTTTCCGGGAAAATTCTGACCGCCAACGAGAATTTCTGTCGTGCGCTCGGTTACGAGCTGGCGGAAATCATCGGCAGGCATCACAGCATGTTCGTCGAGCCCGCCGTTGTGTCTTCGCAGGACTACAAGACCTTCTGGGCAAAACTTTCAGCCGGTCAGTTCGACCAGCAGCAATATAAGCGCATCGGCAAGGGCGGCAGGGAGGTCTGGATCGAGGCCTCCTATAACCCGGTGTTTCGCCGCGGCAAGCCGGTGAAGGTGATCAAGATCGCCACCGACATCACGCAGCGCAAGCTGAAGGCGGCGGAAGATGCGGGCAAGATCGACGCCCTGTCGCGGGCGCAGGCCATCATCGAGTTTTCACCTGATGGCGATGTCCTGACGGCCAACGAGAATTTTCTGGCGGCACTGGGTTATTCACTGCCGGAGGTTCAGGGCCGGCATCATTCGATGTTCTGCGAACCGGCCTATACGCAGTCGGCGCATTATAAGCAGTTCTGGGAAAGGCTTGCCGGCGGTGATCTCGTGGCGGATGAATTCATGCGCCTCGGCAAGGGCGGCCGCAAGGTCTTCATTCAGGCCTCGTATAATCCGATCTTCGATCTGAACGGCAAGGTGTTCAAGGTCGTCAAATTTGCGACCGACGTGACCGGCCGCGTCGAGAATGTCGAAAAGCTGGCGCAATGTCTTACTGACCTCGCTGATGGCGATCTGTCGCAGAGCATTGACAAGCCATTCATCCCCTCGCTTGAGAGATTGCGGACGGATTTCAATGCAGCCTCGGAAAAGCTGAAGAGAGCGATGACGCTGGTATCTGAAAATGCCGGCGCGATTTCCTCGGGCTCCAACGAGATACGCTCCGCCGCCGATGATCTTGCCAAACGCACGGAACAGCAGGCCGCTTCGATTGAGGAGACTGCCGCCGCGCTGGAGGAGATCACCACTGCCGTCAACGATTCCAGCCGCCGCGCCGAAGAGGCTGGCACGATCGTCGCCCGTGCCCGTGACCATGCCGAACATTCGGGCCAGGTGGTGCGCGATGCGATCGGCGCCATGGATCAGATCGAAAAATCGTCACGCGAGATTTCGAACATTATCGGCGTGATCGACGAGATTGCCTTCCAGACCAATCTGCTTGCGCTGAATGCCGGCGTGGAAGCGGCGCGTGCCGGTGAAGCGGGCAAGGGTTTTGCAGTCGTCGCGCAGGAAGTGCGCGAACTGGCGCAGCGCTCGGCAACGGCTGCAAAGGAAATCAAGAGCCTCATCAATGCTTCGGGCTCGCAGGTGGAAAACGGCGTCGGCCTGGTTACCAAGGCGGGATCGGCGCTGCAGGAAATCGCGGCGCAGGTTCGTGATATCAACAGCAATGTCGTGGCGATTGTCGAAGCCGCCCGCGAACAGTCCACCGCACTTGCCGAAATCAATCAGGCGGTCAATACCGTCGATCAGGGCACACAGCAGAACGCTGCGATGGTGGAGGAGCAGACTGCCGCCAGCCACAGCCTTGCACGGGAAGCCGCCGCCCTGTTCGAACTTCTGGGCCAGTTCAGGTTCGATGAAGCGCCGCGTTCGTCATCCTCCCTGCGCAGCAGCCCGGAGGTGAGGCCGGCGCCTTCTCAATCGCGCCGCCCGGTATCCCGGCCCGTTGCGGCGCGTGGCTCCGCCGCGGTTGCCCTCAATCACGATGAATGGCAGGAGTTCTAGAAGGATTCTCGCCAGAGCGGGTAAATGACAGCGTCCAGCCAGCCCGGCAATCGGGCCGGCTGGATGTTTTGCGCCGAGCCTTTTGATAGTGCGGATGCGCATCGGCAGCGCGAAACCGAAACTTCCATTGAACAAGGCCGAAGCTCGGGGCATATTTTCGCGATTGCCCGATGATCGGTGCGTTGCGTCTGGAAGTATGGGGTCGTTTGCTTGGCAGGGATATGGACAGGCCGTGTCGCTCTCGTCGTCTGCCTGCTGGTGACAGCCGGTGGTGCCGCCCGGGCTGAGAAGCCGGCGGAGGGGAAAAATGCCTGTGCCTATAGCCATGCCGTTGCGCCGGAACTGTGCATTCGGGTCGGCAGCTACAATAGCGATCTGTGTCATGCCATCGAGGTGCTGGCCGCACGTTACGCCGTCCCGCCGGATTATTTCGCCCGGCTGATCTGGCGCGAAAGCCTGTTCCGCGCCGATGCGGTCAGCCCGAAAGGGGCCGAGGGCATCGCCCAGTTCATGCCCGGAACGGCAAGGCTGCGTGGTCTCGAGGACAGTTTCAACATCATTGCCGCGCTTGAGGCGTCGTCGCGTTATCTCTCCGAGCTGAATGGTCAATTCGGCAATTTCGGGCTTGCCGCTGCGGCCTATAATGCCGGCGAGGCGGGGTTGCGAACCTTCATCGCCACCGGCCGCCTGCCAATGGAAACCCGCGATTACGTGTTTGCCATCACCGGATATCCTGTCGAGAACTGGAAAGACAACCCGCCGGAAAAGGCCGCCCCGGCGCTGGATGACGGTCGTTCCTTCCTCGACGCCTGCCTGCGTCTGGCCGACACCCGCACCATGAACGATCCCGTTCTCATCTCCTCGGCTGACTGGGCGCCCTGGGGTGTGCAGCTTGCGGCGCATTACAATCCGGCGGTGGCGAACCGGCTGTTCACCCGCGCGATCGGCGGATTGTCGGAACCGCTCAATGCGGAACGTGCCCTCATCGTCAGGCAAAGAGGCGGGAATTTCGGCTCGCGCCCGCGTTATGCCGCCCGCATCGGCCGTGAGACCCGCGCCGAAGCCAACAGGCTCTGCGGAGAGATCCGGCAGGTCGGCGTCCCCTGCACCGTGTTCCGCAATAGATAGAGAAGCGCAACACCCGTCGATCATAACAAGTTGATCGGGATTTCTGTCCGCCCGCCTTTCAGCATAAAATCATTGACCCTAGATTTGCCCCGCAGCGGCAGTAGGCAACCTATGCGGCTGGCGATATTTTGCGAGGGGACGATTGAAAATGAGATGGATTGAAACCGGATGTCTGGCGGCTGCGCTGATGATTATCACCGCCTGCACCTCAACCGGAGAAACCGATATTTCCCGAACGGTCGCGGCCTTCGTGGGGCAGCCGCGGGATGCGGCCATCGCCAGGCTTGGTCGCCCCAACAAGGTGGTTATCGACAAGGGCGCAACCGAATCCTACTGGCTGAAGGTCGATGTGGAGACCTATGCCGGGCTCAGCAACCGGCGTGAATACAAGTCCGTGGATGGACAGACCCAGATGACGCAGACGGAGGGCATGAAAATCAAGGAACACCGCCGCGACTGCATCATCAAGATCACTGCGGATGCCGGCTCCATCATCAAGACCAGTGAGATCATCGGCAATCCGGCGAGTTGCGAAGCCATTCTCAATCGTCCGGCTTCGTGAGCAATCTCATGTTTCGGTGAGCCGCGCGCCAGATAGGCGCACGGCTCGAAAGCTTGTGGAAAGTTTCCTCAGAAGCGATAGTTCAGCCCAACCTTGATGGCATGCATGTTCAGCGAGTTCGAGGCATTGCGGCCGTTGGCAATTCCGGATGTCCCCACATGGTCCACATATTCGTAGATCGGTGATTCATAGGGCTCGCAGACTTCCGGCATGGAATCGCAGAGCCAAGCCATGTTCGGATCATTCTTTAAGCCGGGATCGACCATCTCCGTGCCCGTCTGCTCACTGGTGCGATAATCCTTGCCGGTGCCGGCGCGGGCGTTCTTGAACTTCAACGATTTGGCGCGGAAATGGCTGTAGCTGTAATCCGCACGGATCGACCAATTGTCGTTCAGCGCATATTCCGCGCCGAGGCCGATTGTGAAGCCGGCACGTGTTCCGGAAGCCTTCTCCACAAAGAATGCCGTCGTTTCGGAGCCAAGGGGATTGGTCCCGCTCGCGCCGTCTGAAATATACTGGTCGCGCCACTGGGTTTCTTTCGCCAGCGCCAGGCCGGCGGTGGAATAAACGAGCAACCTGTCATTCACGGCGTAACCGAGCTTCGCGCGCAGACCGGCCGTCCAGTCGATATCGTAGCTGGTCGTTGCGTCCAGGTGACCGCTCTTTGCCAGCACCGGATCGGTGGAACCGAACTTTTCGAGGCCACGAAGATAGGTCTTGGTGTAATCGGCCTCCACGCCGACGACAAGGCCGTTTTCCAGCTGCCGGTCATAACCGGCCTGTAGTCCAAACGCACCGCCACGCAGGTTGAAATCGGCCGATTCCCGTGCGGCCGCATCGTTGAATGTGCCATCCAGCGAGGTCGTATTTCCCGCAAAATTCAGGAAATCGCCGCCGGTATGGGCACCCACATGGAAGCCGGTCCAGTCACGCACGAAGGATGCGTCCGTCGGGCGGCTGAAGGGGGAAAGGCCGGGCAGGGCCTCGCCGCCGCCGATCGTTGCCGTAAGGCTGGCATAGATGGTGCGGCCGGGACCGGGCTGCGTGACGAGGCCGAGCGGATCGACATAAAAACGGTCGAACAGGTTCTCCACCCGCAGGCTCGCGGTCATGTTGTCGTTGATCTTGTATTCGGTAAACAGATCGACCAGCGTATAGGGTTCCCAGTCGACAAGCGCGATGAATTCCGACGCACCCTGCGCGGTGACGTCGCCGTGGCCGATGGCGCGCGGGCCGACATAGGAGATGCGGCCCCCGACCGTCAGCCGGTCCTCGAGGAATTTCTGCGAAAGCGTCAGGTCGACCGTATATTCCGGCTGAACATGGTTCGTCGCATAGTCGCCATAGAGAGACTTGCTGTCGCAGGTCTGGGTCGTGCGGCAATATTCGACATTCAGGAAGTAGTTGGCGGAAAGATCTGCCGAAAATCCGCCATTGGTGTATCGGCCGGAAAGTTCGAGACCGGAAAACTTGGCGCGCGGAATATTGCCGATATTCAACGTCAACTGTGGTTCGGTCACGACGGTGCGCGAGATGTAATTCTTCACATCCCAGTTGAAATAACCGAACTTGATCATGGCGGTGTCATCGTCGGAGAGGATGCCGTCGCGAATGATGTTGGTGCCGATTTCCCAGTTGCTGGAGCGTTCCGGCAGGACACCCGAATTCGCGATGACGCTGTTGAAGGCCGAGACGGATTCGATGATGGATGGCGAGCGCAGCGTATTCGAATAATTGATGTAGAACTGGGTATTGTCGAACGGTTCCAGCGTCACTCCGGCAGATGGGCTGAACCCGCCGTCATCCACTTTCAGGCCAACCGGCTTGTCCCGCGCCTGATAACGCTCATAGGGATCGAACCTGTCTTCGACCCAATAATGGGAGTATCGCAACCCGCCATTAAGGGTGAGCCAGTCCACCGGTTTGTAAGCTGCCTTGGCGAAGGCTGCGCCTTCATGGCGAATGGCGTCGCGCGGTGTCAGCCAGCCCTCCAGAACGGCGGTGTGGTCGCTGCCCTTGGTGTCTTCAGCACGGTAGGAAAGTCCGTAATTCAGGTCGAAATCGCCGTAATCCAGGCTGAACTGCGAGCGGTTGGTAATCTCCGCTCCCCACATATTGGTATCGGTGCCGACCCGGAAGCCTGATGGCAGGCCGATCTTCTCTGGCGTCAGGCCACGCCCGCCGCGCACGGGGTTGCGGACTTCGAGATGGTTGAAATAGAAATTCGACTTGAAGTCGATGAGGTCATTGTCTTCGGGGTTCCAGTTGTATCTGGCGGTAAATGTGTCGAGGCTGGTGCTGACGGTCTGTTCCTGCTGCTGCGCCTGTCCGGTATTCGAGGTCAGCCGCGAGGCAAGCCTGTCGCCGGCCTCGCTTCTGTATCCCATGTAGCCGATCTGGAATGTCTGATCGTCTGACAGACGCGCCGTGACCTTCGCCAGAAGCGATTGGGTTTCCAGCTCGGTATTGAGGACTTCCTCGCCGCCGCGATAGTTGACCAGACCTTCATTGATCATCGTGTTGGGCAAAGTGCCGCCCCAATATTTCGTGTCGCCGATGTTTTTCGGGGACGCGACAGGACCGTGGCTGCCGGCGTGATAATTGCCCTGGCGGCGATGCGCATATCCGGCGACGACATCGATGTCCTCGCCCTTGTAAGCGCCGATGACGCTGCCGGAACCGGTCGTCGGCTTGAGGAAGGCGGGCCTGTCCATGCCGTCAGCGGACGGTGTCGCGGTGCCTGCGCCGGACTGGTAACTATAGCCGCTCAATGCCCCTTCGGTCGGGCTTGATGAATTGGTGCCGAAGCCAGCCTTGACCTTCAGCCCCCATTTTTCGCCCGGCTTGACGATGTCGTCGGCGCCGACCGTTCGCATCGCCACTGATCCGGCATTGCCGAAGGAAGCAGCATCGGCTCCCTTGGTAATGTCGACACCGGCGATGAAATCGGGATCGACATAGGTGCGGTTCGAGACGCCCTGATAACCCTGATAGACAGTCACGGAATTTTCGGCGCCGTCGATCGTCGTGGCGACGCGGCCCATTCCCTGCATGCCGCGAATGTTGACGTCGATGGCACCGGCGCCGTTTCGCGCTTCGCCGGACATGACGCCGGCCGTGCCACGAAACATGTCGGCCGGGCTTGAGCCGCGGAAGCGCTCGATATCTTCACCCGAAATGAAGGCGGTCGGGGCATCGTTGCCGTAAGGCGCATCCGGACTGCCATATCGTCCGGTCTTGCCGGTGACGGTGATTGTTTCGAGAACGAGCGAGCCATCCGCAGAGGTTGCCTCCGGTGCCTGTGAGGCATTGGAGACCGTCACGCGATCGGGCGCGGTGAAGCGGAAGCTGAGGCCGGTGCCGTCAAGCAGCCTGCCGAGTGCCTCCCGCGGCGGCAGGGAGCCGGCTGCTCCGGAGGTTTTGAGCCCTCTCGTCAAGGATGCGTCGTAGAAAATCTGGATGCCGCTTGCGGCGCCAAAACGCGTCAGCGCCACATCGAGGGAGCCGGCGGGAATGGAAAATTGGCGCAGCTCCTGCGCAACGGCCTGGGTATGGGCAACTAAGGATACGGAGCAGGCCAGTGATGCGCAGAATGCTGCGAGCCTCAAACGCCGTTCGCGACCACCGGATTTATGTCCCGTCGCCAATAAAGTCATCCCCGTATTCCCTTCCATTTCGCCGCCTTGCTGCGGCCTCTGATAGGGAAGACGACCGAGGCGCATGAACCCGAAAAGATTTGTGGAGTTTTTTTGTAATATTTTCGGATCGTCCGGAATCCAGCGCTGTCTCCGGTTCGAAAGGGCTTAGACGAGCAGCAGGATTCCGCCTGCGCCAACCGCATGAAGATGCAGGGTTTCTTCAAGATGCGCGATAATGTCCTGCGGCCGGTTGAGCTGAAAGACGCCCGAGACGTGCAGGGAGCGCAGGCTTTGACGGGTGATGATGATCCTGCCGCGCCGGTGGCGGTTCAGGCTCGCGACGATGTCTTCCAGCGGACGGTTGTTGAAGACCAGCATGCCTTCACGCCATGCCGATGCCGTCTCGAGGTCGATTGCGGATTTTTCCCCAAGGCCAGCGTCCGAATAGACGATTGCTTCTCCCGGAAGCAGCTGCGCATCGCCGAGACAGTGCACGCTGAGTGGACCGGACAGGCATTCCACGGTCACGCCGCTGGCATTATGGGTGACGCTGAACGCGCCGCTGGAGGCCTGCACGCGGCCATTGCCGGCTTTGACCACAAAAGGAATGTTCGCCGCCTGCTGGACGGTGAAAACCGCTGCACCTGCCGTGAGATCGAACTGCCGTTCGCCGCTGTCCAGCGACAGGGCGGAGCCGCCGTCGAGAAAGGCGGTCGATCCGTCCGGCAGGCT
Source organism: Agrobacterium tumefaciens (assembly GCF_005221385.1). Classification (NCBI taxonomy): domain Bacteria; kingdom Pseudomonadati; phylum Pseudomonadota; class Alphaproteobacteria; order Hyphomicrobiales; family Rhizobiaceae; genus Agrobacterium; species Agrobacterium tumefaciens. Next base: position 68,709 of record NZ_CP039904.1, on the reverse strand, counting down.
GACATTCTGCTGCTCGCCGACGCCAGTCGAAAAATCCGCAAGCATTGCGCCGATGGATGGCAGGTAACCGAGTTCCGGCAGGGCGATGGCAATGCCTGCAAGGCCGGCGGCAAGGCTGCTGCCCACCAGAAAAGATCGTCTGGATGTGGCGTTGACGGGGGGCTTCGCCTGCGCCTCCAGGGCCGGGCCAAGATCGCGCCAGAGCGCCGAGGCCTCGACAAAGGCGCGCTCATGATCGGCGCTGAGGCTGCGCCAGTGGCGGAGCGCCTCTGTATCCTCAACCGTGGCCGCGCCGGAGCGCAGCCTGACGATAAAGGACGTGGCCTTCTTCCTGAGCGCATCGGATCCTTCGTTCAACACGCAACCCCTATCAAAAATACGCCCCGATACCGGAATTTCACATGAACCTCATTAGCTCTAACGATCACAAACGGTAAATCCGAAAATTATCTGCGCCGCTCATGTCCCATTTTCTCGATGCAGTAGCTGAGGGCGCGATTGATTTCCATTTCCACCGTGCGGGTGGAGACATGGAACTCTTCCGCGATCTCGGCATAGGGACGAAATTCCAGCCGCGCCGCGACCAGCATCTTTCTCTGTCGATCCGGCAGTTCACCGATGACCCGCATAAGCTGCCGGATCTGGTCGCGGTCGATCACCTGCTGGTCAGGACCCGGGCGCTCGTCTTGAATGGAAAGGGCATCCTCGATCTGTTCGGTCGTGGCCCTGTGCCTGCGTCCCCGCCCATGATCGATGGCCAGCGACCTAGCGATGCGCTTGAGATAAGGCACTGGTGCTGCGGATGCATTCGAGCTGTTTCTCGCCAGCTTGATCCATGCCTCATGGGCAAGATCCTCGGCATCCTCGCGCGAGCCCGTCATCCGCGTCAGATATCGCTTGATATCCGACTGGGTTTTCAGGAATGCCGAAAGGAATTTGTCGTCGCGCTGCGTCATGACCGACCTGGAGATTGGACTTCAGGCGATACCCCGTGGCAGATGCGAATTCAATACTTAACTTAAATAATCATGTTAAAGCCGGCAGGCCGTGATCGCGGCGGACGTGCATGTCCGAGCCGCCCCGGCCTGGGCAGGCCTTACAGCTGCATCTTGATCGTCAGCATATATTCGGTGCCTTTCGCCCGGTCGCGGGTGCGGGACACTTCTAGGGTGACTTTTTCCAGCTTGTGTTCGAGGCTTTCCTTGATTGTTCCGCCGGGCGTGTCCTCACGGCGCAATGAGGTATTGCCATAACCAATGCCGATTTTGCGCGTGATGGCGTTTTCCGTATAGGTTCTTCCGAACATGGCGGAAGCCTGCCCGCTGCGCACAGTCGCATCGAAACCACGGGAATCGATGTCGCGATAGGCGGAGCCGCTGATCGAATTGTCGGACTGGCTGTAGCTGCCGCCCGCGCTTATTCTGGCAAGTCGGTGCCCGTCGTGCTCAAGCGAAACATTGCCGTCGGCGGAAGGTCCGAAAAGCCCACCGTTCATGCTGTCCTTATAGGTGAAGCGGAAACGGCCGCTGCGCGCATCGACCTGATAATTGTAGGAGGCGTCACCGCTGCGCACCTGAATGCCCGGTGCCGGTTCGCTGCCGAGGATCGGCGAAACCTTGTCGGCGAAATTAAAGAGCGGTCTGGTGACCTGTTCAAATTCCGTCTGCGACAGCCGGACGGGCTTGCCTTCGGCATCGAAACCACCAACGGCGAGGCACGGGCGCTGATTGATGACGCTTTTCAGGGCAAACAGCGTGCAATTGTCGCTGGTCATGCCGGCAATGGCAGCGTGGACGGAGTTGCGCAGCGTATAGCTGCCGCAGCAGGAGAAGGCGTCGTTATCCGCACTCGCATCTCGCGTATAACCGGTGAAGACGATGCCGCTTGCGCCGGTGGAAATGTTCACATTGGCGAATTGCGGGCCGCTTTGCAGCGGAAACAGCTTCAACCGGCTCTGGTCAGCGAGCGTCTTCGGGTTGGAAAGCGATGGGATCGGCATTCGTTTTCTCTCCTTGAACACGGAACGGTATTTCCCTTCTAACACCGCAACGAGAAGGTGCAACCCGCAACCTGTGTGGGTCAGTTTCTGTGGATGACAGCAACCGCTGTTGTTACCGTGAGCCTCTGCACATATGTTGGACTACTTAAATCACGATTTCCGGATACGGCGGACAGGCGCATAATGAACTCCCAGTTGGATTTTTTCGGTTCCGCGGCAGCGCGTTTCCCCCAGGGTGAACGGGGGCGAAAAGCGGCCGGCCGCGAAACGGTGCAGAAAAACGTTGCGGATGATGAGACGCTTGCCGGATATCTTGAATCCACCGGCAATTACCGTGTTTCACGCCGGCTCATGCCACGCGCGGTCGTCGACAAACCGCGGCCGGAATTTCCGCGTCAGGGCATCATCCTCGATACCGAAACCACAGGGCTTAATCATCGAACCGACGAGATCATCGAGATCGGCGTCATCGCCTTCACATTCGACGATCACGGCGCGATCGGCGACGTTACCGGTGTTTATGGCGGCCTGCGGCAGCCCGGCGTCACTATCCCGGAAGAGATCACGCGCCTGACCGGTATTACCGACGAGATGGTCGAAGGACAGGTAATAGACATGGACCGCCTGAGCGCACTTGTTGCCAGGGCGGATCTGATCATCGCCCATAATGCCGGCTTCGACCGCCCGTTCTGCGAGGCTTTCTCACCGATTTTCCGCGAGAAGGCATGGGCCTGTTCGGTTTCCGAGATCGACTGGAGGGCGCGGGGTTTTGAGGGCAGCAAACTTGCCTATCTGATAGGGCAGTCCGGTTATTTCCACGACGGCCATCGCGCCGTCGATGATTGTTTTGCGCTTCTGGAAGTGCTGGGTCATGCCCGTGCGGGGCAGGGCGAAGCACCCTTCGCAGAACTGCATCAGGCAAGCCAGCGCTCCCGTGTCCGCATTTATGCGGAAAACAGCCCCTTCGACATGAAGGATCATCTGAAAAAGCGCGGCTACCGCTGGTCAGATGGCTCCGATGGCCGACCCAAAGCCTGGTGGGTGGAAGTGGCCGAAGAAAAGCTCGACGAGGAGCTGCATTTCCTGCGGACCGAGATTTACCGCTGGGAGGCCGATCCCCCGGTCAAGCACCTCACAGCCTTCGACCGCTTCAAGGCCAACTAGAGCACTCGTGCGGGAGCGGCGGACATTCTCCGCCATCGATTCCGCCGGCGATCAGGCGAGCGGTGCCAGCGCATTTCGCAGGCTGACACCCTGCTTCGGCTGCAGATCGAGATCGGCCTCGATATGATCGAGGTGATGGAGCATGAGATCTGAAGCGCCTTTTGCATCGCCCTTTGCGACAAGCTCGAGAATGGCGAGATGTTCGTTGTGGCCGCAGCTCGAAATACCCGAACGGCCATAAAGGGCGACGACCAGCGAGGAGCGGGCGACCAGCTCATCCATAAACCGCTGGAGGATGACATTGCCGGATAGGGCCGCCAGCATGAGATGGAAATCGCCCGAGGCCTTTATTTCCGCCCGGCGTGCCGCCGGGCCGCGTTCATTCATATATTGCGCCTCTTCGACGAGGTGATGCTGAAACCGTACAATATCCGCAGGGGTGATGCGCTCCACCGCCGCCGCGATGATGCCCGGTTCGATCAGGCGGCGCGAGGCGAAAATCTGGCGCGCTTCTTCCGGTGAAGGCGTGGAAACGAAGGCCCCACGGTTACGCTCGGTCTTCACCAGCCCCTCGAAGGCCAAAATCTGCAACGCGGCGCGCGCCACGGTGCGGCTGACATCGAAGAGTGCCCCAACCTCGGCTTCCGACAGTTTGGTTCCCGGCGCCAGCCGCCGGTCGATGATGGCATTGCGCAGGGATTCGCGGATCAAAAGCGAGCGATCCTCGATTGTGGCATCCACGGCTGGGGTCTTTTCTGGCAGGGTCATGTCACGCATCCGGTATCGCTTCTTCTAACCCGGCGGCATCGGTTTTCCTAGTGGCGTCGCTATCGTGAACAATCGCTGATATCGTCAGGCCCTCAAAATCCCTAACCACACGACAATGAATGCCAGTTGATGGGCGATATCCCTTTGTACATTCTGCAATGTCCCATCGCTCAGAAGTATGCGGGATCCGTCCCTCTTCAAGATGCTCAGGCGTTCTGCCTTGGCCAATAGGGCCGTGACCTGGGCGCGGCTGATCCCATAGGCGCGCGCAGCCGCCTTGCGGGAAAACTCACAATTGGAGGCACCGGATTTGCTGGTTTTGGCCGCAGACAGCAGATCCAGCAGCAGAGGAAATCCGGGCGCATGGCCCAGGAACATCAGGGTTTCCATTGATGTGGGGCTGAACTCCTGCGGTTGTTTCAAAAGCCAGCCGACGCCATCAATAAGGATGTTGACGCCGATGTCTTTCGCCGGCCTGTCCATAACCGGTTGCGCCTGCCATGGCGCGGCTGCGGCAAGATAAGTCTCGGCGAGTGTCTCGATCGCCATGATCAGCCAGCCACACAACGACCATGGGCGTTCGCGGTTGTCGCCATTGGGCTGATGCCGCCGGGCGGCGCCTTCGAGTTCCAGCCAGTCGATCAGCGCCCGTGTCCTGCGGCTTGAGGCCCAGCCTCGGGGGACGACGACGGCCTGAACCTCAGCCAGGGTAAATCGTCCGCCATGAACCGATGCCAGAGCGACGGCGCACAGGATCGTTGCGAATGCGCCGAAATCACCGAGAGCGCGGACGAGGCGTGGTTCCTGCTTGTAGACCCTCGATATCTGCGAGCAAAGACGGATGACAGTCTCGTCAAAAGCGGCATCGTTCAGGATCCGGTTCGCAAGGGGTGTCAGCCTCTCCTGAAGCATGTCCGGCTGCGGCCGAACGGGGTCTCCTTGCGGGAGCGATTTTGAATCCTGCGCAGCTGCTTTTCCAGATGCCTTTCTCCCACGGAATTTAAGTTTCGCTACTTTATGGCGAATTTAAAAATATGAGTTTTGCTCACCGACTGCGGCCGTTCAGGCCCACATGACAGCTGAAATGTTCCGGGTTCGGGAGATGCGTGCAATTTGTTGCACTCCCGCATCGCTCTCCCGAGGGGTATTAAAAAATACTCTCATAAATTGAGTGTTAAAGAGCACGTTGAAATATGTGCCCTTTTGGAACGGTTTGCGAGAGCGGCGATAATAACAATGTTATCGTCTGTTTTTATTGCATAATTTTATTTGGCTTCGGACGCGATATCTTTCGTTGGGCAATCGAAAGCACAATCTTTGATGGTTGTTTTCTTGGCCTTGGCGAGGTGACGGAAAGTGCATCCCGAAGCCGCCTGGCATCCGCATGTTTCTACCGAGTTTCTGGCGCGTCCGGCAGCAATGCCGGCTGGGCCGCGGCACGTCCATTCACCACCAATTCTCAGAAGGAGGATAAAGCGATGCAACTTCGACATGTTATTTTTGCCGGCCTTGCGGCAATTGCGATGCAGTTTGATATTCCGTCCATGGGTCAGCCGGCCATTGCAAATGCGGCCGCCCTCACCACCGAACAGGTGGCGGCGTTCCAGTCAAAACTTGAACAGGCGGAAGCCAGCCGGGAGCTGCTCGGCCGCCGATCCGTGTGCCTGATGGAACATCTGACGGCGCAGCAACAGCTCAGCGCCGAACGGGAGCGGGCGCTGGGAGAGGCCATGTACCTGCAGATCGAGCTGGAACGGCAGGTGGCGCAGTCCGAGACGGCCGTGAAGGGCTATGAAGAACTGGTTCAGTCTGAGAGCGAGAACGTCAGGGCGCGTCAGGCCGTGTTCGAAAAAGCCCGAAGGGAAAGGGACGAGCAGGCCAAGAGAGTAACAATATGCAGCGGCGTCCTCTTCTTCCTGCCGGGAATTTGCCAGGCCGGTGACGCCGCGGTGAAGGCGCTGGGCTGGATGAATGACGCGGAGAGGGAATATCGCATCGCACTGCCGCGACTGGACAATGCCCGGACGGCGCTTGAGGGCGTTCGCAACCAGCTCGAAAACAATCGCCGCCAGCTGATAGCGGCACAGCAGAGCCACGCGGAAAACCAGAGCGCAGTGAAAAATCTGGAAGAGCAGATCACCAGGCTCAAAGCGGCGATTTCCACCATCAACGGCAAGGTTCAGGACTTCAACATTCAGCTCGGCAATTTCACCAATGCCCTCAAGGAAGCGAGCGAGGTCAATCCTGACGACGCGAAAATACGTCAGGTCGACCGGCTGTCCGCCGAGATCGACGGCCTGACCAAGGACGTGCCGCAGTTCATTTCCTCCACCGAGGCCGGATTGCCTGAAGATGCCAGGAAACAATGCGGATCGTGAACGATCAACCCCATGACTCTCCGTAACAACCATCAACAGGAGCATGAAAATGAATAATGTCGTCAATCTCGAAAGCCGGGAAACCAAACTCAACAGCGCGATCGATGCCGATGTCGAAGCGATCGTGTCGAAGCCGGAATTCAGCCTTCCCAAGGCGGATACGGCGCTCGTCCGGTATTATGTTGATAAGATCCAGGGGACCTACGATGTCGAGCGCGCCAAGCGCGATACCGACAATGCGATCGACCTGCTCTACATCGCTTACAACACCACGCCGCAGGAGGAGGGCAAAATTCGCGGACGCATCAGCGCCATCATGGACAGCTTGATAACCGCGCAGCAGAGCAGTGAACTCACCATGAAACATGCGATGGATGTTGCCAATCGCATCCGCATTTCAGTCGACGACCTCTTCCCGGACTGGCTGGATGTCCGCGAGGGAAATGACCAGAGCGAGATCAAGGCCTTCGTCTCCAACGACCTGATAAAGCTCGCGAAAAATATCCGCGACAAGGCGTTGGAAGTGCGGGACGATCTCCTTAAGGTCGCCTCCACCTATGATGGCATCATCAAGGCAACGGCGCAGATCACCGATGCGAGCGAAATGGTCTTGAGCAAGCGTCTCGAAGACAAGGCGACCATGGAGCGGGAAATCCGCGAGGCCGATGCGCGGCGCCAGCAGCTGGAATCGCTTGTGAACGATCTGAAGGCACAGGTTGCGGAGTTCGAAAAGAAGGCCCGTGAATATGAAAAGCGGGCCAATACGGCAGAGGAGCGCGCCTTCATCATGTCGATCGTCCGGGTCGGCGCGCAGATGATTTCAAGCGCCATTCCCGCCATCGCTATGGTGGCGGGCGGTCCTGCCTCCATGCTGGCCTCGTCGGTCGGCGGCGCGCTTTCGGGACAGCCCAAGGGCGGCCAAGATGCGGACGGGCAGGGGCAGGGTGGCGGCTCCCGCACACCGACAACCGGCGGCGGAAAGGCGGATGGGGCCGCCACGCAGAGCAAGCTTTCCGAGCAGAAGGCCGAACTGCGCAAGAGCGAGGAAAAACGCGACACCTTAAAGACGGATATCAAGGCGCTGGAAGACAGCAGGTCGGCGCTGGCGAAAGATGCCGAGGGCACCGATCCGAAATCGAGCAAGGCCGTGGAACTTGCCGAACTTGATAAGCGTCTGACCGCGCGCGCCGCGGAACTGAAGACGCAGGAGGAGAAGATCGCAAGTCAGCAGACTCTGATTTCCAGTCTGCAGGCTTCACTCGACGCGCTCGACAAGGGGCTGGGCAAGCTCACCGACGAGCAGCAGCAACAGGCCGCAAGCCTGCGCGAAATGCAGATGAAGATGATCGACAAGGCGGAATCCTATGAGAACGAACGCCGTACCCAGGCCGCCGAACTCATAAAGATCAACGCTCTGCTGAAGGGAAAGCAGGCTGAGGACGATAAGATCAAGCTTGCGGTTCAATCCCTCAACGTCAGCATTACGGCGCTGAAACGCATGAAGGAAATCATTGAGGAAATCGCATTTTTCTTCAAAAGTTTCGCCGATTTCATGCAGGCCGTGGCCGACGATGCCGAGCACCAGATCAAGGCGATCGACAATGTGGCCGAGCTGGAGGTCATTCGCAAGAACCGTCTCGCCCAGCTCGTTCGCTCCGTCAACGAGTTCTTCGTCAGGCAGACCGCCCAATGGTATGCGGTCGGGACCGTCAGCGACAGGTTCAACCGCAGCTTTGCGGACGGATGGTCAAAGCTCAACAAGCTGCAGGGGACATATCTCACCGGCACCGGCCTGACGAACTATATGGCGGAAGCCTCGGAAAAGCTCTCGGCCATCGTCGCCGAACGCGAGGCCGCTGCGGACGCAAAAATCGCATCGCTGCAGGCCTATCGTCAGGATCTGAGCAAAACAGCCTGATCCCTTGAGATCCTGCCGTTCCTTTTCCGGCCCGGCAGGAAGCGTATCCATGGTCTCAGCCGGAATCGTCCTCCTTGGCATGGATCATAGGCAATGTCCTGCCGGCGAATATGCCGGCAGGACGGCTAGGAACGAAATCTCACCATTCACCAACGCAAAATCAACGACGGGCATCCGGCCGCCATCGAAGCGCAACCCGTGCCGTGTCACTTTAAGGAAGGAGAATATCATGCCGACAGTCAACAATCCTCCGGCGCTGGTCGCTCAGGAAACGCCCTCCTGGTGCTTTGCCGCCGTGGAGCAGATGGTGCGGGCCTATCGTGAACTTGCCGCCGCCACGCAATATGCCATCGCAAGACGTAACACCGCAGCGCTTGCGACCGTCGACCCGGAGGTTCAGGAGCGCTGGGAGCTGGCGCTCATTCTGGATCAATCCGCTGCGATCGATGAAATGGGCGGCGCCAACCCCGACAGCAACATCGTACGGCTGGTTTCCAGCCAGTGGAACGCCTTCGATCATGCAACGACCGGCGGCCACTTCGTCGCCGATCTGACACCGGAGATCGTGAGAGGCGAGATCGACAACAACCGCGTCTTCGTCATCGGCACACATATCCATTATTACGTCGTCTATGGTTATACCGAGGCAGGCAAGGATCTCGAACTTCACATCCTCGATCCATGGCCGACAGGGCATGGCGGCAGCAGAACGCGCATTGGCCTGCAGGAATTCCTCGGGATGGCCGGCCACACCGCCATCACCTTCGGCTAAGCCTGCAAGCAGAATGTCGGCTGCGCGCAAAGGCGCATAACGGCACCAGACGTCTTGCCGGAGGCATTCCGGCACCCAGCAACCCCTCAAAATCATGCCAACCTGTCCTTACCATCAAAGGCCGGGAACAGCTGGCTCATGTCCAAAGGAGACACATATGCCAATTCTCAGCGATTTCATGATCAAGCATATTCGCCCTTTCAGCGAGGACGGTTACAACACATTTGGCAACACCCAGACCATCGAGTTTCTCGCGGAGCTGGGACTCGACATGAACGACATCCTCAATATCCTAGCGGCATGGCGCAAGGCAGCCTTGGCTGATCCCAGGAAAGACGGCGATGTCTTCGCCGAGGCCGCAAATGCTGTTGCCCAGGCGCGGTGGGAGTCTCTCTACAAAACCGGCAAAAGCACAGTCATGTTTCTCGACGCGGTTCAGCTCGAATCCCTCAGCCAGCTCGCACCTGGCCCGGACAGTGACTTTACATGGAGACCCAAGACGCCGATCGCGGTCGCGGTAACCATCCACAGGAAAAGCAAGCAGTATGAAATCACTCTGGGCGCGGCCGGTTTCTCCGGCGGCACCGATGAGCGGGGATGGATATCCCACTTCTCCGAATTGCTGTAGCGGTTCCTTATGACATCAAGACACGCCGGAAAGTCAGCGACTTTCCGGCGTCGACATGACCGGCCCCTTCATATCCCTGTCGCAATAGTGTCTGATACCGACATGATTTTTTTGATACCCATTTGTGTTGACGAATAGCCGTTGCACGCTCAGGGAGCTTTTCGTGAAGCCGTCAACGCAAGCAATGCCAGCCGAAGCCGACAGCCAAAAAAACGGCACTCCCGGTGAAGTTTTCGCCGCCTTCCTGAAGCTCGGCGTTACCTCTTTCGGCGGACCCATCGCCCATCTCGGTTATTTTCGCGATGAGCTGGTCGTGCGGCGCAAATGGATCGATGAGGCCGGTTATGCCGATCTTGTGGCGCTCTGTCAGTTTCTTCCCGGTCCGGCTTCCAGCCAGGTGGGCTTTGCGCTCGGGCTTTTGAGGGCGGGGCCGCTCGGCGCTCTCATGGCCTGGACGGCCTTTACCCTGCCATCCGCCATCCTGCTTTTGCTGTTTGCCACCGTTGCCGCTTCGATCGAGGGGCCGGTCGGCACCGGCCTGCTGCATGGCCTCAAGATCGTCGCCGTCTCCGTGGTGGCGCAGGCGGTCTGGGGCATGGCAAAAAGCCTTGCGCCGGATCGGCAGCGCGCCAGCATCGCACTTGCCGGCATTGTCTGTGTGGTTTTTCTGGCCGGAGCTTTCGGGCAGATCCTGGCGCTTGCCGTCGGCGCCATTGCCGGGCTTGCCTTCTGTCGCAACGGTGCGGTGCGGGACGCTTCCCATCTCCAGTTCCGGGTGTCGAAAAGCGTCGGATATATCGCGCTCACAGCCTTCATCCTGCTTCTTGGCCTGCTGCCGCTGCTTGCGGCTGTGGCGGGATCGCAGGGCCTCTCTTTGTTCGATGCGTTTTATCGTGCCGGCGCGCTGGTCTTCGGCGGCGGTCATGTGGTCCTGCCGCTGCTGCAATCCGAGGTCGTCGCCACCGGCTGGGTGACGGAGGATGCATTTATCGCCGGATATGGCGCGACACAGGCCGTTCCCGGCCCGCTTTTCACCTTTGCCGCCTATCTCGGTGCCGTGGTGGCGCCGCAGCCGAACGGCGTTGCCGGTGCAGCCATTGCCCTCATTGCAATCTTCCTGCCGGGCATGCTGCTTCTCATCGGTGCGCTGCCCTTCTGGGAAGGGTTTCGCCGGCATCTTCTGGCGCAGGCGGCCATGCGCGGAGCAAACGCCGCCGTCGTCGGCATTCTTGGTGCCGCACTTTATGACCCGGTGTGGACCAGCGCCATCTTCACGTCGAAGGATTTCACACTGGCCCTTGCGGGTTTCATCCTGTTGACGGTGTGGAAGACGCCGCCATGGGTTGTGGTGGTGATCTGTGCTGCGGGCGGCGTTCTGCTGGCGCTGCTGTAAGCCATGTCAGGCAAATTCCGCATGGGTCAACATCCAGTCCGAAAAGGCCAGCATGGCTGATGTCTGCGGTTTGGATTGCAACCGGGTCAGCCAGTAGCTTCCAAGCGATATGGTGACGGGGAAGGGCTGGATGATTGCCCCGGAAGCCAGATGCCGCGAAAACATCGATGGCGGTGCCAGCGCCACGCCCAGCCCCTGCAGCGCGGCCTCCATCATGCCGAGCGAGGTGTCGAAAACGATCCCGGCATTCACCTGGGCTGCCGGCGCCACACCGGCCGCCGCAAACCATGTGCTCCATTCGTCGGACCGGTAGCTGCGCAAAAGCGTCGCCTCGACAAGATCGGCGGGCGTTTTTAAAGTTTCCGCCAGTTTGGGTGTGCACAGGGGTGAAAGCGGCGCCTCGAAAAGCCGGAAGGCATCGGTGCCGTGCCATGAACCCTGACCAAAGCGGATGGCAAAATCCAGCCCTTCGGCTGCCATGTCTACCCGGTTATTGTTGGTGGAAACCCTGACATCGATGAAGGGATGCTGTTTTTGAAACTCCTTCAGCCGCGGCAGAAGCCAGCCGACGGCAAATGTGCCGACCACCCCCAGAAACAGCAATTCGCGCACCTGTCCGGCCTCGATCCTGTCGAGCGTGGTCGCCATCTGGTCGAAGGAACTGGTAACGGTGGGTAGAAGCGCTTCACCCTCGGCGGTGATTTTCAGCCCGCGCGGAAGCCGTTGAAACAGCGAGACGCCCAGCCGCTTTTCCAGCACCTTCACCTGCTGGCTCACCGCCGCCTGCGTGACGCAGAGTTCGATGGCTGCACGGGTGAAGCTGAGGTGTCTTGCCGATGCTTCGAAGGCCCGAAGACCGTTCAGGGGAAGAAATTGCCGAACCATTTGAGACCTAGATTTTCTTGTATCTCTTCCGAGATATCATGGTTTGTTCGTGCAATGTAGGGCCGCTAAAGCTCTTTCGCTGGGGACGGCGCAAGCGCCGGTCATCGACCTGAGGTTTTGGAGAATGCGAAAGATGAAACTCAATCACGGACATATCGCCCTTGCCGCGCTGCTCTCGGCCGGCCTGTTCACACAGGCCTCCGCCGCCGATGAAGCGAAGCTGAAGGCAATAACGGATGCCGCGATAAAGCCGGTCATGGAGAAAAACGGCATTCCGGGCCTGGCCGTCGCCATCAGCGTCGATGGTGAAAACCATGTATTCACCTATGGCGTCACGTCGAAGAGCACCGGCCAGCCGGTGACGCCGCAGACCCTGTTCGAACTCGGCTCGATCAGCAAGACATTCACGGTCGCGCTCAGCACCTATGCCGAGATGAATGGCCAGCTGTCGCTGTCCGGCAAGGTCGCGGACTATCTTCCGTCCATGAAGGGCACACCTTTCGGCGATGTTGCCCTGATGCATCTCGGCACCCACACCGCCGGCGGGTTCCCGCTGCAGGTGCCTGATAACGTCGAGACGGAACAGCAGCTGCTGGCCTATCTCAAGGCTTGGAAACCGTCATATAAGGCCGGAACCCACCGTACCTATGCCAATCCCAGTATCGGAATGCTTGGTTACGTTACCGCAAAGGCCATGGGCCAGAGCTTTGATGATGCGATGCAAGGCACGCTGCTGCCCGGACTGGGCCTGAAGAACACCTTCACCGTGGTGCCGAAGGCAAAGATGGGGGATTATGCCCAAGGCTATAAGAGAAACGGCGACCCGGCCCGGGTGACGCCGGCCATCCTCTCCTCGGAGGCCTACGGCGTCAAATCCTCGGCAAGCGACATGATCCGTTTCATCAATGCCAATATGGGTCTTGAGAAGCTGGATGGAAAAATGCAGCAGGCGCTCCTCAACACCCATACGGGGTATTTCAGTGTCGGCGCGATGGTGCAGGACATGGTCTGGGAACAATATGCCTATCCGGTTGCTCTGAAGACGCTGGTGGACACGAATTCCGGCGCCCTTTTGAAGACGGTTCCGGTCTCCGAAATCACCCCGCCGATGAAACCGCGTCAGGATGTCCTCATCAACAAAACGGGTTCCACCAATGGTTTTGGCGCCTATGTGGCTTTCATACCGCAGCAGAAACGCGGCGTCGTCCTTCTGGCCAATAAAAACTATCCCAATGAGGATCGTGTCGCCCTGGCCTATGAGATTTTGACGGCGCTCGACAGGGCGGAATAATACCCGTCGGGCGGTCTGCTGTCCGCCACCCGTGCGCGGGAGCTCAATCGCTCCCGCGTCAAGGCGGACTGCGCTTTCATCGAAAGCGCCCGCCGGTGTCGGGAACCAAGTGTTAACCGACCCGTTTGAAATTCCCATCGTGGTAACTGCGGTGAAACGTGCCGTGTCGAAAATGACATCCGACAAATAATCGGACCATAAATGACGATGCGTTTCACCCAACTCAGGCTTGCCGGACCGGCCGCAGTGCTTATCGCCATATTGCTGGCGGGGCTGGCGGCCATTCCCTATTACGGCGTTGCGCGTCTCGACGCGGAGCTTCGCCAGCGGCAGGAAACGCTGGTCGGACGCAACATCTCCATATGGATTTCCGACGTGGAGTTTGCGCTAACTGCGTGGACGATCTGGGACGAATCCATCGCCAAGATCGACAATCTCTTCGATCCGGAGTGGACCGACCGGAATATCGGACGGTCGCTCATCGGCACCTCGCGTACACGTTTCGTCAGCATTCTCAACGGTGAGGGCGATCTGATCTATTCGAAGACGGATGACGAAGTTTTGCAACGCCCGTTTTTTGCCCGCGGCGCGGATGTGATTGCGCAGGACGCGCACTCGCTTGTGGATGCCGTGCGCGCGAAGGAACGCGGCGAAAGGCCGGAGGGGATTCCGCAGCCGATCGCCTTCAGCAAGATCGAGGTGATCGGTGATGACGCCGTCCTTTTGACAGCCAGCCTCTTCCAGTCGGACTTCAGGACAGCGACACCCCGTGGTGAACGGGCGCCGGTGCTCATTTCCGCAATTCCCATCGCCGGCAGCCTGCAGGAGTTTCTCGGAAACCGCTTCCTTCTGGACGATGCTTCCGTTGGGCCGGCCGGCAGCGTTCCGGCAAAGCGCGCAAGGGTGGAAATCGCCATGGGGCCAAATGGGCAGGCACAGGCGCTGTCCTGGCAGCCGCTGACCCCGGCGCGGGATCTGCTTCGTCAGTCCCTGCCGCTTGCCGTCACGGTTCTTGTCGTCCTCATAGCCGGCGGCATCTTCGCGGTGCGGATGTCCCGCCGCGCGGTTCATTCGCTTGTCGAGGCCGAAAAACAGATGCGGCACGCCGCTACCCATGATTTCCTCACCGGGCTGGCCAACAGGTCGCTCGTCGCATCCGAATTCGCCAGACTGTCACAGCAGGGACACCTGACTGTCGCCTGCCTTGATCTCGACGGTTTCAAGGCCATCAATGACAGCCACGGACACGCCGCCGGTGATGCCTTGCTCAAGGCGGTCGCCGCCCGCCTTCGCGCAGCCTGTCAGGAGCGCGACGTGGTGTTCCGGTTGGGCGGCGATGAGTTTGCGGTGCTGATGCCCGCCATTTCCCTTGCCGAAGCCGAGATGCGCTGCCGCCAGCTGTGCGTGCTTCTCTCCGAGCCCTATATTGTCGATGACGGCGTGATGATCATCGGTGCATCCTTCGGATTGAGCAGCGTTACCGGGGCGGAAACCTCCTGCGACGAGGCCTTCCGCTGCGCGGACGAGGCGCTTTACCGCGCCAAGGGTGAAGGCCGCGGCAAGGTCATGACATCGCTCTGCGAGATCGAGCCCGTTCTCCGGTTCGGCTGAACTGAGGGGTGGGTAACCCCTTGATGCCCGATGACAGCAGCCGGCAATCGCGCTACCGGAGATTGGATGCGCCGCCACCGATTCGGTCCGGGACGACGGTCGCATATCACATAAAGACAAATCTTTTTGCACGGCTGCGATCTGCAACGGGGACGTTCGTCAAATCGCGCCGGCCGCTTTCTGGGGGACAGACGACGATGAGCGATACAGGTGGCTATTTTCCGCGCTGGCGACTGAAAACCGAAGGGCGCATCATGCCGGATGAGCGGTTGCCCGCCGGGCAGACCGCAGTTCTCGGTCTGCAGCATGTCGTCGCCATGTTCGGCTCCACGGTGCTTGCGCCACTGATCATGGGGTTCGATCCGAACGTCTCCATCCTGTTTTCGGGCATCTCGACGCTGATTTTCTTCATCGCCGTCGGTGGCCGCGTGCCGAGCTATCTCGGTTCGTCTTTTGCCTTCATCGGTCCCGTGCTGGTGGCAACCGGTGCCGCCGCCGGTGCGGCGAGCCCCAATATCGCGCTCGCCCTTGGCGGCATCATCGCTGCGGGCGTGCTTTATGCCCTGATCGGCGTCATCGTCATGATTGCCGGCCATAACTGGATCGAACGGCTGATGCCGCCGGTTCTGACCGGCGCCATCGTTGCGGCGATCGGTCTGGTGCTGGCGCCGATTGCCATAGCCAGCGCCTCCGGCACCGGCCCCGGCAATCCCGATGGCGACCAGCTGTCGCGCTGGATTGCAATTTTGACCGTCACATCCGTCGGCGCCATTGCTGTCTATGCGCCCGGCATGGCGCGACGCCTGCCCATCCTCCTCGGCGGGGCTATTGCCTACATCGCCTATCTGGTACTGGCCAACGGCTTCGGCCTCGGCAAGCCGGTGGATTTTTCCGGCGTTGCAGCCGCGTCCTGGTTTGGATTGCCGACATTCACCACGCCGGTATTTTCCGCCTCGGCAATCGCGCTGATCGCGCCTGTCGTTGTCATTCTGGTGGCGGAAAATCTCGGGCATATCAAGGCGATCGGCGCGATGACCGGCCGCAACCTCGATCCTTACCTTGGCCGCGCCTTCATCGGTGACGGCATCGCCACCATCTTCTCCGGCGCGTTTGGCGGAACCGGGATGACGACCTATGCCGAGAATATGGGCGTTATGGCGATTACCCGCATTTTCTCGACGCTGGTTTTCATCGTTGCGGCGCTGGTGGCCATCATTCTCGGCTTCTCGCCGAAATTCGGCGCGCTGATCCAGACGATACCGGGACCCGTCATTGGCGGCCTATCCGTCGTGGTGTTCGGTCTGATCGCGGCGACTGCCGGGCGCATCTGGGTGGAGAACAAGGTCGATTTCTCCGAGCCGCGCAATCTCATCACCGTGGGCATCGCGCTGGTGCTGGGTGCCGGCAACTTCAAGCTCAATGTCGGCGGTTTTACGCTTGATGGTATCGGCACGGCGACGATCGGCGCCATCGTCTTTTATCATCTCCTCAGCCTTGGTGCCTCGGCTCGGGGAAATCACGCTAAAGACTGAGGCCCGGAAGAACCGCACGAATGTGATCGCCAAGCGCCTTGGCCGCCGATGATGTCTGGGGATCGGAAAATGCGAGGGCTATTCCGATCGTCGGCAGCGGCGGCAGGCCACTCCTGACGATGTGGAGGTCGGGCGGAACGGCTGTTTTCGTCAGCACGCTGATGGCGTGGCCGGAGCGGGCGATGGCGATGAGGCCTGAAAGGCTGGTGCTGGCAAAGGCGACCCGGTAGCGACGATTGACGCTTTCCATGGCATCGCAGGCCGCGCGGTGATCCAGCGTCGCCGGTGCCGAGAGCGCCAGCGGCAACACATCCTTGGCCAGCAGATCCGGGTCCGGCCTGTCCGCCACCCAGACGAAACTCTCCCTGCGCAGAACCTCGGGATGATCCGGATCGGCCTGCGAGACCAGCGCCATGTCGATCTGGCGGCGGCGCAGCAGCGGATGCAGCTCGATGGTCGGCGCGCAGACCATCCGCAGGTCGACTTTCGGGTAGGTTGCGCAGAAGCCGCGTAGCAGCTCCGGCAGGAAGGCGATGGAATAGTCTTCCGGGCATCCAAGGCTGACGGTTCCCTGAAGGATCGCCTCGCTCATATCCGCAAGGATTTCATCGTGCCGGGCAAGCAGCGCATTGGCGTGCGCAAGCAGCTTTTCTCCTGCCGCAGTGACCCGCACTCCCGAACCCGTTCGTTGCAGCAGGCTGCGGCCCACCTGTTCCTCAAGCCGCTGCATCTGCGTGCTGAGCGCCGATTGCGTGCGCCCGACCTGCATGGCGGCGACGCTGATGGAGCCGGTGCGGGCGACGATGACGAAGTTCTTTAAAAGCGTAAGGTCGAGCATGGCGATATCAAAATTATCGATATCTGCTTCAGATACTATCAATTGGACTGTATCCGCAAGGGCCTGTTACCGTTCTTCAGGATCACCTCTTGGGGAACGTGCCATGGACAATATTTCGAAAAACGCCATTTCGTTGAACGATGAGCCGGCCTTCTGGGCCGCCGCCAACAAACACCTGACCCGCTATGGGCCGGCCTTCGAGGAAATCATCGTCGAACGCGCCGAGGGAAGTTTCGTTTACGATGCGGATGACCGCGCCATTCTCGATTTCACCTCCGGCCAGATGAGCGCCCTGATCGGCCACACCCACCCGGATATTGTCGCCACCGTCAACCGGCAGATGGCCTCGGTCGCGCATCTCTTCTCCGGCATGTTGTCACGCCCCGTCGTCGAACTTGCAGCGCGGCTGGCAGCGCTGGCGCCCGGTCTCGACCGTGTGCAATTGCTGACAACAGGGGCGGAATCCAACGAAGCGGCGATCCGCATGGCAAAGCTCGTCACCGGCGGCCATGAGGTCGTGGCTTTTGCCCAGAGCTGGCATGGCATGACCGGCGCTGCGGCGTCTGCCACCTATAGTGCCGGCCGCAGGGGTTACGGCCCGGCGACGGCCGGTTCGCTGGTCATTCCCGCCCCGAATGCCTATCGCCCGCGCTTCCGCAACCCGGATGGATCGAATGACTGGCAGGCCGAGCTTGACGACGCCTTCGAGCTGATCGATCGCCAGTCGACCGGCAATCTCTCCGCCTTCATTGCCGAGCCTATCCTCTCAAGCGGCGGCATTCTCGAATTGCCGCTCGGTTATCTCGCCGCCCTGAAGAAGAAATGCGAGGAGCGCGGCATGCTGCTCATCCTCGACGAAGCCCAGACCGGCGTCGGCCGGACGGGGCATATGTTCGCCTTCCAGCGCGATGGCGTGACGCCCGACATCATGACACTCTCCAAGACGCTCGGCGCCGGCCTGCCGCTGGCAGCCGTTATGACAAGCGCCGAAGTGGAGCAAAAGGCCTTCGAGCGAGGCTTCCTGTTCTATACCACCCATGTGTCCGATCCGCTGCCGGCGGCTGTCGGTGTGACGGTCCTCGATGTGGTTGCGCGTGACGGTCTCGTGGAACAGGCGATTGCCCGCGGAAAGCGCCTGAAGGACGGGCTTTTATCCTTGCAGCAGCGGTTCGAATGCGTTGGCGACGTGCGCGGTCGCGGGCTCCTGCTCGGGCTGGAAGTCGTGGCAGACAGGCATACGAAGGCCCCGGGTTTCGAACTCGGTGCCCGTATCATGCAGGAAGCGATGCTGCGCGGCATGAGCATGAATATAGTCAAGCTGCCCGGCATGGGCGGCGTCTTCCGCATCGCCCCGGCGCTGACCGTGTCGGATGCCGAAATCGATCTCGGGCTGGATATTCTGGCGGATTCCATCGAAGCCGCGCAGGCCGTGCGATAGGGCGGTGACGCTCGCCTGACGCTCAGATTTCAGGCGAGCGGGTGCGGCGTGATCCACTCGGTGCGACGAGGCTTTAGGGAAGCCCGTTGCCGTACCCGTTAGGCCGGTCGATCTTCGCGTCATGTCTCCCGGCCGGGGCTATTGTGTTTTCCAGGTTTCAAGCAGCATCCCGACAAATTTTTCCGCTGCCGGGGAGAGTGTGCTGCTTCGCCTCTGCACGATGCCGATCGTGCGTGAGACGACGGGATTGACGATCGGGCGACTGACGAGAAAGGGGTGATCGTCCTGCGGTGTCGCCAGTCGCGGCAGCACGGAAATCCCCAGTCCCGCTTCCACCAGCCCAAGCGAGGTGTTGAGGTGGGTCACCTCGTAAAACCAGTTCAGCTTCAGATTGTGTCTTGCGAGCGCGCCGTCAAGAAGTGTCCTGTTGCCGCTGGAACGGTCCACGACGACAAGCGGATAGGCCTCCAGCTGGTTCCACTCGATTGTTTCGAAAGCCGCCAGCGGGTGATCCTTTCGCATCGCCAGCACGAAGGGGTCGTCGATGAGCGGTTCGAATGACAGATCGGGATCGGAATTGCCCATCAGGTTGATGCCGAACTCGACCTCACCTCTGGCGACGGCCTGCAGCCCCTCATTGGCCGTCAGATCCCGGATACGCAGCCTTATATGCGGATATTGCTGGCTGAACGCCTTGATGACGGCGGGAAGAAAATAAAATGCCGCTGTCGGAACGCACGCCATGGTGATGAGGCCGCGTCGCTGCGCGCCGTCCTTCATCGCAAAAAGCGATCCGTCGAACTCCTCCAGCATGCGCCGGACAAGCGGAATGACTTCCTGACCCATGGCTGTCGGCGCCACATGGCGGGTGGTTCTTTCCAGAAGCGGAGCGCCAATCGTCTGCTCCAGTTTCTGGATGCGCCGGGTCAGTGCCGGTTGCGAAATATGGAGCGCTTCCGCCGCTCTATGAAAGCTTTCCATTTCAACCACGGCTTGAAAAGCCCGCAAATCCAGAATCTCGCAATTAATGCTCATATCGCAATAATACCCCTAAACATTGCATTTAACAGATTAGCGTCTTTTGCCCATATTGCAACAACGAAGCGGATTGATCCGCTAAATGCAAGATTGAGGCGTGCGATGAATGATCTGCTTAAGATACCCTGTGTGCTGATGCGCGGCGGAACTTCGCGCGGACCGTTCTTTCTCGCCTCCGACCTTCCGCGTGATCCACGACAGCGCGATTCAGCCCTCCTGTCGATCATGGGGTCGGGGCATCCGCTTCAGATCGACGGCATTGGCGGGGGTAATCCCGTGACGTCGAAAGTCGCCATCATCGGGCCTGCAACCGTCGAAGGGGCCGATATCGATTACCTGTTCGCGCAGGTCCGCACCGACCGGCAATATGTGGATTATTCTCCCAATTGCGGGAACATGCTGGCCGCCGTCGGGCCTTTTGCGATCGAAGCGGGGCTTGTTGCGGCTCATCGGCACGATACAGTGGTGCGCATCCACAATGTGAACACCGGCAAGCTGATCGAGGCGAAGGTGCCGACGCGCGGCAACGAGGTGATTTATCTTGGCGATGCCTCGATCGACGGAGTTCCGGGTCTGGCCGCGCCGATTGCCCTGACTTTCGTGGATGCCGCCGGGGCGAAGACCGGCAGATTGTTGCCTACGGGAAACCCTCTCGACACGATCGACGGGGTGGATGTGACGGCCATAGACTGTGCGATCCCGATGGTTCTCATACGCGCAGCCGATCTCGGCGTCAGCGGATATGAAGATCCGCAAAACCTGAGCGGTAACAGGGACCTTATCGAGCGGATGAGCCGCATACGAATTCAGGCCGGCCGGCAGATGGGAATGGGGGAGGTGAAGGACATGGTAATACCAAAGCCCGTGCTGGTCGCTCCGGCGCGCAATGGAGGCACACTTTCCGTGCGTTATTTCATGCCGGACGAATGTCATCCCGCCCTCGCGACAACGGGTGCTGTGGGGATTGCCCGGGCGGCCGTGACGGAGGGATCGGTGGCTTTCGAACTTGCCGGAAGTCCGTCCGTACCGACCCAGATCCGCCTCGAACATCCCGCCGGCCGCCTCGACGTGCAACTGGAGATGCGCAACGGGGCAATAACGGCGGGACTTGTGAGAACGGCCCGCAGGCTTTTTGAGGGTTTTGCCTTCGCCAAACCAGTCGCTGCAATCAACGACGCAGCTTAGACAACAGTCAGTAATTCAAAACATCGCAAACCGGGAGGAGACCCATATGCGTAAATACCTGCTTGCAACAGCCGCGCTCTGTGCGCTGGCGGCATCTGCAAATGCCGAATCCGTGAGAATGAGCGTTGGCTCGTACAATCTCAACAACCTGCCTTTTCCTGTCGCCGCCAGCCTCGGCTTCTACAAGGATGAGGGCCTTGACGTGACGACAGAGAATTTTGCCCAGGGCGGCTCGAAGGTCCTGCAGGCGCTGGTTGCGGGTTCGACGGATGTCGCCGTCGGCTTTTACGATCATACCATCCAGATGCAGTCCCAGAACAAGCACGTCATCGGCTTCGTCCAGCTTGCCCGCAATTCGGGTTTGGTGCTTGCGGGAAAGAACGATACCGACTTCGATCCGGCAAAGCCGGAAACCATCAAGGGCAAGAAGGTCGGCATCACGTCTCCCGGCTCGTCCTCGGATTTCTTCATCCGTTATTACATGAAGCAGCACAATCTCAGCGACAATGACATCTCCATCATCGGTGTGGGCTCCGGAGCTGCGGCGGTGGCTGCGCTGCAGCAGGAAAAAATCGACCTGCTCGTTAATTACGATCCGGCCGCGACGATTGTGGTCGAGCGCGGGCTGGGCAAAATCCTCATCGATGCGCGAAGCGATCAGGGCGCCAGGGATGTTTATGGCGGCATCTATCCCACCTCGGTGCTCTATGCGACGCAGGAATATATCGATGTCCATCCGGAGGTGATCCAGAAAGTCACCAATGCCACCGTGCGGGCATTGCACTGGATGAAGCAGCATTCGGCCGAGGAAATCGTCGACAGGCTGCCGGATGATTTCGTCTCCGGCGACAAGAAGACCTACATCAAGGCTGTCGAAGCGGCCAAGGCGATCTTCTCCGAAGATGGCAGGTTCGAGCCGGCCGATCTGGAAACGCCGCTGGCGGTTCTTAAAAGCTTCAACGACGCAGTCGCCAAGGCAACGATCGACCTCAACACCACCTATACCAACAAGTTCGTCGAGGCCGCCGCCTCGAAGGCTGCAAACTGAGGGGGGCGAGATGTCATCACCAGTCAGAAAGCTAGAGCCCGTGACCGAATTCAAACCCCAGCCCATGGTGACAATCGACAACGTGACCATGGCTTTCGGTTCGTTCGTTGCCGTTCAGGACGTGAACCTCGAAGTGGGCGATGGAGAGTTTCTCTCCATCGTCGGCCCAACGGGATGCGGAAAATCCACCATCCTCAACGCCATTGCGGGACTGCTGAAGCCGGCGCAGGGGAAAGTGGCCATTGACGATGTTCCGGTTCAGGGCGTGCAGAACACCATCGGATATCTTTTCCAGCAGGACGCGCTGCTTCCCTGGAAGACGGCGTATCAGAATGTCGAGCTTGGCCTGCTGTTCCGCGGCGTTCCCGAACATGAGCGGCGTCAGAAGGTTCTGGCATGGCTCGAAAAGGTCGGGCTGAAGGGCTTCGAAAGTCGTTTTCCACACCAGCTTTCGGGCGGGCAGCGCAAACGTGTCCAGATGGCGCAGGCGCTCATCACCGAACCGAAGGTCATTCTGATGGATGAACCCTTCTCGGCGCTGGATATCCACACCCGCCATCTGATGCAGAACGAGCTGCTTCGGTTATGGCAGGAAGACCGTCGGGCGGTGGTCATGATCACGCATGATCTCGAAGAGGCGATTGCGCTTGGAGACCGCGTCGTCGTTCTCGCTGCCGGTCCCAAAAGCCGTGTCATCGAAAGCTTCCCCGTTGATCTGGAACGGCCGCGCAACGTTGCGGAAATCAAACTCGATCCGAAATTCATGACCCTGTATCGCGACATATGGGCATCGCTGCGCGGTGAAGTGGAGAAAAGCTATGCAAGCCGTTAATGTTCGTATCATTCAGGTCGTGCTTCTGGTGGTGCTTCTGGGCGGCTGGCAGCTCGGCGTCACCTCGGGAGCGATCGACCGCTTCTTCTTCCCGGCGCCTTATGACATCGTCATGCAGGTGGTCACCTGGGTTGCCGATGCGGGTTTTTACAAGCATGTCGGCATCACGCTCAGCGAAACGGTGCTCGGTTATCTCATCGGTACGGGCCTTGGCGTCGGCGCCGGCGTATGGCTGGGGCTAAGCCCCTTTGTCGCCCGCGTGCTGGATCCCTTCATCAAGGCGGTGAACGCCATTCCGCGTGTCGTTCTGGCACCGATTTTTGTCCTGTGGCTGGGCCTTGGCCTGTGGTCCAAGGTTGCGCTTGCGGTGACGCTCGTCTTCTTCGTCACCTTCTTTAACGCCATGCAGGGCGTGCGTGAGGTGAACCCCGTCGTGCTTTCCAACTCCCGCATTCTCGGCGCCAAGCGTTCTGATCTGCTGCGCCACGTCTATTTTCCGGCGGCGGCCAGCTGGATATTGTCGTCGCTGCGTACATCCGTGGGATTTGCGGTGGTTGGCGCCATCATCGGTGAATATCTTGGGGCTTCGGCAGGCCTTGGTTACCTGATCGCCCGCTCCGAAGGGAATTTCGACGCGGTGGGTGTCTTTGCAGGCATCATCATTCTCGCCGTGTTCGTTCTCATCATCGACCTTATTCTCGATATTGCCGAGAAGAGGCTGATCACCTGGCGGCCGAATGCGGGTGAAGAACGACCTGCCTGAGGTCTGGCTTTTGCTGATACCAAACGAGGCGGCCCTTGGGCCGCCTCGTTTCATGAAATGGACAGGCTCTGTCCTGTCGGGATTGCACCCGGCGATAGTCTGCGCTCAGGAAAGCGTCTGTTTGAGGACGGCCAGTGCCCCCTTGGTCAGGACGTCGTCCGCGCCCACTGATGTCTTGAGCCCGAACACATCTGCGGCAACCAGATAGAGATCGTTCAGTCCATCATTGCCGACGATAGCTGCCTCGTCTCCCTCCGCATACCATCCGGCATCGCGGGCTTGCCGAAACTCCTGCCCGATGACCAGTCCCCGCACATAGGACCGCAGCTGATCCGGCGAAAGCCGGCCGGCAAGCCCGCCTGTTCGCGCTGAAAACAGCAGCGACAGCATGGCGGCGGATCGTTTTGCCTCTTTCAGGCCCCAGCGATAGGCCTCCGGATCATCGACCGGCGGCTGCGTTGAACCGCGCGCGATGAAGGAATGATTGATGAGCAGGTTGAAGATTTCACCGGTCACGAATGTCTGGAAGCCGTCAATCCGCCCCGCCTTCACCCGCGCCCATTTGCTGTGGGTTCCGGGGATGATGAGGGTGGCGTCTTCGCCAAGGCCATGGCCGACGATCTGGGTTTCTTCGCCGCGCATCACATCCGGAAAGGGCTGGCGGGCGGGATCGTTCAAACCGGGCAGGAAGACGAGATCGGACCCGTTCGGCAGCGACTTGCGCACCGTGCCGGCGGCAAGTTCTGCCGGGCCTGCCGGGCACGGCACATAAGCGACTTCAACCCAGCCGTTACGGCTGGTGATCATGCCGAGTGCGGCGACGGGCAAAGCCCCGTGGCGAGAGAACCAGGGTGCGAGTGCAGCCATCAGCGCCGCCTCATGTTCTCCCTTGCCAAGGCTCGAAATACCGTCGGCGGTTTCCAGGTGATCCAGTTCTTCGCCACTTTCACTGACGAGCGCCGCCCTCAGTGATGTCGTTCCCCAATCGACGATGATCGATGTCGCTGCTGCTGCCATGTCTTGAACCTCCTCGTTCATTTCATCTTGGGGCTTGTCATAGGGTGCGAGTCTATGTAGTGTCAATTAGTGAATTCAAGGTATCAAAATATGATACTTAATTGGGAGGAGAAAAATGGTGGCTGGCCTCAAGGGGATTTTGCCTGTTCTGCCCACGCCGTTTCTGGCTGGTGGCGGCATTGACGAAGCGGGTATGAAGCGGCTGGTAGTCTTCGCGCTCGACAAGGGTGTGGATGGTGTCGTGTTTCCCGGTTTCGCCAGCGAGGTGGAGACTTTGAATGCTGCCGAGCGCGCTACGCTGCTGAAGATCGTCGTGGATGCGGTGGCCGGGCGGGTGCCTGTTGTGGCTGGCGCCAGTGCGGCCGACTGGCGTGACGTGGTCGAGCATGGGCGGGCGGCATCGGCGCTCGGCATTCGCCACCTGATGGTGCAGCCGCCCAAGTCGGTCGGCACGGATGCGCCGGCGCTGATCGAATTCCTCGGCAAGGTCGTCGAGGCGCTGCCCGAGGTTGAGATCATCCTGCAGAACGCGCCTGCGCCGCGCGGCTCCGACCTTTCCCCGCAGGCGATCGTGGAGATCGTGCGCTCCTTGCCGCAGGTGACCTATGTCAAGGAAGAAACGCTTCCCGCCGGCCCGGCCATCAGCCACATCATCGCCCATGCGCCTTCGACGCTGAAGGGCGTCATCGGCGGCGGCGGCGCGCGTTACATTCTCGACGAATATGCCAGAGGTGCAACGGCGGCCATGCCGGCGCTGGAGATCGCCGAGGAACATGTGGCCATCGACCGCGCGCTTGTTGCCGGGCGTCAGGAAGAGGCTCGCCGGATTTATGTCCGCACCCTGCCGCTTCTGGTTTTGCAGGCGGTCTATCGCATGCGGCTGACCAAATATGTGCTCGCCCGTCGCGGTGTGATCGAAGGCGTCGGTGTGCGTGCACCGACACCCGAGCTTGATGCGGCGGCCATTGCCGATATTGACGCCAATCTGGTCGAACTTGGCCTCGTTGCCGCGGAGGCTGCATGAACAGCCCCATCGCAACCGTCGAAGTCTTCACGCTGACCCAGCCGCGCAAGGTGCCCTATCTCGGCGCGCTCAGGGAAGGCGAAGTGGTCAATCCCAACGGCTACATCGTGCGCAAGGGCAATCGCACGGTCTACCCCACCTTCGACCGCAGCGTGCTGGTGCGCATGACCACCGAGGCCGGCATTGTTGGCTGGGGAGAGACCTATGGCATCGTCGCTCCCGGCGCGGTCGCCGCCCTCATCAATGATCTTCTCGCCGGTTTCGTGATCGGCCGCGATGCGTCCGATCCTTCGGCTGTTTATGACGACCTCTACGACATGATGCGGGTGCGCGGTTATACCGGCGGCTTTTACGTCGACGCGCTCGCCGCGCTCGATATCGCGCTCTGGGATATTGCCGGGCAGGAAGCCGGCAAATCGGTTCGCGACCTTCTCGGCGGCGGGGTAGATACGTTTCCGGCCTATGTTTCCGGCCTGCCTGAAAGGACGCTGAAGGCGCGCGGGGAACTGGCGAAATACTGGCAGGATCGCGGTTTCAACGCCTTCAAATTCGCAACGCCGGTGGCTGATGATGGCCCGGCGGCCGAAATTGCCAATCTCCGGCAGGTGCTTGGGCCCCAGGCGAAGATCGCCGCCGACATGCACTGGAACCAGACACCGGACCGGGCGCTGGAACTGATTGCCGAAATGCAGCCCTTCGACCCGTGGTTCGCCGAAGCGCCAGTCTGGACGGAGGACATTGCCGGTCTGGAGAAGGTTTCGAAGAATACCGACGTGCCGATTGCCGTCGGTGAGGAATGGCGCACCCATTGGGATATGCGCGCCCGCATCGAACGCTGCCGCATCGCTATCGTGCAGCCGGAAATGGGCCATAAGGGCATCACCAATTTCATCCGCATCGGCGCCCTTGCCGCCGAGCACGGCATTGACGTGATCCCGCACGCCACCGTCGGCGCCGGCATCTTCCTTGCCGCCAGCCTGCAGGCATCGTCGACATTGTCGATGTTGAAGGGACACGAATTCCAGCACTCGATCTTCGAGCCGAACCGTCGCCTGCTGGACGGCGACATGGATTGCCGCGAGGGCAGGTATCACCTGCCATCGGGACCGGGACTTGGGGTAAGACCGTCGGAGGCGGCGCTCGGTCTGATTGAACGTATCTGATTTGGTTTTTTGGAGGAGGAAACCATGACCAAAAGAATGAAAAAGCTGGCGCTCAGCACCGCGACCGCCGTCTTGATGACCATGGGCGCTGTTGCGCCCGCCATGGCCGATACCGTGCTGAAGTTCATTTCCTGGCAGACCGATGATGCCGGAACGGGCGAATGGTGGCATTCCGCCATCGCCGCCTTCGAGAAACAGCATCCGGGGGTGAAGATCGAATTCACCAAGGCGGAGCGCAGTTCCTACGCGGATACGATGACCACGCTTTTCGCCGCCAACCAGCCGCCGCAGATCGTGCATCTGGCGTCCTTCGAATTCCAGATGTTTGCCGATAGCGGCTGGCTGGAACCGCTCGACCCGTGGCTGAAGAAGGACGGCATCGACATGACCGGCTGGGCCGGCCAAAAGAAATGCGAATGGAACGGCGAAACCGTCTGCATCATGACCAACTATTTCGGTTTCGTCATGGCCTATAACAAGAAGCTGCTGGAAGAAGCGGGCGTTGCGGTTCCGAAGACCTATGACGAGTTCCTGGCCGCTGCAAAAGCCACGACCAAGGATCTGAACGGCGACGGCATCATCGACCAGTTTGGCACCGGCCATGAAACCAAGGGCGGTCCGGGGCAATATCTAACGGAAATGCTGAACTACGTCATCGATGCCGGCGCCTACTGGACCGACAAGGACGGCAACATCACCATCGATACGCCGCAAATGGTCGAGGGCCTTTCACGCTGGAAAACCGTGATGAAGAGCGGCATCAGCCCGGTGGACATGAGCGCCAGCGACGTGCGCAAGCTGTTTGCCGATGGCAAGATGGCCATGCGGCTCGATGGACCGTGGCTTTATGGCACGACTGAAAAGGGTTCGGCCAAGAGTGACATCGTTTATGTCGCGCCGCCGCTTCATCCGCCGCTTGGCGGCTCGTCCAACGTGCTGGCCATGCCGGCCGATATTCCCGACGACCAGAAGGCATTGGTCTGGGATTTTATCAAGCTGACGATGACGCCGGAATTCCAGCGCAGTTACGCTACCCTTGGCGGCAACACCCCGCCAAGCCCGAAGGCGGATGTCTCGGGTGTTGAAAAGACCATCCCGCATTTCCCGGTGCTGATCGAAACCATGAAGGCCGCGTCTGAAGCCGGTATCGACCGCATTCCGACCGGTCTTGAGCTTTTCTACAACGAGTTCAGCAAGATGGTGATGGAAGAAAGCCAGCGGATGATCATTCAGGATCTCGATCCGGCGGAGGTGGCCAAAACCATGCAGGCAAAGGCCGAAGCCATCAAGGGTTGATCCCCCATTGTCCTGATCTTGTTGTCCTGCCATGGCCCGTAAAGGGCCATGGCCATCATTCGCATCCGGCAGGAGGACCATCCATGACCGAACCCGTTCGGGCTGGGCGTCGCAAGTTCTTCGATCTTGCGCGTCCCAGCCGGCAACATCTCCTCGGCTATATTCTGATCGCGCCCGCGGTCCTGATGGTTGCCGCCATCATCGTCTGGCCGCTCGTGCTGGCCATCGACCTGTCGTTCCAGCAGGTCAAGATACCGCGGCTTGGCGGCGCCAGCCGGCCGTTTTCGCTGAGCAATTACACATGGCTGTTCTCGTCGCCGGAATTCTGGCTGGCCTGCTGGGTAACGCTGAAACTGGTCATCGTCGTTACCGCCGGCAGCGTCGCCGTCGGTCTCAGCACGGCGCTTCTTGCCAATAACCGTTTCAAGGGCCGCACCGTCGCGCGGCTGGGAATGGCGCTGCCCTGGGCCGTGCCGGAAATCATCGCGGTCGTCATCTTTGCGTGGATGTTCGACACGTCCTTCGGCCTGTTCGGCTGGCTGGCGATCAAACTCGGTTTTACCGACCAGATGATCCCGTGGGTCAGCAGTTCCACGGCCGCATTCTGGGCAGTGGCGATCACCATGGTGTGGAAGGGCTTTCCTTTCGTCTCGATCATGTGTCTGGCTGGCCTGCAGTCCATTCCCGCCGATTATTATGCGGCGGCGAAGGTCGATGGTGCGAGTGTGTGGCAGCGTTTCCGCTGGATCACCATG
Source organism: Agrobacterium tumefaciens (assembly GCF_005221385.1). NCBI lineage: Bacteria > Pseudomonadati > Pseudomonadota > Alphaproteobacteria > Hyphomicrobiales > Rhizobiaceae > Agrobacterium > Agrobacterium tumefaciens. Next base: position 39,973 of record NZ_CP039904.1, on the reverse strand, counting down.
CCGCTTTTGATGCCGGTTCTGGGCGTGACGCTGGTGTTGACGCTGCTGTGGGTATTCCGCGACTTTTCCATCATCAAGGTTCTGACCGGCGGCGGGCCGCTGCGTTCAACCCAGACACTGTCGATCATGACCTATGACCAGGCCTTCCAGTATCACAATTTCGGCCGTGCCGCCGCCGTCGGCGTGCTGACGCTGGTGATCTGCATCGTCGCGAGCCTTCTGATGCTCGGCCGGCGTTCGAAATCGATCTATTGAGGAGGCTTTGATGAAACGGACATTTTTACAGAGCCTTGCCCTTTACGCGACTGTGATCTTCACGCTGGTGATGATCCTGTTCCCGGTCTACTGGCTGCTGGTCACGGCACTTTCCACCACCGATGAGCTGTATCGCCTGCCGCCGACCTTCTGGCCTGACGATCCGCAGTGGGACATCTTCGCCCGCGTCTGGGCGGCAAAACCGATCCTGCTGTGGCTTTGGAACTCGATGCTGGCGGCCATCGGTTCGGTGGCTCTGTCGATGCTGGTCTCGGTCAGCGCCGGTTATGCGCTGTCGCGTTATTCCATGCGGGGCGGCGCGACCATGGGCCTCTTCGTCCTGACGGCGAAGATGCTGCCCGCGACGCTGCTCGTCATTCCGCTGTTTTCGATCTTTTCCAGCTTCGGCCTGATCGGCAGCCTGTGGACGCTGGTTCTGGCGCATTCGACAATGATCATTCCTTTCGCCACATGGATGCTGAAAGGCTATTTCGACACCATCCCGAAGGAACTGGAACAGGCTGCCATGGTCGACGGCTGCTCGCCGATCGGCGCGATGGTGCGCGTCGTGCTTCCCATCGCCACACCGGGGCTCGCCGCCACCGCACTTTATGCCTTCGTGCTCAGCTGGGCAGACTATGCCTATGCCCGCACCTTCCTCGTCAACTCGCCGGACAACTGGACGGCCAATCTCGGCATCACCACGATGCAGGGCGAATATGTCACCTACTGGAACGACATTTCCGCCGCATCCGTGTTCATCGCGCTGCCGATCATCGCAATCTACCTGTTCCTGGAACGTTATTTGGTCGGCGGCCTCACCGCTGGCGCGGAGAAATAAGCATGGCCAATATTTCCATTCGCAATGTCAGCAAGTCCTATGGCGCGCTTAACGTGCTCAGGCCCTTTTCGCTTGAGATCGAGAACGGCGAGTTCGTGGTGCTGGTCGGGCCTTCCGGCTGCGGCAAGTCGACGATGCTGAAAATCCTCGCCGGTCTCGAACCGGCAAGCGAAGGGCAGATCTTCATCGGCGACAACGAAGTGACGGATCTGGCGCCGGGCGACCGCGACATCGCCATGGTGTTCCAGAACTATGCGCTTTATCCGCACCTCACCGTTCGCCAGAATATCGGCTTCGGCCTGAAGATGCGCGGCACAGACAAGGCCGAGATCGATCGCCGGGTTGATGATGCGGCGCGCATTCTGGAAGTGACACCCTATCTCGATCGCAAGCCCAAGGACCTGTCGGGCGGCCAGCGCCAGCGCGTTGCACTTGGCCGTGCCATCGTGCGTCAGCCGCAGGCCTTCCTGATGGATGAGCCGCTGTCCAACCTCGATGCCAAGCTGCGCGTCCACATGCGTGCCGAAATCGGCGCATTGCACAAGCGTATCGGTGTCACCACCGTTTATGTGACGCATGATCAGGTTGAGGCGATGACGATGGCGGACCGCGTCGTCATCATGCAGGGCGGCATCATCCAGCAGATCGCCGCACCCGACGAGCTTTTCAACAATCCGGCCAATCTTTTCGTTGCCGGTTTCATCGGCTCGCCGGGCATGAATTTCCTCAATGCGGAACTGCGTGACGGCACTGTTACCCTGTTTGGGCAACAGGTTTCCCTGCCGGGCGCAGCCGTCCGCCAAGGCGACGTGATCGTCGGCCTGCGGCCGGAACATCTCGTTCTGGGCGATGCACCGGTTACCTTCGATGTCCGCCCGACGCTGGTGGAGAGCCTCGGATCGGAAAAATACGTCTATTTCGATGCGGAAGGCGCAAGGGTTGCGGATGGCGAGGAGGGCAAGTCCAAGGGGCTGATCGCGCGCGTCTCGCATACCGGCAGCCTTCCCGGCAATGAGGCGCTCCGGCTCGGTTTTGATCCGGCCCAGCTTTATCTCTTCGATGCAAAGACCGGAGCACGGCTATGATCCTCGTCACCGGATCGGCAGGCCGTGTCGGCCGTGCCGTTGTCGCCGCCTTGCGCGCGCAGGGCCGCGCCGTTCGCGGTTTTGATTTGAGGCCATCGGCAACCGGCGGCGAGGAAGTCGTCGGGTCGCTGGAGGATGCGCAGGCACTGTCCGAGGCCATCAAGGGCGTGAGGGCCGTCCTGCATCTTGGCGCCTTCATGTCATGGGCTCCGGCGGATCGTGACCGCATGTTCGCCGTCAATGTCGAGGGCACGCGCCGGCTTCTGGATGCGGCGTCAGCAGCTGGCGTGCGGCGGTTCGTTTTCGCCTCCTCGGGTGAGGTCTATCCGGAAAACCGGCCGGAATTCCTGCCGGTCACCGAGGATCATCCGCTTTGCCCCAATTCGCCCTATGGTCTGACCAAGCTTCTGGGTGAAGAGCTGGTGCGCTTTCACCAGCGAAGCGGTACCATGGAAACGGTGATCCTGCGGTTTTCGCATACGCAGGATGCGGCGGAACTGCTGGATGAGGACAGCTTCTTTTCCGGTCCCCGGTTTTTCCTGCGGCCGCGCATTCGCCAGCAGCAGAATTTCGGAAATACTGCCATCGCCGAATTGCTCCAGTCCCGCGATATCGGTGAGCCGTCGCACATTCTGGCGCGCAATGAAAACGGCCGACCGTTCCGTATGCATATAACCGATACACGCGACATGGTGGCGGGCATTCTGCTCGCTCTCGATCACCCCGGGGCGGCGGGTGGCACCTTCAATCTGGGTGCCGACCAACCGGCCGATTTCGCCGCCCTTCTGCCGAAGATTGCCGCGCTGACCGGCCTGCCCATCGTGACAGTCGATTTTCCCGGCGACGGCGTTTATTACCATACGTCCAACGAGCGGATCAGAAACACTTTGGGGTTTGAAGCGGAATGGACGATGGACCGGATGCTGGACGACGCGGCGGCCGCAAGGCGGCAGCGACTCGCGCAGGAGCAGAGGCAATGAAACCGGAGACGCCGGGCGGCACGGCGGCGCTGGCCAAGGGGTTGACCCTGCTCGACATGGTCGCCGATGCGCCGGAACCGCTGCGTTTTGCCGAGTTGTTGCGCGCCTCCGGCCTGCCGAAGCCCACCTTTGCACGCATCCTGCGCACCCTTATCGCCTATGGCCTCGTCCGTCAGGATGAGGCCCGTGGCACCTACGTCCTCGGCCAGCGTTTTCTGGAAATGTCCCATAAGGTCTGGGAGAGCTTCGATCTCGTCTCGGCGGCAATGCCGGAACTCGAGCGGCTGGCGGCTGAGCTGGGTGAGACGGTTGCGCTGTGCCGGCTTGACGGCACGATGACGCAATATCTCGCCGAACGTTCGCCGAACGGTCTTTCGGTGCGCGTCGAGGTGGGACGCCGCGTTCCCCTGCATTGCACCGCACCGGGCAAGGCGCTGCTCGCCTTTCAGGATCCCGCCGTCGGCCGCGCCCTGCTGGATCGCCTGACGCTCGATCTGCAGACACCCAAAACCATCACCACCCTCGATGCGCTGCAGGCCGATCTGACGCTGACCCGGGCGCGGGGTTATTCGATTTCCTACGAGGAGCATCTGCCGGGGGTGAATTCGGTCGCCGCCCCCGTCATGGGCCGGGACAATACACCGATGGGCGTGCTCGTTGCGCTCGGGCCGTCATCGCGGCTCGATTCCTCCAATATCCATCCCGCCGGGCGTGAATTGATTGCCGCCGCCCGCCGCATTACCGGTGCAGCCGGGGCCGTGGCGATCAGTTCGCGGCCACGCCCGCGTTCGGCAACGGGCCGCCCCAGCGCCGAACTGAGCTGCATTCTGCCATGGGGTGCGCAGCTGGGGGAAAGCCCGGTCTGGCACGAGGGGGAAAACACGCTCTACTGGGTCGATATCCTCCATCCGGCGGTGCACCGCTTTGATCCCGCCACGGGCCGCAACGAAACCTGCGAGACCGGCAAGCTGGTCAGCGCCGTCATTCCGGTCACTGGCGGGCGGTTGCTGGTCGCGTCGCAGGATGGCGTCGAATGGCTGGATTTCGCCTCCGGCCGGCTGACACCCTTTGTCAGCCCGGAAGCGGGCATCGCCGACAACCGCCTGAATGATGCCAAATGCGGGCCGGATGGCGCGATCTGGGTCGGCTCGATGCGCATCGATGCCTCCAAGCCCACGGGTGCGCTTTATCGTATCAACGCCAATGGCGCATCCGAGCGCAAGGAAGGCGGCATCATCGTCTCCAATGGTCTCGGCTGGAGCCCGGATGGCCGGACCTTCTATTTCGTCGATACCGTGCCCGGCCTCATCCACGCCTATGATTGCGATCCGGCGACGGGTGCGCTGTCGCAGCGCCGTGAATTCGCCCGCATTCCCGTGGCCGATGGCCGGCCGGATGGTCTGGCCGTGGATGCGGAAGGCGGGGTCTGGTGCGCCATCTGGGATGGCTGGTGCGTGCGCCGTTATCTTGCGAACGGCAAGCTGGACCAGGTGATCGACATGCCGGTGCCGCGCCCCTCCAGCATCGCCTTTGGCGGGCCTGATCTGTCGACGCTGTTCATCACCAGCGCCCGCACGCGCCTGCCGGCATCCACGCTCGCCGACGCGCCGCTCTCCGGCGGCCTGTTTTCCTGCCGCCCGGGAATTGCCGGCGCGCGCATCTCGCTGTTTGAAGGATAAAGGATGCGTCTCGAAAGCGTGTTTGGATTGAAGGGCCGCACGGCACTCGTCACCGGTTCCAGCCGTGGAATAGGCGCCGCCATTGCCGAGGGGCTGGCGGGCGCGGGTGCCCATGTCATCCTGCATGGCGTAAAGCCGGGCGCTGCCGCGCCCGTGCAGCACCGGATCGTCGCAAGCGGCGGCACGGCGCAGGAACTGGCGGGGGATCTTTCCGAGGCCGGTGCCGGTCGTGACCTCATCGAACGGGCCGAGGCGATTGCACCGGTCGATATTCTTGTCATCAATGCCAGCGCCCAGATCAACGCCGTGCTGTCGGAACTGACATCCGCCGATCTGGCGTTTCAGCTGGCGGTCAATCTCGGCTCGACGGTGGATATGCTGCAGGCGGCCCTGCCGCGCATGGCGGCCCGCAAATGGGGCAGGGTGGTTTCCATCGGCTCGGTCAATCAGCTGCGGCCGAAGGGCATCGTCACCGCCTATGCCGCCACCAAGGCAGCGCAGCACAATCTGATCCAGAGTCAGGCGCGGGATTATGCGCGCGACAATGTATTGCTCAACACGCTCGCGCCCGGCCTCATCGACACCGACCGCAATGCCCACCGTCGTGATGAGGACCCCGAAGGCTGGGCGGAATACGTCCGGACGCTGAACTGGATGGGCCGTGCCGGGCAGCCGGAAGAAATGGTGGGTGCCGCCATCTTCCTGTCGTCGCAGGCCTGCAGTTTCATGACCGGTGAAACCGTGCTGATGACGGGCGGTTACTGATCACGCTATCCTTCGCAGGACCCGCATATTGGCGGATACGTGCCGGCGGATGTACTGACCACGCGCGCTGTGCCACTCACGGATTCTTGGGCGGAACGCCGCGAAGCCGCTCGAGAAGATAGGCGTGGGTTGCAGCATTGGCGACGATCAGCGTGCCGGTTCGCTCATAGATTTCAGGCCCGCGCCCCCACCAGTCCGTCACGATGCCGCCGGCTTCCTCAACGAGCAGGATGCCGGCTGCGGTATCGACAAACCCCGTCTCCTCGTAATAGCCGGTAAGCCGGCCGCAGGCCACGTAAGCGCAGGAATTGGCGGCGCTGCCGACGACCCGCACCGCGCCGATGGGTGCGCGAATATCGTCGAGACGCTGATAGGCGCCGGGATAAAGCGAGAGGTTGGGTGTTGGCAGGCCGGTGCCGACGCACATGAGCGCAATATCGCTGCTGGCATTGACGCGCAGGCGCTCGCCGTTGAGATATGCGCCTTCGCCCTTGATCGTGGTGAACATTTCGTCGGCGACGGGATTATAGACGAGCCCGCAGATCGTCTCGTTGCCGCGGCGAAGCGCAATGGTGATGGTGTAGTGCTGGCCATAGATGAAATTGGTGGTGCCATCGATGGGATCGACCAGCCAGCGATGTTCGGCATCCGAACCGTCAACCGGAGCGAATTCCTCGCCGGTCAGCCCCCAGGGATACCGGCCGAGCAGGCGTTCGCGGATCAGTGTTTCGGACTGCCGGTCCGCATCCGACACGAAGTCGCCCGGTCCCTTGACGCCGATCTCGATGTCGCGGAAGCGCCTGAAATGCTCGAGCGTCAATGCGCCGGCCTCGCGGGTGGTGGCGATCATGTCTTCCAGAATGGCGGTGTAATTGACGGTCATCGGCTGAATGCCTCGGTTAGCCCTTCCGGGTCATCGGTGGTGATCTGGTCGACCTTGAGCCGCAAAAGCCGCCCGACATCGGTGATCGATTGCGGCGTGATGCGGTTGATGGTCCAGGCATCGACACGGCGGCCGGCGGCGTGGATGGGGGCGATGATATCGATGCCGGCATCTTCAGCGGCAAGGACGATCCGGTAGTCGAGATAGATCATTCCGGCAGCCGGTGCCGTGGCAAGCGCCTGTTCGATGAAGCCGGAAAAGTTTCCGTCCTGCTGCAGCCGTGCGAGTGTGTCGTCCTCACATGGATCATATCCGGTTTTGAGATCGGGGACCGATGCGGCAAGCGCGGCGATCGCGTCGAAATCACCGCCGGACAGGATCATGGAGCCCGCCAATGGCGCGATGCTTGCGCTGAAACCGGCGATGACCTGCGGGGTGAGGGCGTGCCGGTCTTCCTTGAAATCGAGCTGAAGCAGGGCATCGGGATGGATGATCTCGCGGGCGAGCAGGGTGCAGAGGTCTTCGAGCAGCATCACCCTTGAGGATACGGGCTGGCCCTGATTGTCGCGCAGATGCAGCTGGCGCAGCGCGGCGGCGGAGGTGTTGCGCACCCTTCCGGCGCCCGTGGTTTCCCGCTCCAGCGTCAGATCATGCAGCACGGCGCAGCCGTGGTCGGCGTGAATGACGAGATCAACTTCGATGCTCGCGCCAAGGCACATGGCCTCAATGATGCGCTCGCCGGTGAAGGCGGTATCGGCGGCGCGGCGGCGGCCACGATGCCATTTGAGCCAGGTGCGGTGGCCGTCACGTTCGAGGAGGATGGGCATGTTCATGGTCAGCTCCGGTAGATTTGCCGGTTGTCGCGAAAGGCCGTGACGGCGCGGGGCTGGATATCGACCCCCTGTCCGGCCCGGAAGAGATCGGGATGGGCGACCATCGATTTGATCCTGATACCATCTGGAAGATCGAGATCGACAAGGCCATGGGTGCCGTAATCGGTCACCCGGTGAACGCTTGCCTGCGGCGTCTCGGATGCCGTCAGGTCAACGGCCTCGGGGCGGATGGCGAGAATGGCGGGACCGTCGGAGACGGGCAGCGGCACGGTCAGGCCGGCATGGGTGAAGTTTCCGCCCGAGACCATGCCTTCGATCAGGTTCATGGTGCCGATGAAGCCGGCGACGAAGGGGGTTTGCGGTTCGCGGTAGATGACGTTCGGCCGGTCGATCTGCTCGGTCCTGCCATTGGCCATCACGACGATGCGGTCGGCCATGGAAAGGGCCTCGTCCTGCCCATGCGTCACGAACAGCGTGGTGATGCCGAGACGCTGCTGGATATCGCGCACCTCTTCGCGCAGGCGCTCGCGCAGATGCTGGTCGAGGCTGGCGAAGGGTTCATCCAGAAGCAGGATTTTCGGTTCAAGGACCAGCGAGCGGGCAAGCGCCACGCGCTGCTGCTGGCCGCCGGAGAGCTGGCTGGTGGCGCGTTCGCCATAACCGGAAAGCCCCACCAGTTCGAGTACCGCTTCGACCTTTTCCCGGATCGCGGAGGCGGGCATGCGCCGCAGCTTCAGACCGAAGGCGAGGTTTTTGAAGACATTCATGTGGCTCCAGAGTGCGTGGCTCTGGAACACCATGCCGGTGGGCCGGCGCTCGGGTGGCAGATGGGTGACGTCTTCGCCGTCGATGGTGATCTGTCCGCCGGTCGGTTGTTCGAAACCGCCGACCATGCGCAGCAGCGTCGATTTGCCTGAACCGGAGGGGCCAAGAAGGCAGACGAGTTCACCATCGGCGACATCGAGCGAGAAGTTGTCGACTGCCTTGGTGCCACCGGCGAAGGTTTTCGTGACCCCGCGGATATGAAGTACGGACATGAATATTCCTAACCGCCGAAGCCGCGGGCGAAGGCGCCGCCGCCAATGATGCGGCGGGCGAACATGAGGGCAATGAATGACGGCACCCAGAGCACGACGGACAGGACCGCACCATACTGGATGACCATCTGGTTGTTGATGTAGCTGATCATCAGCACCGGCATGGTGCGGATGCCGGGTGCGCCGATGAGCCATGCCCCTTCGGTTTCATAGAAGGTTCCGACGAAGCTCAGGAGCACGGCGGCGGCAATGGTCGGCCCGGCCTGCGGCAGCGTGATCGACCAGAAGACCCGCAGGGGACTGGCGCCGACATCGCGGGCCGCCTCTTCCATGCGGCGATCGACCGCCTGAAACGCGGCGACGGGTATCCAGATCATGAACATCAGCGTGCCGACGAGCTGGATGAGAACGACACCCCAGAAGGTGCCGATGAGATTGAGTTGCAGAAAGATTGCCGCAATTGCTACCAGCAGCCCGAATTTCGGGAAGGCATGACCGGCAAGGAAGGAGAAGAACAAGAGGTTGCGGCCGGGAAAGCTCATGCGGGCAAAGGCATAAGCGGCGGGAAGGCAGATCAGCGCCGAAAGCAGGGTCACCACCGTCGTCAGCCGAAAGCTCAGCATCAGGGCGTTCCACACATCGGGGCGTCCGAGCGTCTGGCCCCAGAAACGAAAGCCGAACTGTTGCGGCACGACGTTGGGGTAACGCCAGACTTCGGTGAAAGCCCAGGTGCCAACGACGATGAGCGGCCCGACGATCGCAACGGTCAGAAGGGCGGCGAAGAATATGCCGGGCCAGTCGAGGCGCCTGCGCGCCGGTGCAAAAGCGGCCATGTTACTTCCCCTGATTGCGTGCGACTGAGCGCACATAAAAGAGGCCGAAGGCAATGCAGAAGCCGAAGGCGATGACGGCCTGGGTCATGGCGCCGATGGGATCCTGCATATCGCGAAGGGTGCGCTGCATGAAGGGACCAATCATTTCCGGCGATGCGGGGCCAAGCAGATAAGGAAGGGTGAAGGAGGAGAAAATGCCGAGCACCGAAAAGGAAAGCGCCACGAGAATGGAATTGGAAATGCGCGGCAGGATGATGTGCCAGAAAACCTGCGGCGCGTTGGCGCCCACATCCCGCGCCGCTTCCACCGACTGGTTGGCGACGCTGCCGAGGCCCGACAGCAGGATCAGCACCGTCAGCGGGATATTGTCCCAGACAAGGCCGATGACCGGCCCCCAAGGGGTCAGATAGGGCGTGCGGATTTTCGGCAGGTCGACCGCGTTGAGCAGAATATCCACCATGCCATTGGGCCCAAGGACGCGGATGAAGGCGAAGGCGAGGATGATGGAGGGCACGAACATCGGAAAGATGGCCAGCGCCTGCACATAGGCCGAAAGGCGGCCCTGGGAAAAACGCAGATAGAGCGCGATCGGCAGGCAGATCACCAGAAGCAGCATGGCGCAGACCAAAGTGGTCCAGAGCGTGACGGCAAGATTGTCGAGGCTGTAGCGATCCGAAAAGAAGAAGACGTAGCTCGAAAGATCGAACGTCGTTTCTCCATTGGCCCCGGTACGCCAGATGGTGCGGCCTATGGCATTGATGGCCGGCCAGATGACGAGCCAGATCATCAGGAAAACGGGAATGGCGACGAGCAGGAGGCCGATGGGCCTCCTGCCTGCCGAATTGTCGATGAGCGGACGAACCGCTCCTTCTGCTACCTCGGTCACGACTTGCGGTCGACGTTCGGAGCAACGTGACGGTACCAGCCGTCATTGATGGCGGTTTCCCATTTGCCGGCCGGGAAGGTCGGAATGGTCTGCGGGATGATGTCGGCGAAGCGCTTGCGCAGATCGGCCGATACATAGTCCCAGGAAACACCGGGGAAACCGCCGAGTTCAGTAAGGATGGCGCCCTGGATTTCTTCGGAGAGAACGAAGTTCGCCAGCTTGAGGGCGGCATCGCGATTGGTGCCGTTGGCCAGCACCACGGCCCGGGAAAAATCGCCGCAAAGCGCGAGATCCTGAAGCTGAACGAGGCCCGTTTCCGCAGGAAGCACACCCTGATCGATGGCTTTCAGAACCTGATCGGACCAGACGGGTGTCATCGTCACGACGCCTTGCGACAGAAGCTGCAGAGACTGGGTATTGCCGGAGGCATAGGCGCCCTTGTCATAAAGCGACGGGGCGATATCGGTCAGCAGATCCCAGGCCTTGCCCAGTGCCTTGTCGCCGAATTCCTGGGTGTAGTTGTCGACCGTGAAGGCCTTGGGGTCGAGACCATTGGCCTGATGGATGGCGCGGCGAACGAAATTGCCGCCGGAGCCGCCCTTGTCGGGACGGTTATAGACGAACTGGCCGGGATTGGCCTTGATCCAGGTGACCAGCTGCTCCCAGGTCTTCGGGGCATCCGCGGGCTTCAGCTTGGCTGTGTCATAGGCGAGCAGAACCTGGCTGCCGCGATAGGGCAGGCTGTATTCACTGCGGATGGCAAGCGGGTTGACGCGCGAATAGTTGGAGAGACCGGCTTTCGCCATGTTCACATAGATGCCGGCATCGATTGCGCCGGCGGGCAGCAGCGGGTCGGAATGCTCGAAATAGTCAGCCTGCGGGTCGGTGCCTGTCTGCTTGGCTGCAATGGCGCGTTCGCCGATGGCGATAATGCCGGCATTGTCACCGGCGTCCACGAGGTTGAGTTTGATACCCGGATTGGCGGCCTCGAAAGCGGGCTTCACCGTGTTGGTCCAAAAATCGAGGATGTTGCTGTCAGCGCCAGTATACCAGTCGATCGTGCCCGGGGCGGCGAAGCTCATGCGCGGCGCAAGGGCAAGGCCAGCGGCGGCGCCTGCTGCTGATATCATGAAGGTGCGGCGTTTCATCTCTGTCTCCAGTGCTCTCGGCGAGTGGAATTGTTGAGCGCTGACCCTTTTTGGAAAGATCGGAACGGCGCTGGCCCGCCTTTGCACAGCCGTGCATTTTTTAACGGGTCGGCGGCGTTTCTAATGCCTTTCCTTAACGCTTTCGTGACACCCGGAGACGCTGGTGGCCATTGAGCAAACCTTACTCAAGCATGATGCCGTAGCGCTTCGATAATCACCTTCATTGCCGGCGACATCTGGCGTCTGCTGGGATAATACAGGTGGTAGCCGGTGAAGGGTTCGCTCCAGTTATCGAGAGCTGCCTGCAATCGTCCCTCGGCGATATGTTCCTCGACTATATCTTCGGGAACGTAAGCGATCCCGAAGCCCTTTATGGCCGCATCGATCTGGGACATCGAGGAATTGAAGCTCAGCTGCCCGTCGACCCTGACCCGCAGCTCGCGTCCATTCTTTTCAAACTCCCAGGCGTAAAATCCGCCCCAGGTTGCCTGGCGTGTATTGATGCAGATATGGTCAACGAGGTCTTGTGGCGTGGCGGGGACGCCGTGCCTTGAAAAGTAGTCCGGTGAAGCCACGGCCCTGAGGCGCCAGTCCGGGCCTATCCGTACCGCGATCATGTCCTTGTCGACACTTTCTCCCAAGCGCACGCCGGCGTCGAAACGCTCCTCGATGATATTGCGCATGCCGTTGTCACTATAAAGTTCAACATGGATGTCCGGGTAGGCCGAGAGAATCCGGGCCAATTTCGGCCAGACGGTCATCTGCAAAGCATGATCAGACAAGGTGAGGCGAACGGTGCCGGAGGGCTTTTCCCTGAAAGCGACGAGGTCCACCAGATCGGCTTCAATGCCCTCAAATCGTGGCGCAAGCGACAGAAAAAGACGCTCGCCGGCGTCCGTCGTCGCAACGCTGCGTGTCGTCCTTGTCAAAAGACGCACGCCCAGGCGGGCCTCCAACTGCTTGATGGTATAGCTCAATGTTGATTGCGACGTTCCAAGCGCAGCCGCAGCTTTTGTGAAGCTGCGTTCCTTGGCTACCTCCATGAACCACAGCAGGTCCTTCATGTCCTCGCGCTGCATCAAAATCCCCGATTGATATTGAATTTCGATAAGTCCATGCGGATTAACACGGATTGTCGGCAAAGTCTCTCGGCAATATCTTGCGGTCCGAATACATGACCAAATTTCGATGGGACCTGGACAAGTGACCCTTATCTACAATGAAAACGTAGAAAGCAAAGGCGCCGCGTGGAGCGCTGTTCTGTGTATGACGCTGTGCGCTTTCGTGTTGATTGCGTCGGAATTCATGCCTGTCAGCTTGCTGACGCCGATTGCCGCCGACCTCGGGGTTTCGGAAGGAAATACCGGGCAGGCGATTTCTGTCTCCGGAATTTTTGCGGTGATGACCAGCCTGTTCATAGCCAGCCTGACGCAGCGGCTTGATCGGCGTATCGTCGTCCTCGGTCTGACGGCGCTGCTGACGGCATCAGGTCTGATCGTGACATTGGCTTCGTCTTTCCCGGTTTTGATGCTCGGCCGTGCGTTGCTTGGCATCTCGATCGGCGGCTTCTGGTCGATATCCACCGCGATCGTGATGCGGCTCGTCTCTCGCGATCAGGTTCCGAAAGCGCTTGCTTTGCTGAACGCTGGTAACGCCGTTGCCGCAACGGTTTCTGCACCGCTTGGAAGCCTCCTGGGCGCTTATATCGGCTGGCGCGGCGCGTTCTTTCTGGTCGTGCCGATCGGATTGCTTGCGGTGGTGTGGCAATGGATCACCCTGCCTCCACTTTCACCTCGGCGCGAACGTCCATCCGCAAATGTTTTCCGGTTGCTTGCACGCCCGCCTGTCGCGGCAGGCATGACTGCGATCTTCCTGCTGTTCATGGGGCAGTTCGCACTTTTCACCTATCTGCGGCCATTTCTCGAGCGGGTCACACAGGTGGGAATTGAAACGCTGTCGTTTCTTCTGCTGGTCATGGGGTTGGCCGGAGCAGTCGGGACATGGATGATTGGACGGCTGCTACACCGTCGCCTGTTCAGCATCCTCGTGATCGTCCCCTTGCTGATGGCCGGTATCGCTTTTGTCATGGTCGCCTTTGGCAGCACGAAAATTCCCGTCGTCGCCGCACTTGTCGGTTGGGGTTTCCTTGGAACCGCGGCACCCGTGGGCTGGGGCACATGGCTCAGCCGCATTCTTCCCGATGACGCCGAGGCAGGCGGTGGGCTGCAGGTCGCCGTCATTCAACTGGCGATCACGTCCGGGGCGTCGCTCGGCGGGGTTCTATTCGACGCTTTCGGCTGGTGGTCCGCCTTCACGATGAGCGCGTTGCTGCTCTGGGGTTCCTCGCTCGTTTCCCTTGTCGCGTGGCGTGTGACACGGAGACCAGCAGGCGCATGAAATCTGCCCACGCCAAACGACGCAAACTGCTGGCGCTGGCGGTCGCGGCTTTCATCTTCCCCGGCCGAGTTTTCAGTAAAGGCGGCCCTAACGATCAGGAGCGAACTGAGGTGAGGATCCAGCTGACTTTTGCAAGGAACACGATGATAGCGACGCTCTACGATAATCCATCGGCACGCGATTTCGCATCCATGCTTCCGCTAGATCTCAAAATCACGGACTTCAGCTCCAACGAGAAGATCGCCTATCTCCCTCGGAAGCTGACCGTCGAAGGCCATGGGCCATTCGACAATGAGCGACCATACGACCTCTGTTATTACATGCCCTGGGGCAATCTTGCGATGTTCTACACCGACTACAAGCATCCCGGTCTGGTCCGGCTGGGACGCTTCGAACAAGGCTATGAAGCGCTGCATCTCCCCGGGGAATTTCCACTGCGTATCGAACGCATCTAATCCACCACTGGAGACCTCCCATGACCAACGAAACTGAAACGACCGAGATTTTCAATGCCGGCAGGCGCAACCTGATGAAGGCTACAGGCATCGCCGTTGCCGCGATCAGCATGGTGCAGGCTGCGGGCACAATACCGGCCTTCGCCCAAAACACAGCCTGGGACAAGGTTTTCCCGAAGAGCGACAATGTCGACCACCAGAAGGTCTCGTTCAAGAACCGTTATGGGATCACATTAGTGGGCGATCTCTACCTGCCGAAGAACCGCGCAACCCAGCCATCGGCGGCTCTCGTCATCGGCGGTCCGTTCGGTGCCGTGAAAGAACAGTCCTCGGGGCTTTATGCGCAGACCATGGCGGAGCGCGGGTTTGCCACGCTGGCGTTTGACCCGTCCTATACCGGAGAAAGCGGCGGCGAGCCCCGCAACATTGCCTCGCCTGATATCAATACCGAGGACTTCAGTGCGGCGGTGGACTATATCGGCCTGCAATCCTATGTCGATCGCGAGCGTATCGGCGTCATCGGCATTTGCGGCTGGGGTGGCATGGCCTTGAATGCAGTTGCCGCAGACAAGCGCGTGAAGGCAGTCGTTGCCAGCACCATGTACGACATGTCACGCGTTATGTCGAAGGGCTACAATGACAGCGTTACCCTTGAACAACGTACACAGGCGCTGGAGCAGATGAGCCGGCAGCGCTGGGTGGATGCCGAGAAGGGAACGCCGGCCTATCAGTCGCGCTACAATGAATTGAAGGGCGGTGAAGCGCAGTTCCTGATCGACTATCACGACTATTACATGACACCGCGCGGCTATCATCCGCGTGCCGTCAACTCGGGCAATGCCTGGTCGCAGACCACGCCGCTGTCATTCATGAATATGCCGATCCTGACCTATATCGCCGAGATATCTCCGCGTCCGGTCATGATTATCCATGGTGAGAAGGCGCATTCGCGCTACTTCAGTGAAACCGCTTTCGCCGCCGCGGCGGAACCGAAAGAACTCGTAATTATTCCGGATACCAATCACGTCGATCTTTACGACCGTGCGGACAAAATCCCGTTCGACCGGATCGCCGGTTTCTTCAATCAGCATTTGGCTTAACCGAGGACGTTAGTGTGCCGGTTATGATTGCCGGCACACTTCGGGGCGGGCTGACACGCGCCTGCGTGTCGGCAGCCGCACGGGAATGTCGCGGCGCAGCAAATTATGAGCACTTGCATATATTAGGTAACACTTCATTCAGTGGTTTCGTGAAATCTAAACAAGCAGGTTCCAAGGTTTCATCGGCGGAGCCGGTAGAACAAGCGGTTCCCTCGGTCTGCCTCGTGGCGGCTCGAACAAGGGCATCCGCTTGTAGCCCTATGAGGGGCACAGCTACCCGCGATGTTTCTTTATATCTCTCCCCGGCCACCCTATGCGGATGGCTGGCGGAGCGCTTGCCCCGAGGCCATTCATGTCTTTCCTGAAGAATACCAAGATAAAAACGAAGGTCGTTTTTGTCATCTCGCTGATGAGTTTGATGTCGCTTTCCGGAATTAGCTACGTCAGCCTGCAATATAAGAATACCGACCGCGTCTATAGCGATTTCATTGCCAACGAGGCTCTTGCGGCGGTGCTGAACGCGCGGACCAGCGGCAATCTCAATGCGCTCGGCATGCAGATGCTTCGCGCCAGCCTCAATGATCCCGCCGGCAGTGATTTCGAATCGGCGGTCAAGACTTTCAGGGCAGATCGCAAACAGCTCGAAGAGCGCCAGAACAAGATCATGGAACTGGTGCCGGCCCGCACGGATGCCGCCCGCGATATCCTGAAGGGTGTCGTTGAAGTGGAGGAGATCGGCAATCAGGTCATCGCCCTGATGCAGGCGGGGAAAACCGCCGAAGCGCAGCAGATGGCGCTGAACGTCCTTCGGAAAATCGGCGAAGTGTCGCCGAAGATCAGCGCCGGCAACGAGCAGCTTATTCAGGTCATGAATGATGGCAGGCAGCAGCTCACCGCCAGCACCGATACGACGATCTGGACGGGACTGATCGGCATAGCGCTCGTTTCCCTCGCCTTGATCGCACTCGGCCTGTTTGTCTCTTCGCGTGGCATCACCACCCCGATTGCGCGGCTTCGTGAGCGCATGGGATCGCTGGCGGCCGGTGATACGGCAAGCGAAATCGACGGAATGGACCGCAAGGATGAAGTGGGCCAGATGGCCGCTGCGGTTCAGGCCTTCCGTGAAAATGCAATCGAGCGTGTGCGGCTTGAGAATGAAACCGAGGCCAACCGGTCGACTTCTGAAAAGGACCGGATAGAGCGCGAGAAACAGAAGGCGAAGGAGGCTGCCGACGTACAGTTTGCCGTCGACAATCTTGCCACTGCGCTTTCGAAGATCGCTGAGGGCGATGTTACCTACCGGATCGTTCAGCCGTTCGTTGCCGGCCTTGACGGTATTCGCGGTGATTTCAACCGGGCCGCTGAACAGCTGCAGTCGACCCTTACCCATGTGGCGCAGAATGCCCGTGGCATCGATGCCGGCGCCAACGAAATCCGGTCTGCGGCAGATGATCTGGCGAGACGTACCGAACAGCAGGCGGCGGCCGTTGAAGAGACTGCGGCGGCGCTGGAAGAAATCACCATCACGGTGAAGGACTCCACCAAACGCGCGCAGGAAGCCGGTCATCTCGTCGGCCGCGCAAAGGTCGGCGCGGAAAAGTCGGGCGAGGTTGTGCAGAAGGCCGTCGCGGCGATGGAACAGATCGCGACATCCGCCAATCAGATTTCCAACATCATCGGCGTGATCGATGAGATCGCCTTCCAGACCAACCTTCTGGCGCTGAATGCCGGCGTGGAAGCGGCGCGTGCCGGTGATGCGGGCAAGGGCTTTGCCGTTGTCGCGCAGGAGGTTCGTGAGCTGGCGCAGCGTTCCGCCGGTGCCGCCAAGGAAATCAAGAACCTGATCACGACATCGAACAGTCAGGTGGAGCAGGGCGTGCAGCTGGTTGGCGAAACCGGTAGGGCGCTGGAACTGATCGTCACCGAAGTGCAGGACATCAACCGGCACGTCGCGGCGATCGCGGAATCGGCACAGGAACAGTCCTCCGGCCTCCAGCAGATCAACACGGCTGTGAACCAGATGGATCAGGACACCCAGAAGAACGCCGCCATGGTGGAGGAAAGCACGGCTGCAAGCCACGGCCTTGCACGCGAGGCGTCTTCGCTCAACGGGCTTATCGCCCAGTTCAAACTGTCCGAAGGCGGTTATAGTGAAGCCTCCGCTCCGGTTCGCACCGTCTCTTCGTCCGACAGGCCCGCGGCGTCTCCGGCGCGCGCTCTTGGCGGCAGGATCAGGGCTGCGTTTTCCGGCAATGCCGCACTGAACACCTCTGCGGACAGCTGGGAGGAGTTTTGATGATTGCCGCGTTTTTGACGGCGGATTCACGGCTCCTTTTGATCGCCGGCAAGACGATGGTCTGATATAGGAATGGGTGGTTCGCAGAAGGGCCGCCCATTTTTGTCGCGACAGTCGAACAACGGAACGATTGAAACGATTATACTGAAATGCGACATCTTGTCAGCCGGCCCCGGTTGGCGTACTCGAAACCGGTAAAAGACCCAGACCTATTGACGTGACAGTTCGGTGGTGCTGGGTTTTGGCTCCATACATATCAGGACGTTGGGATAGCGATGAACCTTTACTTGGATTACCTGGCTGAGATCAAAAGCAGAGAACAACAAGGGCTCGCACCCAAGCCGATCGATGACGGCGCATTGACCGCCGAAATCATTGCGCTGATCAAGGATGCCGGTAGCGAATACCGGACGGACGCCCTTAAATTCTTCATCTACAACTCCCTGCCGGGCACCACGAGTGCTGCGGGCGTCAAGGCGGCCTTCCTCAAGCAGATCATTCTCGGTGAAGTCGTCGTGCCAGAGATCACGCCTGCCTTCGCGCTGGAACTGCTGTCGCACATGAAGGGTGGCCCTTCTGTCGAAGTGCTGCTCGACATCACGCTCGGTGATGACGCGGCACTTGCCGCGCAGGCGGGTGAAGTTCTGAAGACCCAGGTCTTCCTTTATGACGCCGACATGTTCCGGCTGCGCGACGCCTTCAAGGCAGGCAATGCCGTCGCCAAGGGCGTGCTTGAAAGCTATGCCAAGGCCGAATTCTTCACCAAGCTTCCTGACGTCGAGGACGAGATCAAGGTTGTGACCTTCATCGCCGCCGAAGGCGATATTTCCACCGACCTTCTGTCCCCCGGCAACCAGGCGCATTCGCGTTCCGACCGCCAGCTGCACGGCCAGTGTATGATCACGCCGGAAGCGCAGGCGGAAATCGTCGCGCTTCAGAAGCAGCATCCCGACAAGCGGGTGATGATGATCGCCGAAAAGGGCACGATGGGCGTTGGCTCGTCACGCATGTCCGGCGTCAACAACGTGGCGCTGTGGACCGGCAAGCAGGCCAGCCCCTATGTGCCCTTCGTCAATTTCGCCCCCATCGTTGCCGGCACCAATGGCATCTCGCCGATCTTCGCCACCACCGTCGACGTGACGGGTGGTATCGGCATCAACCTGAAGAACTGGGTGAAGAAGCTCGGTGAAGATGGCAAGCCGATCCTCAACAATGACGGCAACCCGATCCTCGAACAGAAATATTCGGTCGAGACCGGCACTGTCCTGAAGATCGACGCCAAGAACCGCAAGCTCCGCGACGAAAGCGGCAATGAGCTGGTTGACGTTGCCGCCGCCTTCACGCCCCAGAAGATGGAATTCATGAAGGCGGGCAGCTCCTACGCCATCGTTTTTGGCAAGAAGCTCCAGACCTTCGCGGCTCAGACGCTCGGCATCGAGGCTACGCCGGTCTTTGCCCCGAACAAGGAAATCGCGATCGAAGGTCAGGGCCTCACCGCCGTTGAGAAGATCTTCAACCGCAACGCCGTCGGCGTGACCCCGGGCAAGGTTCTGCATGCCGGTTCGGACGTTCGCGTCAAGGTCAACATCGTCGGCTCGCAGGATACGACCGGCCTGATGACCGCGCAGGAACTTGAGGCGATGGCGGCAACCGTCATTTCGCCGCTGGTGGATGGCGCCTATCAGTCGGGCTGCCACACGGCCTCCGTCTGGGACAAGAAGGCGCAGGCGAACATTCCGAAGCTCATGTCCTTCATGAACAATTTCGGCGTCATCACCGCGCGCGACCCGAAGGGCGTCTACCATTCGATGACGGACGTGATCCACAAGGTGCTGAACGACATCACCGTGGATGACTGGGCGATCATCATCGGCGGCGACAGCCATACGCGCATGTCCAAGGGCGTCGCCTTCGGTGCCGACTCGGGCACCGTGGCGCTGGCGCTGGCGACGGGTGAAGCGACCATGCCGATCCCGCAATCGGTCAAGGTCACCTTCAAGGGCACGATGCAGCCGCATATGGACTTCCGCGACGTTGTGCATGCGACGCAGGCGCAGATGCTGAAGCAGCATGGCGATAACGTCTTCCAGGGCCGCATCATCGAAGTCCACATCGGCACGCTGCTCGCCGACCAGGCCTTCACCTTCACCGACTGGACGGCCGAGATGAAGGCCAAGGCGTCGATCTGTATCTCTGAGGACGAGACGCTGATCGAGTCGCTGGAGATCGCCAAGTCGCGCATCCAGATCATGATCGACAAGGGCATGGACAATGCCGCCCAGACCCTGAAGGGCCTGATCGCCAAGGCGGATCAGCGCATCGCCGAGATCCGTTCTGGCGAAAAGCCTGCCTTGACCCCCGACGACAATGCGAAATATTTCGCCGAAGTCGTCGTGGATCTCGATGTCATCGACGAACCGATGATCGCCGACCCCGACGTCAACAATGCCGATGTCTCCCGGCGCTACACCCATGATACGATCCGTCCGGTGTCCTATTACGGAGGCACCAAGAAGGTCGATCTGGGCTTTGTCGGCTCGTGCATGGTGCATAAGGGCGACATGAAGATCGTCGCCCAGATGTTGAAGAACATCGAAAAGGCCGAAGGCAAGGTCGAGTTCAAGGCGCCGCTCGTCGTCGCTGCACCGACCTACAACATCATCGATGAGCTGAAGGCGGAAGGGGATTGGGAAATCCTGCAGAAGTATTCAGGCTTCGAATTCGATGACCTGAAGCCGAAGACCACCAACCGCACCGAATACGAGAACATCCTCTATCTGGAACGCCCGGGCTGCAACCTGTGCATGGGCAACCAGGAAAAGGCGGAAAAGGGCGATACCGTTCTGGCAACCTCGACCCGCCTGTTCCAGGGCCGCGTCGTGGAAGACACGGCTGAAAAGAAGGGTGAATCGCTTCTGGCCTCGACCCCGGTCGTCGTCCTGTCGGCAATCCTTGGCCGCACGCCGAGTGCTGAGGAATACAAGGCAGCCGTCGAAGGGATCGATCTGACCAAGTTCACCCCGTCGAAGGGCACGCCGATCGATTCCCTCTCGGTCCATTATTGATGTTTCAGCACCGGGAGGTGAAAGCCTCCCGGACATGACGCGTTATGTGAAGCGCTTCATGATGATCTGACGGATGCACCGCCGGCCCGAATGCGCCGGGTGCCGTCCGATTTTTTCAAGATATCAGTTCGCTCCGGAATTGTTTCCGGACGTCATCACGTCGGTCCAGTCGTCGATGAAACGTTTGCGCTGGGCGGCGTCCTGCGTCGCCAGAAGGGCGGGGCCGATGCGGATGAGGCGTCCGACACCGCTTTCGATGAGCGAGGGAGGGCCATCGACGCCTGTCGGCATGGTTCCGTCCTGCGAGAAGAAGAAGGATTTTTCCCGGGCGATACGCCGGCCGCGTTCCGAAAGAAGATAATCGATGAAGCGTCCGGCAAGCGCCGCTTGCCTTGCCTTTTGCGGAATGAGCGCTGCCCTGCTCAGAACAAGGGTATAATCACGCGGCAAGACGATTTTCAGCTTCGGATCGCGCAGGGTCGCTGCATAGGCGTAGGAGCCTATGACATTGTAGCCGATATATATTTTCTGGTTGGAAATATCGGCCAGCACGGAATTGTTGCAACAGCGCAGCTGGGTGTCGACGCGGCTCATGCTTTCCAGCAGGCGGCCATAGGCGGTGGAATTCTGTTCCGCATCAAGGAAGGCCAGAAGATAACCGACGCCTGACTGGCGAAGATCATAGGTCGCGACGTGGCCGCGGTAGAACTCCTGTTTTCGGCGCAGCAGATCGGCAAGTTCGGCGCGCGTATGCGGCACGTCCTGCGGCGGAACATAATCGCTATTATAAACGATGACACTCGGCTCGAATGTGAAGCCATAGACCTCGTCGCGCCAACTATTGGCGTGGTTCTCTACCGCGCGCGTCTCTGTGGACACATGCGACAGGGCGCATCCGTCATTGGCGAGCTTCACCATCTGGTCCACCGAGGATGACATCAGAAGGTCGCCGAAATCCTTCTCCTCCCGGCAGGCGGCGTCCGCCTCTCGATAGAGATCGTTGGTGACGAAATCGGTATAGTCGATGGCAATGTTTGGTTCGACCTGCTGAAAATCGAGCAGAAGCGGTTTCAGGGCGGATGTGTCGGTCGCGCCGTTGATGACGAGACGGCCCGTCTCTTCGGCCGGGGCGGGAAAATATGTCGAGGTGCCCTCCGTCGGCTGCGGCAGCGCCGAGCCCGTGGCCAGCGCTGAAAACAGGATTGCCAGGAAAAGTTTTTTCACGCGCTGTCCTCCCCGGCGCAGGGCAAGTCAAGGATGACGGTGAAACCCGTGTAGCCCTTCTCGCGAAAGCGGATCAGGCCGCCATGCGCGACCGCGACTTCCGCTGCTATGGCAAAACCGAGCCCCGAGGCGGTGCCGACATTGGGAGATGTGGCGTTGAAGCGGCGTGACATCTGATCCCACTTTTCCGGCGGAATACCTGGTCCGTCGTCTTCCACCTCGACGCAGATCCGCTCGTCATGTTGCATCACCCGGACGTCAAGGCGCGACACCGCGCCATGGCGCAGCGCATTGCTGATGATGTTGGCGATTGCTTCGCGCAGGCTGACCGGGTCGCCTTTGACCGGCATCAACGCTTCGTCGGCCTCAAAGGAAATCACCATGTCGGGATCGACGGTCAGCGGAACGGCATGGTGGAAGGCCGTGCGCGCCACCGCAACCAGATTGATGTTCTCGAGCTGGATGGTGCCGGAGCGATGGATGACCATGGCGTGGCTGAGAAGCTGATTGGTCAGCTGCGCCAGTTCGCCCGTGCGTATCTTGATGCGCTGGGTACGCTCGCGATTTTCCGGGATCATGCTCGCTTCATCAAGCATATCCACCTGGGCGGAAAGCCCGGTCAGCGGCGTGCGTATCTGGTGTGCGGCATCGGCGATGAACTGCTGCAGCCGCACGACACGTTCGTCCAGCCGCCTCATGAAGTGGTTGATGGCGCCCAGAAACGGCTGCAGCTCCTGCGGTGCTGGCATTTCCATGGTCGTCAGGTCTTCGGGGTTGCGCTGCCGCAGCGCAAGCGCCAGCCGGGTAACGGGCTTCAGCGCATAACGCACGGCGAGAAAGGTGCCGCCAAGTCCAAGCAGGATCATGATGCCGACAATCAATATGGCGCCCTGGGTTATCTCGGCGGCCAGCGCCCGGCGCGCCTCGGTGGTCTGCGCCAGGATGACGTAGATCCATCCGCCCTGCGCCTGATCGGCAAGCGCGCGCGAAACGGTGATGACCCGCACTTCCACGCCGCGATATTGTTCCGTTTCGAGCTGCGGATCGTAGCGGGCAGCGACATAATCATAATCGGCATTGAGGTCGGGATAACCGCTGACGATCGCGCCGTCCGGTCCGACGATGCGATAGAAGATGCGGTCCCTTTCCGCAAAGCCAAGCAGTTCGAAAGCCGAGAGCGGCAGATTGACGATCAGCTTGCCGTCATTCTGGGTAATGCCGTCGGCAATCTGCATGGCGGCGCCGCGCAGAAGCTGGTCATAGGTCTTGTTGGCGGCCGTCTGGGCATAATAACCGGCGGCGGAAATAAGGATACTCGCCACTATGAGCAGAACCATGCCCACGCGAATGACGAGGCGTGAAAACAGCGATGGTTCACGGGTTGTCATCGATCACCAGCTGATAACCCATGCCGCGCTGGGTGATGATCGATACGCCTGAACCCTCGATCTTCTTGCGTATCCGGCTGACATAAAGCTCGACCGCATTGTGGTTGACGCCCTCGTCAAAGCCGAACAGCGCATCCATCAACTCGTCCTTGCTGAACAGACGGCCGGGACGGGTGGCAAAAACCTCGAGAATGGCAATTTCGCGCCGCTTCAGCTGCACTTCCCGCTTGCCGATCCGGACATTGCGGCTCTGCTGATCGAGCTGCAGATTGCCGCAGGTGATGATATTGGTGGTTTCGCCGCGGTTGCGCCGCAACAGCACGCGCACACGCGCATCCAGCTCACGAAAATCGAACGGTTTGACCAGATAATCGTCCGCGCCAAGATCAAGTGCGCTGACGCGATCCTCGATTTCCGAGCGGGCTGTCAGTACCAGCACGGGAACCGTTTTTTTGGCGGCCCGCACACGGCGCAATATCTCGAACCCGTCAAGCCCGGGCAGCATGACGTCAAGAATGATCAGATCGTAATCGGTGAAGTCGAGAATTTCAGCCGCGACAAGTCCGTCTGCCTCCCAATCAACCGAGTGTCCCACCCGCTCCAGCCGTTGATTGATTGCCTCCCCGACATCCCGTGTGTCTTCGACCAAGAGGATGCGCATGGGCCATGAATTGCATGAAAAATCGAACATGACAACAAAAACATATTTGAACGTGACAGGTTGCTGACAGATTCATGGATAAATTTATGTAGCGTGGCGATCTATTCGGTTTATCGGATGATTTTCACTATATCCGTGGGAGGATATCGATTTTATTGGCGGCTTGATCTACTTCGTAAGAAGTGGAAATACTATTGCTTTGCTAAAAATAATCGAGATATTCAGGCGTTTGGCGGCAAGTAAAATCTGTCGTAACTTGATCGCTTCTCTTCCCCGGATTTCTTGAATCATTGTGGGAGGACCAGAAATGAAGCAATTTTTCTCTTATGCGATGACCGCGAATGCGGCGGCCCTGCTGCTGGCCATGCCCGTATTTGCGGCCAGTGACGATCTTGTCGAGGCCGCACGCAAGGAGGGGTCGGTCACGATCTACGCGGCTACCGACCAGGCGCAGGCGCAGGCAGCGCTCGACGCATTCACGAAGAAATATCCCGGCATCCGTGTCGACTACAACGATATCGGCACCAACGGTGTTTATAACCGCATCATTTCGGAGGCCGCCGCCAAGCAGGTGGGTGGCGACGTCTTCTGGACTTCGGCGATGGATCAGGGCGTGAAGCTTGCGACCGACGGCTATCTGGAGGCCTACAAGTCGCCTGAAATGCCCTCTCTGCCCAGCTGGGCGGTCTTCAAGGATATTGTTTATGCCACCTCGGTCGAGCCTGTCGGCATGATCTACAACAAGACCGCGCTGCCGGAAGACAAGGTGCCGCAGACACGCGAAGACCTGATCAAATTCATTTCCAGCGGTGAATATAATGGTCGGATAGGCACCTTCGATCCGGAAAAGTCCGGCGTCGGATTTCTGATCCAGACAAGTGACCTGGAAAAAACCAGCAATTTCTGGGATATGACCAAGGGGCTCGGCAAGGCGAAGGGCAAATCTTACTCCTCGACAGGCTCGATGCGCGAAACCGTGGTTTCCGGTGAAAATGTCCTCGCTTACAACCTGATCGGCTCCTACGCGCTGGATTGGGTAAAGAGCGCTCCGAACCTCGGTGTTGCTTTCGGCAAGGACTACACGCTTGCCTTCTCGCGTGTTGCCGGCCTGTTGAAAGACGCGCCGCACCCCAATGCCGGCAAGTTGTTCATGGACTTCCTGCTGTCGCAGGACGGACAGAACGCGCTTGCTTCAAAGGGCATGCCGGCTCTGCGCAAGGACACCACCGAAGGTTATAATATCGACACGCTCAACGCACTGGTCGGCGGCAATTTGAAGCCGATCGCGCTTGATGAAACGCTCCTCGGTTTCATGGAACCCATGAAACGGTTGAAGTTCCTCAACGAGTGGCGCGCAGCGCTCAAGGGCTAATCGCGCCTCGGGCACGCAAGTCCCCCAGGACGGGGCCAGGCACCGAGCTTTTTAAAAGGCAACAGGACGGTGTCTGGCCCATGGCCGCGGTCCTGCCACTCTTATGAAAATCCATTCAACAAACGTCTGTTTCCCGGAGGTTACAACCCATGCCGGTGGATACCATTACCCAAAACCCACCCCGAGAACTATCCCGCGAGCCGCGGCTGGAGACGCCGCGCCCGCCCGGCGAAGCGCTGCTCTTCCGCCGGCTCGTCATCGGTTTCCTGACGCTGTGCGTCCTGACGCCCATTTGCCTGATCATCTATCAGAGCTTTCTCGATGGTCCGTTCTTCAGCCCGAGCGCCAGCCTCGGCCTGAGCGCATATGAATATATTCTCGTCGACCCGATGTTTTACGACGCCTTGTGGAACACGGTCATCATGGCCGTGGGCATGGTGGCGATCGCCGTCCCGCTGGGCGCGGCGCTCTCCTTCCTGCTCACCCGCACCGATGTGCATTTCCGCAAGGCGCTGGAAATCATCGTGCTGGTTCCGATGTTCATTTCGGCGCTGGTGCTTGCTTTCGGGTATACGGTCGCCATCGGGCCGTCCGGCTTCGTCTCGATCCTCGTGCGCGACATCATCGGTTTCGTGCCGTGGAACATCTATTCCCTGAGCGGCATCGTGCTTGTCACGGGGCTGGCGCATGTCCCGCATGTCTATCTTTACGTGTCGGCGGCAATGCGCAACCTGCCGTCCGATCTTGAAGAGGCGGCCCGCATCACCGGCGCGCCCATCTGGCGTGTGTGCTGGGATGTCACCGTACCCATGGTGCTGCCCGCGCTCATCTTCGCCACCGCCCTCAACCTGTTGATCGGCTTTGAAATGTTCGGCGTGCCGCTGGTGCTTGGCGATCCGAGCGGCATCAACGTCCTCACCACCTATATCTACAAGCTCACGACACTTTTCGGCGTCCCCACCTATCAGCTGATGGCTGTCGTCGTTGTCCTGCTCGTGCTCCTGACCCTGCCGCTGGTGTGGTATCAGCGCCGGCTGTTGCGCCACAGCCGCCGTTATGCGGCCCTTGGCGGAAAAGGTTCGCGCACCACCGTCATGCGGCTGGGGCGCGCCGGCCAGATCATCGCGCTTTCCATCATCGGTTTCTGGCTGTTCCTTTCGGTCATTCTGCCGATCGGCGGAATTATCCTGCGCGCCTTTGTCGATGCGTGGGGGCAGGGCGTCAATCCTTTCGCTCATCTCACCACCAAGCATTTCAATGCGCTTTTCGAGGTTCCGAGCCTTTATCGTGGTGTTCTCAACACCATCATACTGGCGGTCGTCGGCGGCGCCGTGGCTGTCGCCTTTTATCTGGTCGTCGGTCTTGCGGGGCACCGCAATCGGGACGTGTCCAACACCGTTCTCGATTACATGGTTCTTCTGCCGCGCTCCATGCCGAGCCTGATCATCGGTCTCGCCTTCTTCTGGCTGTTCCTGTTCATTCCGTTCCTGGTGCCGCTGCGCACGACCCTCATAAGCCTGTTCATCGCTTATCTCATCGTCGGCCTTTCCTATGGTCTGCGGCTGTTGCAGGGCACGCTCATTCAGGTCAGCCCCGAACTGGAGGAGGCTGCGCGCACGACAGGTGCGACAATCGGCCAGACCTGGCGTGACGTCGTCATTCCCATCGTGCGCCCCGGTCTCGTCGGCGCATGGGCGCTGATCATGATCGTTTTCCTGCGCGACTATGCCACCGGCATCTATCTCATGAGCGCCGGAACCGAAGTCATCGGCTCGCTCATGGTTTCCATGATCCAGTCCGGCGCAATGGACACGATTGCCGCGCTGGCATTCGTCAGCATCGTTCTTACCGGCGCAGGCCTCGGTCTCGCCCTTCGTCTGGGAGCAAAAATCCATGACTGAACTTACTGTTCGCGACGTTCACAAATATCTCGGCGGCCTGCATATTCTCCAGGGCGCATCCTTCACTGCCGAACGCGGCTCGATCGTCTCCCTGCTCGGCGCGTCGGGTAGCGGCAAAACAACCCTGCTACGCTGCATTGCCGGGCTCGAGCAGCCCGAACAGGGCCTCATCAGCATTGGCGGAAAACCGATGCTCGATGGCAGCAAGGGCCTGACGGTTGCACCGGAAAACCGCAATATCGGCCTCGTGTTTCAGTCCTATGCGCTGTGGCCGCATCGCACAGTGATGGAAAATGTCGCCTATGGCCTGAAGCTGCGTGGCGTGAACCGGGTGGATGCCGGCAAACGTGTTCAGGCGACGCTGGAAAAGATCGGTCTCGGCCATCTTGCCGAGCGTTATCCCGATCAGCTTTCGGGCGGCCAGCAGCAACGCGTCGCAATCTGCCGCGCGCTGGTCTATGAGCCGCGTGTCCTGTTGATGGACGAGCCGCTTTCCAATCTTGACGCGAAGCTGCGGGAAGAGGCGCGTTACTGGATCCGAAAGCTCATCCTTGATCTGGAAATATGCGGTGTTCTCGTCACCCATGATCAGTCGGAAGCGCTCGCCGCATCCGACAATATCCTGCTCTTGCGCAACGGCGCCATCGTTCAGGAAGGCACACCGCAGGACATCTATACAAAGCCGAAGAGCTTTTATGCGGCGGACTTTCTCGGCGCAAACAATGTCGCCAGCGGCGAGATACGCGGTCTGGGCGAAGATGCCAGCATTCACGGGCCAAACTGGCAGCTTGATGGCATTGTTTTCGGCAGGAACGAAGAAAAAGAGGACAAGGCGGTCATCCGCGTCGAGCAGATCGCCGTGCATGACAACCCCGGCCAGAACCGCAGGGAAATGCATCTGGATGCCTGCCTCTATCTTGGCGACCGCTGGGAATACCGCCTGAAGGCCGGCGACTTCGCCGCCAAGGCCTTTGGCGCGAAGGCGTTGCCGGAAGGCCCGGTCTGGGTGGATATTCCCCGTGAAAGCGTCTGGCTTTTTGCCGGCGCTCGATAAGATCCCGTCCGTCCGGTCCGGCCTATCTGTGGCGGACCAGTATGGTCGGTAAGACGGGGTTATGGTCCATCGTAGCGTCCTTCAAGGGGGCTGCGATGGACCGGAATGCGATTTTTCAATCGGCCGGTTTTGTGTCGTGCGGCCGGGCTGGAATATCGACAACGATACGACAAGCATTACGAATCGCCTTTGGCTTAAGCGGCTGGCGCAAGACCACCGCAGCGTGATCGCCGTTGATTGGCGCTTCCCTCACCAAATTTTGTGGGGGGATTTTGCAGGCTTTCGCCATTTATTGACTGCAATCCTGGGGTTCGGACGAGCCCGAGCTTTCGACGCGTTTGAGTATCACCGTTGATGAGCCGATGCTTACAAAAGGTGGTGCGGTTATCGTCGCAGCTCGCCCGGTTTCTGACAGCGAGTGGCACTCCTTGCAGGAGAGTGGCGGCAACGCGAATCCCCTCACAAAAGAATTCCGCATCAGAGTTTCTTCGCCGGCGTCGGTCGTCGAACTCGTGTATCCGGAAAGCGGCACTTACAGTTTCAAGCTTGAACCCATTTTTGACCAGGTGAGATTGGCAACCCGGGAAATTCGCGTCGGCAGTGCCGTGGTTACTGATCCGGAAACCAAACAGCGGGTCGACTGGCGATCAATGAGTATAATCCATGTCGGTGGTACCGTTTACGATGAAGGGTGGGCACGGGTCCTTTCTTCTACGTTCGACCTGGCTTTCGAAAGCAGCGATGAGGGTGCCGTTTCCGTGCAACGATTTGCTGCCGGTCGTATTCTCTCGTTGTCAGAAGACGCGATTGAAACCTTCGTTCAGGATTCCGAGAGCGACCGGTGACAACACTCCTCTTCGCAATGATTGTGCCCTTAAAAGCACAATTTGCTCTTCAGAACAGGGCCACGAGCATCATGCCCAGAAATGCGATGAGCATGATGATACAGGCCGGGCGAAAGAGATAAAAACGCTGCCAGTTCGTGAGGCGAAGGCTGTTGTAATAAAGGGATTTATCAAGCCGGAGGTAATCCACGCCGCTATCAACAGAAAAATCACCACCGTTTTTTTTGTAAAACCGATATTCCCGGACCTGGGCTACAATCTGCTGGATTGCCAGAAGGCCGACTGCCAGCAGCGCGGCAAAAACAATGATGATCTCGAATATCGGCAATGTGGCCTTCTTTCGATTGAAACAGATTGGCTTATCTAACGCAAATTTACTGAAAAATCCGGCCCCCCGGGGCTTTTTCCGCAAATCTGTCTTTTAATCGGCGCAGTGGAGCGTAAAGCCTGCTCTTATTGGGGGACTGCGCTTTGGATTGTTCACAGCCAGGATATTCAGGCTCACGTCTGTGATTTCTTTTAATGTTTGACTTTTAATTTTCGGCGTAAATTATTGATTACAAAATAAAAAGTTTTATTCAAATTTCAATTGCCGCCCCGAAATGGGGCGGCTGAATGTATATTCAGGTTATCTCAAGCTCAGGAAACTGAGCTCGAGACAATTGGCGGCTGATAGGCCGGCTCATTCCGCCGTTGCCTGAATATCCACCTTGTCGAGAAGAAGCATCGGATTCTCGGAGGCTGCAGCCAGATCAAAAAGGCCAAGGCCATTTGGGCCTGTCGATTTGACCGTGACGGTCAAGGTTCCCGGCGTGTTGATGAATTGGACGAGTGCGTTCACCGCCTCCTGGAGTTTCGGTTGTTCGGCGGCCACCTGCTGCAGCATCACGTTGGCAACCAACGTCAATGTGCCACGCACCTGATCCTCGGTCATCTCGTTCTGCAGGGCATAGAGCTTGATCGCCTTGGCCATCATGCCCTCGTCCTTGATCGTGAATTTTACCTCACGACCGGCAATCCCGAAAAGCGCAGCCTGGGCGCGACCAAGGTCGAAGGAGAAAAACTCTTCCGTGAAGCCGCTTACCAGACCGGAGAAATTGACACTGCCAATATCCTTGCTGCTGAGCGAGACTTCGCGGATCAGCAGGTTTTTGTTGGGTTCGTCCCAGCCAGCGGCGAGGGCGTAAGACAAGGCGAGTGACTCCAGACCCAGTTTGCGCGCTTCAACAAAAACTTCCTCCGTCGAATCCGCCGGGATGGGCAGGGAGAGGTCCTCCTGCCTGATCTCGATATCGGTCGGGATGCCATTGAAGGGTTTGGTCAGTCCCATCTCGAAATTTTTGAGCGTGAACTTGATGCGCTCAGGCGTGCCTGCGGCCTCTTCATCGGTCTTTTCCGGTGCGGCGATATCAACGTTGATGCCACCGACACGCACCCTGCCGAGTTCCGGTATCAGCCGATTGAACGGAAATGTCTCGATTTTCGTTTCATCGAAACCGACGATCTGGGAAAGACCTTCGATTGTGGAACTCCAGTCAAAGCCCTTGAGGCTTGCCTCGGCGACTTCGATCTTGCCGTCGCCATCGCCAATCGACATGCCGTTCAGGCCGAAATCGAGCTTGCGGCTGTCCATCTGCATGTCAATGCGCTCGATGGTGGCCTTGACCCGCTTGCCGTCCGCCCCTTCGCTTTGATCAGGCGCGTCCACCTTGAAGCCCAGCAGCTGCATGTTGCTCTTGCCCATCATGTCCAGAATGGACACGACCTTGCCGAAAAATGCCTGACGCTCCTGCGGTGAAAGCTCATCCGCATTTTGGGTTGCGGTCAGCGCCTTCAGGGTTTCCAGCAGCGGCTCGGCCGGCATGCGAGCGGTAAAGCCGTCGCTGCGGATTTCGTCGTAGCTGAATTGACCGTCACCGTCGGAGAAGGAAACCTTGCTGACGGAGAGTGGTCCGTAAAGAGGTTTTGCATCCTTGTCTTCGGGACCCGCCTTTTCCGTGTAGAGCCTTGCAAGGTAGGCGGCGTCGAAGTCCTGGCCGGTTATTGCACCTGTCGAGACGACCATGTGCTTCTTTTCCATCGTGCCAGTGCTATCCGGCAGAGCCATCTTGATGTCATAGCTGGCATTGTCGATCGTATAGCGGGTGACCCGGCCATCGGCGATGTCTGAGAGCGCCGCGTTGTTGTATACGGTCTTCTGCTCGGTCTCGGCGATAGACTGGGTGAATGTCAGTTCAGGCGTGGAAATGCGCGTCGCTGCGAAGCGCTCCAGGCGCCGGGACAGGGAGTTTGCATTGCCATCGCCAGATGCCGCTGCCGAGGTCGCCTGCTTGAAAGCGGCATTCTCGACACGGGCATGCGCCATGGAGATCTTGCCGGTCGGCACGTCAATATCGATGCCATTCATATCGAGCGCGCCTTCCAGGAAAGGAAGTTTGGGACGCCCGTCGATAGCGGCAATCTGGATCTTCTTGCCGTCTTCAAGCGGCAGGGTCAGCTCGCGAATATGAATTTGTCCGAGAAAATCGACGTCCACGGAACGCGCCGTTGCGCCGCTGCGGGCAATCAGCTCGTCGACCTTTGCTTCGTAGAAGGCTTTACCACCGATGACACCTGCAGCCGCGATGGCAATAATCGCAACCGCTGCCCATAAAGCCTTGCGCCGGCCCTTGCCGACTGGAGTGTTTTCCTGTTCCACGAAATTGGTCCTCTGTAATGCGAATTAACTTTGCGCGTCTTTTAGACACGCGAAAGTTGCCGCGCAAGTGTGCCGCCGGGACAGCTGGACATTATTTGCAGTGGTATATCGTGGCGCGCGCGGCGTCATCTGCGGCGCTTTCGACGGCTTCGGTCACTTCCAGAACATCAGCGCCATGCCGGCCACGACCAGTGCTGCCCCGGCCCATGCGCCGGGTGCCGGCAATTCCCGTGTTCTCAGCCAGAGCAATGGCAGGATGATGACAGGTGTTGTCGCAGACAGCGTCGAGACGATGCCGATCTTGCCGCCGGAAAGCGCGAAAAGAAGCAGGGTCATGCCGAACGCAAGGGCAATGATGCCGGTAAGCGCCGTCTGCAGGAAAATGCTCTTCGTCAGCGGGCCATTCGGCCGGACTGCCTTGATGGGCAGCATGGTAAGCGCCGTCAGGCAGAGCGCCGCGACCCCGACGCGCAGCATGGACGCGGTAATCGGATCGATCCCGCTCGCCATGACGGGTCTTGCGATCAGCGAGCCGACGGCCTGACTGAGCGCGGCCAGCAGGCCCAGCAGCACGCCGAGCCAGAGTGGTCCCTTCACTCTTTCCCATTCGTGCAGCTGCGCCTTGCGCTTGCCGAAGAGGATTGCGAGCAGAACACCGCACAGCGTCAGGCCTATGCCGGTGACAGTTGTTGCGGAAAGCTGTTCGCCAAGCACCGCCCATCCCAGCAGCGCGGCAATTGGGGCGTTGAGGGCAAACAGGATTCCCGAGCGGCGTGGCCCAACCCGATTGAGACAGGTGAACAGCAGCGTATCGCCAACGAAGATGCCGATGAAACCGGATAGCAGAAGCGCCGAAAGCGCCTCGGGCTGCAGTTCTCGCCAGGTTCCCGAAGCGAGAACATAGACCCCCAGCAGGGAAGCGACAAAAAGCTGCCGCGTCCTGTTGAAGGCGAGCGCTCCCAGATGCCCCGCCGGACGCGCCGCCAGAAGTCCGGTCATCGCCCAGCAGGTTGCGGCGCCCACGGCAGCCAGTTCATAGATCGGCATTTTTTCCCCGTCGCTTCATGGCGCGCTTCCGGCCACGGACACTATCCCTGCCTGCACCCATCGCAGATTCCGGGTTCGCCCGCCATACCATAAGCATCGTCATAAACAGCGCGGAGCAGCGCCTGGTTCACCGCCCGTGCCGGGTCAGCCGGCGGCGTGCCATTTCCGATGTCGGTGTCTACCATCATAGAGACTGCGAATGAATGGTGAGGCCCGGGCCTGCTTCCTGTTGCCACCCGCAGAAGCGGCCGTCACGCCAAGGCCAATGCAGACGAAGCGGCTGGCCCGCTCCGTCGAAAGGATAGTCTTATCTACAGCACTTCACACGCCGTTTATGATATTGCAGATGCCCTCGCGGATGACGTTCTTGTCCGCAATCTGTCTTGCCTGAATGTTGAAAACAGCGTCGATCCGCACGCCGGCGCCTTTCTGCCGGGCCACAACCCGCAGCGTCTGAATTCTGCCGCTGCCGCTGGTCTCCTGGTGCGCATCGATCGAGGACAGCGCCTTGTTGATCTGGATGCCGGAAAAACCTTCCGCTGCCACAGCCTGAGCGAGCTTTTGAAGCACGGCGGGCGCTTTCGCCTTCGGCAATTCCTGCCATGATTTGTAAGAGACAGCCGTCACCATCGGCACGCCGGAGACAGCGAAGTTCTTCTCGCAGGAGGCCGCGAAGGCAGGGCTTGAGAAGCTGATCAGGCCAAGAGCTGCTATGACATATTTCATTTCGAGTAATCCAGTTGTTGGTGAAGATTAAGAGCTATCGGCCGCATCAGAATGCCGACCGTTTTCCTCTGTAGGTTGATGGAGGCGGGAGAGCTTCATGCGCCTGTGCAAGCGTTTCAAGCCATGTGGCCAGGCCAGCGGGAACCTCCTCATTGCCCGCCTCCAGTGCCTCGATCCACGAAAGTTCGCATTGCAGCGCGGACGCAATATTGATCGGCGTCCAGCGGATGACCCGCAGGCATTGATTAAAGCGTTCTGGTGACATGATGATTTGATATTTTCCCCGTCTTTTCCCCGCGAAGCTCACTCAGGCAGCTGCGAGAGTCAATCTTTTTCTGCAACTTTTGATGGCTTGTTTCCGACCCAGCAGTTGCATCCGCCGCCGGTTGCCGAACGCCAGGCGCAAGAAGGGGAAAGGCTCGGTTACCCAAACGAACGGCCGGGAGACGCACGGACATTTCATCCCCGGTGCCATTCCTCCGGATAAAACTTAGTTGATCTGCTAAGTTTTCCCTTGCTCCGTCGCGATGAAGCATGATAGTTAGCAGGATGACTAAGCATCATCAGGAGCTATCACTGATCTTCCAGGCTCTGGCCGATCCAACGCGGCGGGCAATTCTGGCCCGCCTCGGCGGCGGGCCGGCACCGGTCATGGAGTTGTCCGCTCCCACGGGGCTGCGTCTGCCCACGGTGATGCGGCATCTTTCCGTGCTGGAGGAGGCGGGGCTGATCATCACGTCCAAGGATGGGCGGGTGCGCACCTGCGCGATAGTGCCCGAAGCGCTGGAGCCGGTGAGGACATGGCTCGATGAGCAGCGGGCCATGTGGGAGAGCCGGCTTGACCGGTTGGAGGCATTTGCAATGCAGGCCATGAAGGAGGATTCACAATGACAACGAAATCGGGTCAAAAAAGCGCACACGCTGAACCGCATCTGCCGCAAGATCGTTTTGCGACGCTCAGCTTCGAACGGGAGATTGCCGTTCCGCTATCGGCTCTCTGGCAGGTCTGGCTGTCACCCGCCGCCCGGGCGGTGTGGGCCTCTCCCTCACCCTCGGTCACCGTGGAATTCCTGGAGGCGGACAGCAGGCTGGGCGGTCGCGAAGTCTCGCTCTGCAAGGTCGCCGGCCAGCCGGATATTCGCTGTGAATGCGGCTGGCTGGAGCTGCAGCCAACCCGCCGCAGCGTGAATTACGAGGTGGTCTCCTCCGGGGGCGTAACCCAGTCGGCAGCGCTGGTCACTGCCGATTTTCAGGCGGCGGAAGAGCGTAGCCGCTTGACCGTAACGGTGCAGCTTTCCTCATTGGCCGAGGATATGCGCGATGGCTATCAACAAGGTTTCAGCGCCGGTCTCAACAATCTGGCTAGCGTGGCCGGGCGAACCATGGTGCTGGAACGAACGATAAAGGTGCCGCGAAACATCGTCTGGAAAGCCTGGATGAACGAAAAGACGCTGCCGCAATGGTGGGGTCCTGAAGGGTTTTCGTGCCGCACGAAGAGGATTGATCTGCGGACCGGCGGGGAATGGGTCTTTGACATGATCGGCCCTGACGGCACAGTCTTCCCGAACCATCATCGTTATGTCGAGGTCCGGCCAGAAGAGAGGATCGGCTATATGCTGCTGTGGGGCGAAAACGGGCCGAAACATGCCGACGCCTGGGCCTCCTTCGAAGATCAGAATGGCGCGACGAAAGTTGTGCTGGGCATGGTGTTCAGCACGGAAGCCGAGTTCCAGCAAGCGAAGGGTTTCGGTGCCGTGGAGCTGGGTCAGCAAACGCTGGGCAAACTGGAACGCTTCGCCAAGGCGCTATAGATGCGCCGTGCCGTCAGCTCCCTGTTCCGCGGTCTCGTCCAGAACTGCAATTACTCTTCAAAGCCGCTCTGCGCGTGCGAGATCGTCTTGCAGGTCCCGCCATCCTTCTCGCCAACCATGCGTTTATCGCGGATGACCGAACCCTTGGCGATATCGATCTCCCATGCCACCGAGCCTTCATTCAGGCTCGCTTTACCACCGGCAAAGGCGCCTTTCTCCATTCTCTGACTGCCAGAAGCCGGGACATAAACTCCAAATGTCCCGGCGGCTTCGTCGAGAGCGAAATTGAACACCTGAGGGGTTCCCTTCGAACCTGCGAATTCACAGCTGAGATATGTGGGTGCGGCAAATGCAAAAGAGCCTGAAAAAAGCAGGGCAGCAGCGGCAAATCCGGTTCCTGTGATGACCTTCAAGTCTTGATCCTTATTCGTGTTTTCTCGTCAGACTAGAAATATTTCCCTTAGTAGAAAGAAAAAGTAAACAATACAGCGACTTGATGCTTGACGCATTGTTGTCTTCGCTCCAACAACGTGGCTGATTCTGCCTGCTTGTTGCACACCCAACGCGGGTACTGCCTGACGTTTAACCCACAATTGCTCCAACTGATTTCCGGCTATCAAAGTCGCAGCAGACGCATGTCGCCTATGAAGGATTCAAGGGTTTGGAGGTGCGGCTGAACGGATTCCGGAAATTTCTCAATTATTGGCTTTGGCACAACTAGTGTAACCTTTGCATCGATCATCTCTCTGAATTGAGTTTCCGATATTCCTTCCTGCAGCGTAAGCAGATGCTTATGCTCCACGCGATTGGCCTCATTGAGGATCTGACGCCAGCGATCCTTCATGGTCGTCTTCACCGCCAACATTCTAAGTTTTTCTGAGGGGAAATTTGTATCCTTATAGGCGGCCTCGGAAGGGAAAAGAAAGTCTGGAGATTTACCCGATTCAGATTCGGGCTGATGCGAAAAGTCGGTTCCCTCTACGAGCTTTTCCTCCATGAAAATCTCGCGAGCGTGGAGTTCGAGTGATCTTCCGGCACGGGATTTCCTGCGTTGGAGGATTGTCTGCGCTCGAGAGATGAAGCCATCGATATTGGTGAAGCCAGCTTTTATAAGCGGCATCTCGACTGCTTCCTCTACGCTACGGAATATCTCGTATTCGCAGGCACGTCGCTTCATAAGCCGCAGATCAGGCATAAGGTTGCCATGGGACTGAAGTTCGGCTGCCTTGGCGATTATTTCGACTCCGCTTGGAAACTTCGTGAGCCACGCGGTGGGAATCTCATCCGGCGTCAGCCAACAACTGGCGCGGACAGTAGTCTCGAACAGGCTGGCTTGGATCGTACCGCCTACAGGCTGGACTATCGACTTACCCGGCTCGATGGGGCCGATGCGGTCCTCGACGAGTTCTTCTTCTGTCTCATGCCGGCAGACCCAGACATGGCATTCTGGTGTGACACTTGGTTCAACCGAGAAAGCGAATATGGTCAACGCGCCCGTGCTTTCGGGATCCAGCAGTGCCGATTCGCCACCGCCCCAATTCGTCAGTCGTGTTTCATCGCGACCGTTCGGTTGTTTCTTGTGACGCTTGCTGTTGTAATAGACTGCTCGGATCTGGCGGGCGTCGGCATGGCTGTCAATGTACACATTAAACCAAAGATCGGGGTTTTCTACGTCAATACGTGCGAGACCCGGAAGTACTTCGAACAGCAATTCTTTGGGAATATACGGACCCGCCTGGTGTGTTTTATTGGCAAGTGTATCATTGCCGCTCAATCGCTTGACGTACCATGTGTAATTCGGCCCGCTATACTCGCTGAGCCAATCACCCAGTTCCATCATTTATCGCGTCCCCCTTATCTCACATCCAATCTCTTCTCCACGGAGCCATTCGGCTGTCCGTGCAAGAGTCTCTTCCAGCCCGATACGTCCTGGTCCCCGAAAAGCGCATTCCCAAATCTCCAGTCGACGTAAACCGGCGTCGGCCAGTAACTCGTTGACGCGCGCATCTCTGATGCGATTCGTATTGATCTTGGCCTTCCAGAAGTCTTGCCTGGTACCAGGTATTTTGAAAAGAGAGCAGTTGTGCCCGTGCCAAAAACAACCGTGGATAAATATGGCGGCGCCATATTTGGGCAGCCACAGGTCTGGCTTACCAGGAATCTTTTTCGGGTGCAGCCTGTAGCGGAAACCCAGCGCATGAAGGCCTTTTCGTATGACCAATTCGGGCTTTGTATTTTTGCTCCTGATACCTGACATCATTCGACTACGAGTTACGCTATCGACCACATCAGTCATGGCAAAACAACACATCGTCGGCGGCCTCTTGGGAGGAGGCGACCAAGGAAGTTGGTCAGGCAATTGACCTTATGGTCCAAGGCGCGCCATTTGGGGCGGTGAGTATCAGGCACTGAGCTTCATTCGCCCATTTGCTGCGCAGGCCAACGCCTCCTCGATAAAGGGTAGCATATGGCTGGCTACGGCTTTCACAACTGGCACGACGACGCTATTACCGAACTGACGATATGCCTGGGTGTCACTCACCGGTATCACGAATTCGGCCTTGCCCGGTTCGTCAAAGCCCATGAGTCGTGCGCATTCCCGAGGTGTGAGTCGGCGCGGATTGAGGGCGGGACCGCGATCGATCAGGATCTCAGATCCGTCCTTGTAATAGCGTGCCGAAAGAGTGCGAGCAACATCGCCTGGGCCTACGAGACCATAACCAAATCCGTTTCCGGCGGCGGCGTGCTTCGCGGCGTAGTCGCGCAGATACCTCCATAGATGGTCTGTCAGGATGTATCGCTCTGAGACGTTACCAATGTTGCCCAGTGTATAATGTTTGTCTGGCCCTTCTGATCCGTCTTCCGGGTGCAGGATTGTCTTGAGCTTCGGCCCTGCGTACGAATCCGGCATGTTGAAGTTTTTGAAGGAGAATTTGATACCAAGATCCCTGCGGAAGCCGACGATGAAAATTCGCTCCCGGTGCTGGGGAACATATCCTTTCGCATCTATGACGCGGGTTTCCACGTCGTAACCGAGTTCTTCCTTCAGCTTTTTCATGATCACTTCGAATGTGTGTCCCTTATCGTGGTTGACAAGGTTCTTCACGTTCTCAAGCAAAAAGGCCTTGGGTTGGTGATGTTTTATGATGCGTGCGACATCAAAGAAAAGAGTTCCCTGTGTCTCGTCTGCAAAGCCGTGGGCACGGCCTAAGGCATTTTTCTTACTTACGCCGGCAATACTGAATGGCTGACATGGGAAGCCTGCCAGTAAAATGTCGTGTGCCGGGATGTCAGCGGCGTTTACTTTCGTGATATCACCTTCGACTTCATGATCGTCGCTGCGATAGTTTGCCTTGTAAGTTGCCTGTGAATACTTATCCCATTCTGAAGTAAATACGCATTTCCCACCGATGTGGTCGAACCCGCGGCGCAGTCCGCCGATGCCCGCAAAGAGGTCAATGAAGGTAAATGCTGGATTTTCGTTGACGACCTGGGCGCGCGCGTTCAGAAGTCCATGCAGGACGGCTATGGCAGCTTGTCTTGGTTCCTGCTGTCCGCGTTCCCAGCGATACAACGTGGAAAGGCTGAAGCCCACGATGGGAGCCAGCTGTTCGAGGCTAATTCCGACCTGTTGGCGTAACCTAGAAAAGTCGGTGATCGAATCTTTCATGTTGTCCTCGCTGGGTATTTTTTTGCCATCCTGCCAGGATTTATCCTTGTTAGCAAGAACAAAGCATGCACAAATTTAGTTATTAAGACTTATGTTGCGACGCAGCCCAGATGTGTTCCGTCTGGTTTCTCACTTTTTAATTTCCCCACTCATCCCCATCCTGTTTGCCTGACCTATACTATCCCTGTTTCGGATCTGAATGATTGCCGTTGTATGAGAGAAAGACGTCGCTTTCATATTCCGGGGTCTGGCAGGGAAAGTCGTCTGGCAATGACCGGAGGAGAGATGGAATCTGGTTTGTGGTGGGCCTCTCTATTTCTCCGAAACGCATTGGCTGAAAGGCATGCTTTGACAGGCACAAACCGCTGATGCGGGGCACTGATAAGTGTCTTTATTTTCCACAGGTGGCAGTTTTCAGTGCCCCGTTGCAATGCCCATCGAGCTGAAAGGCAGATGGGAAAGAGAGATGAAGATCATAACACGGTCGCAACTGCGTCGCGTGATAGAAAAGGTGTGTTCAAATGGGTCTCTATGAAATGTACGTTCTTGCAGCTCGTGCAGATACAGCCCTGATGAGGCGAAGGGTTGCGAAGATTATGAATCGTCGACGCAAGAAGCAATATTTATACAACCAGAGGAAGAGGGGAGCACACCTTCGATCTGGTAGGATTCCGTAAACATATATTTATATAGATATATATGCAGAAACATATGAAATATATGTTGTGTTGAATTGTATATGAATATTTGAGGGCGGATGAAAATCCGCGGCCAGAATCTTGTTTTTACGGCCTGCAATTTGCGAATTGCGGGACGATAACGTGTAAATATATGACTTTTATGTTGGAATTAGCGATCTGGCTGGAGAATGATTATGCACAGAAACTATATGAGTGAGATGGAATTGATTAGAGCGGAGATCAGGTTTGAGAGACGATCGATCACAATAACAATATCATGATATTGTTATTGTGATCGATCGTCTCTCAAACCTGATCTCCGCTCTAATCAATTCCATCTCACTCATATAGTTTCTGT